>JAYNHF010000053.1:0-2172 GCA_038107695.1 Flavobacteriaceae bacterium | reverse complement strand
CTGCAATTTCTTTTCTGTTGGGCTTGAATAGGGTGCAGTTTTGATAATCAAAAAACTGGTCATGCTTGGGGTCCACCACAATCGGAACGTTGGAATCGTTGCACAATTGAGTAACAATTTTTATTAAATTAGGACTCAACACCCCCTTGTTGTAGTCCTGAAAAATCAACACATCAGCCGTCTGAATAAGTGAGCCGATGGTGGCAAATAGTTGATTCTCAATATTCTGGTTAATCAATCCTGTTTCTTCTTCATCAATACGCAGGTAGTGTTGGTTGTTGCCAATAACCCTAGTTTTAACGGTTGTACACCGAGACTCATCCACAACAATACCTTTGGTTGATAAGGATTCTTTTTCAAGTAATGACTGGAGTTGGACTCCATTGTTATCTGGCCCGACAATGCTACATAAAATGGGTTTAGCTCCCAAGGCTTTGATGTTCAATGCCACATTTGCTGCACCGCCTAGTCGTTGTTCTTTTTTTTCTAGGTTGATGATAGGTACTGGAGCTTCAGGGCTATTTCGGGTACTTGAGCCATAGAAATAGGCATCAATCATACTATCACCGACAATTAATGCGGTGGTTGAGTTCCATTGATTAAATATGGTCTTTAAATTACTCAAGTTAATGCCGCTTTGATTCTTGCCATAGCCTCTCTCAATTCTTCTTCGCTACTGGCATAACTGATTCGTACATGCTCGTCCATACCAAAGGCAACACCAGGAACTAGACTTACTAACGCGGTGTTGAGAATATAATCGCAGAAGTCAAGACTATCGTTGATGGTTCTACCTCCAAATTCTTTTCCGTAGAGTGCACTCACTTTTGGGAATAAATAAAAAGCACCTTTGGGTGTGTCTGTTTCGATACCCGGTATTTCACTGAGCAATTCAACAATCAGATCTCTTCTTCCTCGGAATGTATCAACCATGTGTTGAGTGGGTTTCATGTCTCCATCAATTGCCTCCGCAGCAGCCCATTGTGCAATGCTGTTGGCACCTGATGTAAATTGACCCTGTAGTTTATCACATGCTGCAATAATCGATTTTGGCCCAACCATGTATCCAATTCTCCAACCAGTCATGGCAAAGCCTTTTGAAACACCATTCACGATGATGAGTTGATCTTTGATTCCGTCAAATTGAGATATGCTGGTATGCTCTCCCTCAAAATTGATATGCTCATAAATTTCATCTGATATGACGGTGACATGAGGATGTTTTTTTACGATATTAGCTATTTGCTGAAGTTGGTCATGAGACAGCGAACTACCTGATGGATTACATGGGCTAGAAAATAAGACTACTCGAGTTTTATCGTTTATAGAACGCTCAAGTGCTTCAAGGTCTATGGCAAACCCGTCCTCAAACTTGGATGGAATAAAGACTGATTTACCTCCTGCAAAATTGACCATCTCAGAATAACTCACCCAATAGGGTAAGGGAATAATGACTTCTTGATTGTGATCTACTAAACTTAAAATGGCATTCATGATGCATTGTTTAGCACCTGTGCTTACCATCACATTTGAAGGAGCCACTTCCATGTTGTAATCTCTTAAAAACTTATTACAAATGGCCGATTTCAATTCTGGGATTCCACCAACGGGGGTATATTTTGTTTTACCTGCATCAATGGCTAGGATTGCTGCATCTTTGACGTGTTGAGGGGTGTCAAAATCAGGTTCACCCAAACTCAAACTGATTACATCTTTTCCCTCAGCTTTCAGTTCTCTGGCCTTTTTAGCCATTCCAATGGTCAGTGACTCTTTAATTCGATTTAGTCTAGCAGTAAAGTTCATGATATATTCAAAACGAAGTTATTACTTTTAGGGGGGCAATGACTTCAAATGTTAATTTTTGTTAAAAAGTTTTTTTATCAGTGTTGGAATTAAGTGTCAAAATTCAGTGTTTTTGGGTGTTTTATTGGAACCAATATTGGAATTTAAGGACAATACCTCGGTTTTTTGTAGAAAAATCGGTCGTAAGGTAATTTTCACTGAAAACCAGATACAAGTCACTCATGGGTTTAAATCTCCATTGAAGCCTACTATTGATGTTGAAGTTTTCAATCTGGGTGTTATATTGTAAGAAGGTAGTGAAAAACACACTTTTAGTGAACGCTAATTCTGCTTGTGCACCAACCAACATGAGGTTTTTATTCTCTGGTA
>JAYNHF010000052.1:0-10153 GCA_038107695.1 Flavobacteriaceae bacterium | reverse complement strand
AAAAAAACGCCTCTGCTAGGATTTTAGAATTTGACTTTAGGAGATAGTAGTTGCAGAGGCGTTAATAAACCAAATTGAATTTAAACTGTTTAAAGATATATAAAAAAACTCAAACAAAAAAAAGTTAAACAAAAAAAAACAAAAATTGAAATTTCAATTCATTTATTGGAATTCAAATTGATTATCTTTGACTTACTATATATATTAATTATGACGCCTTCTTTTGTAGCCTTTGTGGTAATTGTCTCAATCATTGGGGTATTGATTGGAATCTTCATAGACCTCTCCAAAAAATAATTGGTTTGAAGTCTAAAGTTCTTTTCGATAAGTTTATTTATTTGCTAATCATTGTCAATGTTTTGGCAATGATTCTTGAATCACATGCATCCATACGAAATGTTTATGGACCTTATTTTCATATTTTTGAAGCATTCTCTATCTACATTTTCTCATTTGAATACCTTTACCGCATCCGATTGGCCTATCAGGACAAGCAGATGAAGGGAGTTTTTCAATATGTATTCAGTACGTTTGGTTTGATCGATCTGGTTTCTATCCTGCCTTTTTTCTTGAATCAATTTATCAAGGTAGACGGAAGGTTCTTGCGAATATTAAGGCTTTTCCGATTGACTCGAATATTCAAATTGGGTCGAGACAGCAGTTCACTTAAACTGTTTATCAAAGCTTTAAAAGGGGTTAAGAATGAGTTAAAATTCACTTTATTTCTTTCAACTTTAGCGATTTTATTTTCAGCCTCAGCGATTTATTATCTTGAGAACGAAGCCCAACCCGATAAGTTTTCAAGTATCACCGAATCAATATGGTGGGCTACAGTTTCTCTAGCCACTGTAGGCTATGGAGATGTTTATCCCATCACTCCTGGAGGTAAGGTTTTTGCTTCCTTCATTTCGTTGATTGGAATAGGAATTGTAGCCATCCCCACGGGGATTATTTCAGCTTCATTTGTTGAGGAAATTTACACAATGAGAAGAGGAAAGAATTAATGATGTTGAAATCGTATTTTGAACATATTTTTTAGAATGTTTGAAAGTTCTATGATTTATCATTGTCGTAATCACCAACCCATAGAGTTTATTGATAGCTTTGTAATGTTATGAAAAAGAACATCAGCATTGTAGGCTCAGGATTTTCGTCACTATCAGCAGCCTGCTATTTGGCACAAAGAGGACATCAAGTTCAAGTTTTTGAAAAAAACAGCAGCCCTGGAGGGCGGGCCCGACAGTTAAAAAAACAGGGGTTTGTTTTTGACATTGGTCCATCATGGTATTGGATGCCAGATGTTTTTGAGAAGTTTTTTGGAGATTTCGGGAAATCGGTCAGTGACTATTACGAGCTTGAACGGCTAGATCCAGGGTATCAAGTGTATTTTGGAGAAAACGATTCAATACTAATTGGAGATTCCTTAGAAAAAATCTACTCCGCATTTGAAATGGAAGAAAAAGGGAGTGCTGTCAAACTCAAAAAATTTATCGAGAAAGCAGCGGACAATTACAAAATTGCCATAGATGAGTTGGTGTATCGCCCGGGAATATCACCGCTTGAATTGGTTACCCCTGATACCATAAAAAAAATAGGTTACTTTTTTTCGACCGTAAAAAAGGAAGTCAGCAAAGAGTTCAAAAATCCCAAATTGGCGCAAATTCTACAGTTTCCAGTCTTGTTTTTGGGTGCCAAGCCAGCAGACACTCCCGCATTCTATAATTTTATGAATTATGCCGATTTTGGCTTGGGAACCTGGCACCCCAAGGATGGGATGTACAGTATTGTAAAAGGAATGGTAAAGTTAGCTGAGGAACTCGGTGTAAAAATTCATTTAAACAGTCCAGTAGAGGAGATTCTCCTGGAAAACAAAACTGCAATTGGAATAAAAATCAATGGAAAAAGTGTTTTTTCGGATGTGGTTTTGAGCGGAGCAGACTATCACCATACAGAAACTCTGATGCCCAAATCATTTAGAGCATACAGTGAAGCTTATTGGGATAAAAAAACATTTGCCCCCTCTTCCCTACTCTTTTATGTGGGCTTGAACAAGAAGGTTAAAAATGTTTCTCACCATACTTTATTTTTTGATGTAGATTTTGACGCTCACGCGAAAACAATCTATGATACGTCTGAATGGCCAAAAGAACCATTGTTCTATGCCAATTTTCCATCGATTTCTGATTCTAATATGGCACCACAGGGCAAAGAAGCCTGTTTTATTTTGATCCCCATAGCCCCTGGATTAGAGGACACGGATCAGTTGAGAAATCGCTATTTTGAAATTGTACTAGAGCGTCTGGAAAAACTCACTCGTCAAAGCCTGAAGAATGACATTCTCTTCAGAGAATCTTTTTGTGTGAACGATTTTATCTCAGTTTACAATTCCTACAAAGGCAATGCATATGGAATGGCCAATACACTTTTACAAACGGCATTCTTAAGACCTAAATTAAAAAGCAAGAAGGTGAAAAATTTGTATTTCACGGGACAATTGACGGTTCCAGGTCCCGGTGTTCCTCCCGCTTTGATCTCTGGAAAATTGGTTGCTGGCCTGATCGAAAAGTCCTAAAACCACCAGTAGATAAACACGAACTCATCTTCTTTGAGTTGAATCACAGAGTCGAGTTTTTTGATATTACGCTCCAATGTCTTATCGTAATCAACCAGCTGTTCCGATATCTGTTCCCAAAGACCTAGCCTCTTGAAAAGATTGTATTTGAGGAATTTTTCTCTTTGGAAATATTTACGGTTTTTGATCCAAAATTCAGTGTCATACAAATCGATTTTATCCAACTCATAAATCCACTTGTTGGCTACCTGCCCCTCGAATTGATCTACATAAACTTTTTCCTCTCGGTCGGTATTGAGCATCAAATACTTCAAATCGGTACCATCATAGGTGTTGTTAACAAACCGCCCTACCTCTGACCCCAAAAACCTGAAGGTTCCGTCTAGTTTAATGGCTTCATAAACTACCCTGGGAGGATTAAAAGGATTGTAATTGTTGTAAAATGAAAGAGGGGAATAGGGTTGATCATCGGCCTCATCTATGAACAAAAAGACACTGTCTCTGTCTTGATCCCATTGTTCATACAACTTGTTATACAATGATCGAATCCATTCATTTTCCTCCATGTAAATTTGGGTGTATTCTTGTATGTCGATCATTTCATCTCTCAATCCTATTAGGTTATCGACATTGGACTCTCTGTCTCCAAAATCCTCTCCTTGACTCTCGACTCCAAAGGAAACCAATACCCCAAAAAATACAATGAGAAACTCTACAAAACCTTTCTTAATTCTATCATAGAAATCTTGCAAAGAAAATCGATCTCCAAGGGTGATAATTCGCAGCAACCAGTGGAGTTGCTCCTTCTTTATCCCTTTTTCCTTTTTCTGATCGTCAAATGAATCGCTCATTTAAATAATTTTAATAAATATATTGAATAATATAATGATAATCCAATGAATCATGTTTTGTCGTAAAAATTAATCTCAGAATCGAAAATTTCACTGATTATTTGAATCAGTGTTGATTCAAAGCGACTCAAGTTTTCAGAGTTCAAAGCATTATCATCTTTCTGTTGAGAAAAAGACATAAAGTATTGAGGTAGATTTCTGAAAGAAATGATTCCAGCAGCTGCATTTTTGTGTTGTGACAAAAGTGATTTTTGAGCGAAGGAATAAAGTAAAATTTGAAATAAATAGGCATAATCTGTATCTTGGTTAAACACGTCCCAATGTGGTAATTTGAGTTGTTTGGGCTGAATCATTCCTGTTTTATAGTCGATGATTCTCAAGGTGTCGTTGAAAAGATCAATGCGATCTACTACCCCGATAAGTTTGATGTTGAAGTCCATTCCTGGCAGTTGTATTTTTTGTTCAAACTCTTGTTCTAGGTGAAGTATTTTGATTTGGTTTCCCTCGCTTACATATTTTTTTTCCAAGTTTAGAAAATCTATAATGGATTTTTTCAGTACTTCAAAAATGATGAGGTTCCTTCCTGTTTTTTTTTGGGTTCCGTGGTAAATAGATTGATAGCTTTTTTCCATTAATGGAAGAAGAAACTCTTTCATTTGGTCAAAATCAGCAGGCTTGAGAATCTGATTTTTATACGGTAAATAAAGTTTTTCAACAACCTCATGGACCAGATTGCCTTTGTCCATATTGTTGATGGTTGACTCCATGCTTGTTTTTTCTTTGATTCCCAACACCCTCTGATAATAAAAATCCAAAGGGTTTCTCAAATAGAGTGAAAGAGATGAAGGTGAAAAACCCTTTTCTGCAATGGTACGCAATCGGTGCTGGATGTTTTCAGTTTTTTTGATTTGCAAAGCAGGGGCTTCGGGTGTGTGATAATCCAATATCAATTGCTTTTCATCAATCGTATGGGCAGGATGTTTTTGATATTTTAGTTGGTATAAAAAACGACTCATTTCACCGGAATTCAATCCATCACTTTGGTTATTGTACAGAAGATAAACCCTTTTGGCTCTTTGAATTAATCGATAGAAGTGATAGGTGTAGATGGCATCGTTTTCCAAAAAAGTAGGAAGATTAAATTTTTTCTTCAGGTCGAAGGGAAGGAAAGAAGAATTCTTTTTTCCAGCAGGTAAGATTCCCTCGTTGAGGTTGGTGATGATCAAATTGTCAAAATCTAGTAAACGGGTTTCCAACAAACCCATAAATTGGATGCCCTCTAAAGGTTCCCCCAAAAAATCAATCTTCTCGCCTTTTGTCAGGGTTCTGTAAACCAAAATAAGCAAGGACAGCTCTTCAACAAATGGATGCTTGTGATGCATGATTTTGAGTTGGTTGAATAGCTTTTTGAATTTTTGAAAATACGACAAATGCAATGCGGCAGTTTCTTCTTTTGACTGCTCTAAAAAAAGAATAAAATGGTCGCAAATACGGATCAGTCTATCGATAAAATGTGCGATGGTTTTGAAAGGGCCAAAAAAACAATGATCAATTGAAGTAGGGTCCTTGTGAGTAAGGAGTTTGTTTTGCGGAAAACGATAGAGGTTTTTGGATTCAATATCTTTCAAAGATTTTTCAAAATCCAATTGATGAAATTGTAGTAATGGAAGACACCATGGGGTTGACAACAAACTTTTTAGGTTTTTGTAAAAAAAGAATTGATTTTTGGTATTTACATGCAATTGAAAAAAAAGTTCAAAAAAGTCGGAGGTAGGGGTACCGTCCAAGGGATAGCCCATAGTGACGTTCCATCCCAACTCATCCCCTTCGATGGCAGAGAGTGCTGGAGTGAGAAGGGATTCGTTGCCCAGCACCACTGCTGTTTTTTCCTCGGGATATTCGGTGGACAGTTTTCCCGCTAATTGAGCTGCATACTTTGCTTGAGCAATGTTTTTACTGACACCAATAATTTCTATTTTTTTCGACTTTTCATAATTATTTTGAAATGAAACTGGTTTAGACCTTAGGGATTTCCAACTCTTATGATATTGACGAATAAACTTACTGGCTGCATGTACTTTGTCTTGATAAAAATACTGATCGATATCCCAATGTACACTTCCCTTGTTCCTCGAAATAAATTCTTGTATGATTTGTGATTCGGACTCATTCAGTGCGTTGAAGCCAACGAAAAAATGTTGTTTATTATTCTGTTCCAAATAAAACTCCAAATTGGCCACTGCCTCTCTAAAAATAAATCCCAAAGTGCCTTGTTGTTGTTGTTGGAGGCGCTCGTTTAATTCGGCATATAAATCAGGCATGAGTCTCCAAAACTCAATATGGTTGTGAACGATTTTGTTCTGGTTCTCGCTCTTGGTCCATTGGGTCATTTCTTGAAGCGAAAATTGGAAGTCAAAAAAACTTTTAGCATCCACCAAATGAGCATCCATTTCATTAAAGTCAGATAGAATAGTGGGAGCCCAACCCAAAAATTGATCAAATGTATCATTATGGTCTTGACTCGATAGCTGTTTGTATGAAGCATAGAATTCAAAAATCAACTCAACAGGGGGAACTTTTTTTAACCCAGATAATTCCTCTACAAAATTTTCAATGCTTACGATTTCAGGTGCAAAGGCTGGTTTTTGAATTTGGCGGGCCAAGGCATTTTTTAGAAACAAGCTTGCCCTGCGACTGGGTACCACAATCTTTATCGATTCAAAAGGGTGATTTGAACTGACAATTTCTTGGGCTATTTCATCAAGAAACGATTTCATTTAAGCTGTTTTTTTAAACGGTTCAACTTCATACTATTGATTTTACCACCGTGTTTTTTCCGATGTAAACCAAAAAACACTTTGAAGTTTGATGGGTCATTTGCCCTAGTACTTCAGCATATCTAATGATTTGTTTTTCGTGATGGGGCTGATGCTTTCCTGTTTTGTAATCGATGATAACCCAGCCATCGTCATTTTTGACTACTCGATCTGGGCGGACATAGCTTCCCTGAGGGATTAAAATATCTTTCTCATTGAAGACCTCCACTCCAGTTTCAAAAAATGCAGAAAGTTCTGGATGTTCAACAACCTTGTTCACCATTTGCAGATAATGGTCATATTCATCCTCGATGATACTTCCAGAATGAAGGGCTTCGGTCACCACAGCAGTAACATCGGTAGAAAATAAAACCTGTGCCAGTAAATCGTGAACCAATAATCCTTCTTGTCGCGCTGCAATTGAGGAAATGTCGTGTTGGTTACTGATTTGCACCCAAAGTTTTTTTTGCCAATTGGGTTGAAATTTGAAATGGGGTTTAACGGTTTTTGGAATGTATTCGTCTTTGTCTTTTTTCCCCTTTTGAGCAACGCCCCACTCAAAGGGGTTTTCTGTGTTGGGTTCGTGATTTTTACTTCTAACAAAATGATTGAGTAAAGTTGCGTAACTTTTATCAACTTGGCTGGTTTTTTTTTCAAGATGACAAATGAGATGCATTTCTGAAACGGCTCGCGTTAATGCAACATAAAAGGTATTGAGGGCATCTCCCCTCTCTGCCAATAGTTCTCGCTCGTAGAAAGCCGTTCCCTCCTCACCCAAATATTTAAGTTTTTTTGAAAATTGGATCCTCCCCCAATCAAAAGAAGTATCAAAGTGATTTTTGATGGGATACCACACCTTTCGGCTTCGGGTAGGGATCAAATCTTCTGATGCAAAAGGAAGTACTACAACAGGAAATTCTAGTCCTTTGGATTTGTGAATGGTCATTATTTTAACGGCATCTGTACCCTCAGGAATGACGATTTTTTGATCACTTCCTTTTTGTTCCCAGTGATGCAGATAACTCAAAAAACTCGCCTCTTCTCGAAAACTGAATTCGAAGACGTCGTCTAGAAAAGCGTTCAAATGAGCTTCCATATTATCCGCTAATCCAAAAGAGTCAATGGCGTATTCTAAGGCGTTGTAGATAGATTTTTTAGAGAAAATTTGGTAATCAAAGGAGATGTCAAATTGTTTTTTGATTTCGTTTTGAAAACCAAAAATTGGCAAAAAAACCAGTTCGCTTAAAGTAAGGTCCAAATCCTTTTCGGGTCGCCATTGCTCACACAAAAATTGAATTATATTTTTTCTTTGCTCATGATCATCGGGATCTATTGCTAAACGAATGAATGCCATCAGGAAATTGACTTTGGAAGAACTTCCAACCGATAAAGACTCTGAGGAAATAAAAGGGATATTATTTGCCTGTAGTGCTTGGGCTATGAATGCAGCTTGTTCTTTTTTTCTGACCAATACGGCCATGTGTTTCCAGAGAAAATCATTGGACTTAGCCTTCATGAGGGAAGCTACTGTCTGTTCTTGATAGTCGGGAATAGTGTCTTCTTTTTTCCTACCTTTTTCGATAAATCGCACCACTACTTGCCCTCCTTTTTTATCATTGAATTCTTGTTGGGTTTGTTCCCTAAACATTTGTTTTTGTTGTGGATCTTCGGACATTGATCCTACCCATGCAAAGAATTGATTATTGAAATCGACAATGGCCTCTTGGCTTCTGTAATTTTTAGGTAAAAGTTTGATATTAGGGGTCAATTGAAAGGGGCTTTCTTTTTTCAAAAGCCTTAAAAACTGTTCGTTGTCCCCGCCTCTCCAGCGATAGATTGCCTGTTTGGGATCGCCAACCAAAAGTAGAGATCCCGGTTTTTGTTCATCATCCAATCCCATAAGAGCATTGGATATAAGGGGAATGAGATTTTTCCATTGTAATCGCGAAGTGTCCTGAAATTCATCGATAAAATAATAACGGTACTTTTCTCCCAAACGTTCGTAAATGTAGGGTGCTTCAAGCCCTGAAATTTCTTCATCAATCATTTCATTAAAGCGACTGAGAAGCAATCGATTTTCAGGAATTTGTAGCGCCTCGAGTCCTTTTTCCATTTGTCCGATCAGTGTTAGCGGAGTCCACTCACTGATAAGACTCTTGAGAAGCATTAACTGCCCCGCCTTTGTTCGGGCCTGGATAAAACTTTCCAGCAGTTGAGAAGTTAGGGCATCAATTAATAATTTTTTTTCTTCTGGTAAGGATTGGGTGTAAAGACGCTGCCCTTCGGATAGATTTTTCTCTAATTGATTTTCATAGAGTTTATCAAGATTGCCTTGGGCTATTTTTTCAAAGTGTCTGTAAAGGGTTTTACGATTAAAATCATCCGCAATCAAACCACGGTCGTTAAATAATTTTAAGACGTTTCTCCCAATGGTTTGAAATTCGTCCCTTATTGTCTTGAAATGTTTTTCAAAAAACTTTTTTTCAGTTTGAAAAACCTGTTGCTCCATTTTTTTTAATTGAGACAAAGGCAATCGATCGTTTTCATTGAGTAACATTTTTGAAAAATCAAAAAGATCTTTACCGATGTTCCAACTTTTGAGCTCCTCAGTTTTGCTCAAACTAAAAGCAACCAAAATATGGGTCAAGGGTTGATCGATACCTGCCTGGTCTATGAGGTTTTCAGTCATTTCCTCTAATAACAAATCACTGTCTAGAGTAACCTCAAAACTTGCAGGTATTTTCAGATCTTGAGCAAAGCTTTTTATGATTTTGTGGGTGAAACTATCCAGTGTAATTACTTCAAAAGCAGCATACTCGTGAAGGATTTTATTCAATATCCTTTTGGCTTTCTGCTGGAGGGAAGAAGAATCTATTTTTAAATCAATAATTAGACTGGAACGAACGTATTTGATTTTATCATCATCTATTGAATAGGCAATGAGGTAAAGGTTGTTTAGTATCCGATACTTCATTTCATTGACAGCTTTGTTGGTAAAAGTCAGGGCCAACATATTTTTGTAGCCATCCTCTGACTCTGAGGAAAGTAATTTTTTAAGATAATCATACACCAAGGCATATGTCTTTCCTGATCCTGCCGCTGCATTTATGATTTGAAAAGGACTTGATTTCATGGCCACGTAAAATAATTAAATTTAGTTTTTTTCGACGTCATCCCTTACGGAATGAGTAAAAGAAATTTTACTTTTGTTGAAAATAAAACTATTATGGCTTTTGAATTACCACAATTACCTTATGCAAAAGATGCTTTAGAACCGCATATTGATGCAAAAACCATGGAGATACACCATGGAAAACACCACGCAGGTTATACAACCAAACTCAATGGTGCATTAGAGGGCTCAGGAAAGGAATCTGACTCCATTGAATCCATTTTACAAAATATGGACATGAACAATGCTGCCCTGAGGAACAATGGGGGAGGTTTTTACAACCACTGTTTGTTCTGGGAAATCATGAGTCCAAACGGAGGCGGAACTCCTAACGGAGCTTTGGCTCAGGCAATTGATGATGCTTATGGATCTTTTGAAGACTTCAAAACAGCTTTTTCTAATGCTGCAGCCACGCAATTTGGTTCGGGATGGGCTTGGCTTTGTGTTCATCCAGGAGGAAAGGTCGAAGTTTGTTCTTCTGCTAACCAAGACAATCCGTTAATGCCTAATGTAGGGTGTGGTGGAGTACCTATTCTTGGACTTGATGTTTGGGAACATGCTTATTACTTGAACTACCAAAACAGGAGGCCTGATTATATCGGTGCTTTTTTTAATGTGATTAATTGGGAGAAAGTAAGTGAACGCTACGAGCAGAATAATTAGGCTGCTAAACCTGATGTAAAAGGAGTAAAAATAAAAAGGGAGGATAAATCCTCCCTTTTTGCCCCAAATCTTACCATGA
>JAYNHF010000051.1:0-11079 GCA_038107695.1 Flavobacteriaceae bacterium | reverse complement strand
TTAAAACAATAAAACCTTCCGCTCGTGACAAACGGAAGGTTTTGTTAAATCATGATTAAATTAAAATCAGTCTTTCACTTCTTCGAAATCCACATCTTGGACATCATCGCCTCCTTTGGCATCCTCTTTTGTTCCAGAATCTGGAGGGGGAGTTCCTGCTGTTCCATCAGAACCAGCCTCGGCTTGCGCTTTGTACATTTCTTCGGAAGCGTTTTTCCATGCCTCGTTGATTTTTTCCAAGGAAGCGTCGATGGCAGTTAGGTCTTTGGACTCATAGGATTTTTTCAATTCCTCTAGTGCAGACTCAATAGGTGCTTTTTTATCATCAGAAAGTTTCTCCCCAAATTCTTTCAATTGCTTTTCGGTCTGAAAAATCATCTGATCCGCACTGTTGAGCTTATCGACTTGTTCTTTTGCTTTTTTATCGCTTTCAGCATTGGCCTCTGCCTCTTGTTTCATTTTCTCAATTTCTTCCTCAGTGAGTCCTGAAGAAGCCTCGATGCGAATGTCTTGAGATTTTCCGGTGGCTTTGTCAGAAGCGCTCACTTTGATGATACCGTTAGCATCAATATCAAAGGTTACTTCAATTTGAGGTGTTCCCCTTGGAGCTGGTGGAATTCCGTCTAAATGAAATCTTCCGATGGTTTTGTTATCAGATGCCATGGACCGCTCACCTTGTAGGACATGAATCTCAACAGAGGGTTGATTGTCTGCTGCAGTTGAAAATACTTGTGATTTTTTGGTGGGAATGGTGGTATTGGCGTCGATGAGCTTGGTCATTACGCTTCCCATGGTTTCGATTCCCAAAGACAATGGGGTAACATCGAGAAGCAATACGTCTTTTACATCACCAGTCAACACACCTCCCTGGATGGCAGCACCAATGGCCACTACCTCATCGGGGTTGACTCCTTTGGAAGGTTTCTTCCCAAAAAACTTTTCTACTTCTTCTTGAATAATTGGAATTCGGGTAGAACCTCCAACCAAAATCACTTCATCGATGTCTCCTGTTGAAAGACCAGCGTCTTCAAGGGCCTTTTTGACAGGAGCCATGGATCTTTTGACCAGTTTATCAGAGAGTTGCTCAAACTTGGCTCTTGTTAGCGTTGTAACCAAGTGTTTGGGGCCAGACGCTGTTGCAGTAACATAGGGCAAATTGATTTCGGTTTGAGCAGAAGATGACAATTCTATTTTGGCTTTTTCCGCTGCCTCTTTCAATCGTTGCAATGCCATGGGGTCTTCTCTCAAATCGATTTGCTCGGATTTTTTGAAGTCGTCTGCCAAGAAATCAATCAAAACTTGGTCAAAATCATCTCCCCCCAAGTGGGTATCTCCGTTAGTAGACAAGACCTCGAATACGCCATCACCTAATTCTAGTATGGAGATATCGAAAGTTCCCCCTCCTAAATCATAAACGGCAATTTTACTGTCACCACCACTTTTTTTATCCAAACCAAACGCCAGAGCTGCAGCAGTGGGTTCGTTGATGATCCTTTGTACTTTTAGTCCTGAAATTTCCCCTGCCTCTTTGGTGGCTTGACGTTGGGCGTCGTTGAAGTAGGCCGGTACTGTAATGACCGCCTCGCTTACATCCTGACCCAAGTAATCCTCAGCTGTTTTTTTCATTTTTTGAAGAATCATCGCCGATAACTCTTGAGGTGTGTACAAACGCCCATCGATGTCAACTCTAGGGGTATCATTATCACCTTTGACAACCTTATAAGCTACGGTTTTGGATTCTTTGGAAGATTCGGAGAATTTATTGCCCATAAATCTTTTTATGGATGCAATCGTTTTGGTGGGGTTGGTTACTGCCTGTCTTTTGGCAGGATCCCCCACTTTTATTTCGCCTCCCTCTACAAATGCAATAACAGAGGGAGTTGTTCTTTTACCTTCGGCATTAGGAATGACCACAGGTTCGTTTCCTTCCATAACGGAAACACATGAATTGGTGGTTCCTAAGTCAATTCCGATTATTTTACTCATGATATTTTTGTGTTTTCAAAATTTAAAACAAGCATTGTGCCATTCATGTATTTATGACAGCTTGTCATACTATATTGATCCGATTCAAACATTTTTTTACATTTTAAAAACAAAAAAAACTACATTTACACACGAAATGTCAAAAGCAAAAAACAATTACGCGCGCATTACCACCCGAACTTTGGCAGAGTTCAAAGCCAAAGGGGAAAAAATTGCGATGCTCACAGCCTATGATTTTACTATGGCCGGTATCATCGACAAAGCAGGAATCGATGTTATTCTTGTAGGTGACTCGGCTTCTAATGTTATGGCGGGTCATGAGACGACTTTACCCATCACGCTGGATCAGATGATCTATCATGCTGCTGGTGTGGTTCGTGGGGTGGAAAGAGCACTGGTGGTAGTCGATCTCCCATTTGGAACTTACCAAGCAGACTCCAAAGAAGCCCTGCGTTCGGCGATAAGGATTATGAAAGAAGCGGGAGCTCATGCGGTAAAATTGGAAGGTGGAAGCCAGATTCAAGATTCAATAGAGCGTATCCTGCAGGCGGGTATTCCGGTCATGGGACATTTGGGTTTGACCCCCCAATCCATTTACAAATTTGGAACCTACAGCGTTCGCGCCAAGGAGGAAGCCGAAGCAAAACAACTTTTGGAAGATGCAAAAATGCTGGAAAAAGCAGGTTGTTTTGGTATTGTACTTGAAAAAATTCCTGCTAAACTCGCTGAAAAAGTCACTAAAAGCGTAAACATTCCCGTTATTGGGATTGGCGCAGGTGCTCAGGTGGACGGTCAGGTTTTGGTACTGAATGATATGTTGGGAATGAACAAAGAGTTCAGCCCAAGGTTTTTGCGTCGTTACTTAGACCTCGACAGTGTGATTTCCGATGCTGTAAAAGAATATGCCTTGGATGTAAAAAAATTGGATTTCCCCAACAATAAGGAACAATATTAGTCTCTGCTCTACTGTGGTAACCATCCTTTACGAAGACAATCATCTGATCGCAGTAAACAAAGCTGCGGGAGATTTGGTTCAAGGCGACAAAACTGGAGACGAACCGCTGGTAGAGAAAGTCAAGTCCTACATCAAAAAGAAATACAACAAACCTGGAGCCGTTTTTTTGGGGGTGATTCATCGCCTTGATCGCCCCACCAGTGGAGTCGTTCTTTTTGCCAGAACCTCCAAAGCCTTAGCCAGAATGAACCTTCAGTTCAAAGAACGCAAGATCGACAAAACCTACTGGGCGATCGTCCCTCCCGGTATCGACCCCCCTACTGCTACCCTATCTCATTGGTTGAAACGCAATACCAAAATGAATAAATCTTTTGCTCATGACCGTGAGCTGAAGGAGTCAAAAAAAGCAATTCTTCATTACAAAATCTTGACTCAATTGGATCGTTATTCGGTTTTGGAGATTAAGTTAGAAACGGGAAGACACCATCAAATCAGGAGTCAGTTGAGTCAGGTGGGGTTTCCCATCAAAGGGGATTTAAAGTACGGAGCCAAGCGAAGCAATCCCGATGGAAGTATTGATTTACATGCAAGATTGCTGGTGATAGATCATCCTACTACTAAGGAGAGGATTGAGATTTTAGCACCCTCGCCAACTAAACCTGAATGGAATTTCGATCTTTCCGATTGATGACTTTGGCTTTTTCTCGAATGATCTCGCCCACAGGACGGTTTTCAATTTTACTTTCCAACCATGACAAAACATCCAAATACAAAAATGCTCTTCGTTCATAGGGGTCGTCTTCGTACTGTATGAGTTCCTTATGAAGTCGGATAAAAGCAGCTTTTAACTCATGGGGGTAGATGTCACCCAAGGAGCGGACAAAACGAATCATGGCTTTTTGCACCTCGTGTAAGTCGTTCATTTTGATCAAAAACTTGTAGGTTTCTCTCAAATGGGCTTCCAGATGATAATCATACCCTGCTTCGTAGTGAGCCACCACACTTAACACTCTGGTGAAACACAATAAGTCTTCGCGCATCTTCAGGTGCTTGTTGTTGATGATTTTATTCAAATAGACAATGCAGTTTTCATGATCCTCCAAACCGAAATACAAACAAGCTGTTTTGTAGTAAAACATCATCACGTGGTGTGGATCGATTTGGTTTTTGAATTTTTCAATTCCACGAACCACCTCTGGCAAAATGGTTAAACCCTCCTCAAATTCGCCTTGGAGGAAATACATATTGAACCGGTTGTTGAAGGAATACAAAAAACACAGTGCCGCTAAGTTGTCATTTTTAGGAAATTCCTCCGATTCGATTGTGGTCGTCATGTTGAGAAGGGTTTCCTTGAACTTTTCAGGGTACTTGATCAATGCCAAAGATTCCATCAAAAAATTGTTTCCTTTGAGGTAAAATACGGGATGGATGGCAATCATTTCGGGATGGTCGTTGAACATATCTACCCATTTGTTGGAATACTTGTAACAAGAGAGGAAATCCTGTACCAAAAAACTGTACCACACATGGGCTTTGTAGTACCACAATTTTTCTCTAAATCCCAATTTGTCCAATTCAAGGGTGGGCATCTTTTCATAGAAGAACTTGGTGATTTCGCGAAACTCATCATCGCTTTTGGCGTATCCCGTTTTGATGAGTCGCTCATACAGCAGTAGGGACAAGTTCGACAATTGACTGGTTAGGTCGTTATGAGTTCTCAAGGCATCGGCCTCTTGTATTAGTTTTTGTGCTCTGTTGGTCAAACTGCGTGTGATGTATTGTGATTCTATCAGTTTCTCAAACTCAACAATGTCGTAAGCAGCATATTTCTCCTCGTTCTTAAGAGCCAAAGTCTTTGCTTTATCCAAAATTTTCAGACTCAATTTGTACAATCCTTTTTGATACAAAATGACTGCAAAATCCATTTGTTCTCGGATTTGAATACGAATGTTTTGGTGGATGGGATTCAGTCTGAGACTGATCAGTATTTGTTTGTACAAATGGGCTTTGAGGTTGGAAAGCTGTTGTTTGGTCACAATTCCCCTAACCAATATGGCTTTTTCACTGTACTTGTCTAACTTGTCCAAAAAATTGAAAAGACTCAAGAATTTGGCATTATTGTTAGAGCCCATTCGACCTACGTACAACTTGAATTGACGCTTTTCTGATTTGGTCAACGACTTAATCAGTTGAAATAAATTGTCTTTTTGCTCATTAATCATTGTAACAAAAACTGTTTTAAACCCTTGAATTTTAGCTACTTAAATCCAAAACAAAGGTAGAGAATATTGTAATAAAATTAAGCAATTAATCTTAGTATTTAGCATTTCACATTACTTTCGTTATGCATTTAAAAATGATGCAGTCAATGGCTCAGGGACAGGTACAAATTTTTGACACTACTTTACGCGACGGGGAGCAGGTTCCCGGCTGTAAATTGGACACGCGAAACAAGCTTATCATCGCTGAGCGATTGGATGAGTTAGGTGTAGATGTTCTGGAAGCTGGTTTCCCTATTTCGAGTCCTGGTGATTTCGACTCTGTAGTCAAAATCGCACAGCTGATCAAAAATGCAAGAGTCTGTGGATTGACCCGTGCGGTCAAAAAAGATATTGAAGTGGCCGCAGAAGCCCTCAAAGACGCCAAAAAATCTAGAATACACACTGGGATCGGTACTTCGGATTCCCATATCAAATACAAATTCAATTCCAATAGGGACGAGATTATCGAAAGAGCAGTAGGTGCCGTCCGCTATGCTAAAAGTTTTGTTGAAGACATTGAATTCTATGCCGAAGATGCTGGAAGAACAGATAATGAATATCTGGCTCGAGTCTGTGAGGCCGTAATCAAAGCAGGTGCTACAGTGCTCAACATCCCTGACACGACTGGCTATTGTCTGCCAGAAGAATACGGTGCCAAAATCAAGTACTTAAAAGAAAATGTCAAAGGAATTGACAAGGCCATCTTGTCCTGTCACTGTCATAATGACTTGGGATTGGCTACAGCCAACTCCATAGCAGGGGTGCTTAACGGTGCCAGACAGATAGAGTGTACCATAAACGGTATTGGTGAAAGAGCAGGAAATACCTCTTTGGAAGAAGTGGTGATGATCATGCGACAACACCCCGATCTGAAACTAGATACTCAAATCAACTCCAAACTCCTATACTCTACCAGCCAATTGGTTTCTGAAAGTATGGGGATGCCTGTCCAACCCAACAAAGCCGTGGTAGGTGCCAATGCTTTTGCGCACAGCTCGGGTATTCATCAAGATGGGGTAATCAAAAAACGTGAAACCTACGAAATCATGGATCCCCATGATGTTGGCGTTACCCAATCCGCCATTGTCCTTACCGCTAGAAGTGGTCGTGCCGCACTGGCATACAGGGCTAAGAACATCGGCTATGAGTTGGATAAACTTCAATTGGATAAAGTTTACAAAGAATTTTTAAAAGTAGCAGACCGACAAAAGGAAGTGAATGATAATGACATTCCGAAAATAATTGAGGCCTGCGGTTTATAAAACACTTATTTTTGCAGCATAATGAAGAAAACACTTTTTGATAAAGTTTGGGACAAGCATGTAGTCCAGCAAATCGATCAGGGACCCGATGTATTGTTTATTGATCGGCACATGGTTCATGAAGTTACCAGCCCAGTTGCTTTTTTGGGACTGAAAAACAGAAACATCAAGGTGATGTACCCTGAGCGTACTTTTGCTACGGCTGATCACAATACGCCAACCATCAACCAGCATCTCCCTGTACAGGATCCACTCTCAGCCAAACAATTGGATGCTTTGGAAAAAAATGCCGCCGAACACGGTATTTCCTATTGGGGACTGGGACACGAGAAAAATGGAATCGTCCATGTGGTAGGACCTGAATATGGCATCACCGTTCCCGGTGCAACCATTGTTTGTGGTGACTCCCACACTTCCACCCACGGCGCTTTTGGTGCCATCGCTTTTGGGATTGGAACTTCTGAGGTAGAAATGGTTTTATCTACTCAGTGCATCCTCCAGCCCAAACCAAAAAAAATGAGAATTACCATCGATGGTCAACTTCAAAAGGGAGTAACGCCAAAAGACGTTGCCCTTTTTATCATATCTCAATTGACCACCTCCGGAGCCACAGGGCATTTTGTTGAATACGCCGGAGATGTATTTAAGAATATGAGTATGGAGGGTCGGATGACCGTTTGTAACCTGAGCATCGAAATGGGTGCCAGAGGAGGTATGATCGCTCCCGACGAAAAAACATTCCATTATATCAAAGGGCGAGAGTTTACGCCCAAAGGAGCTGATTGGGATAAAGCCATGGATTTTTGGCAAGAACTTTACACCGATGAAGGAGCGCAATTCGATAAAGAGTTTTTCTTCAAAGGAGAGGAAATAGAACCCATGATCACCTTTGGAACCAATCCCGGTATGGGCATTGGCATCAGTAAAGACATCCCCATGGCAGATAGCATTGAGGGCGGTGTTTCGACCTATCAAAAATCCCTCAGTTACATGGGCTACAACGAAGGTGAAACCATGATCGGTAAGGAAATTGATTTTGTTTTTATCGGTAGCTGTACCAATGGAAGAATAGAGGATTTCCGTGCCTTTACCGAAATCGTTAAGGGCAGGAAAAAAGCAGATAATGTAACGGCTTGGTTGGTTCCTGGTTCCCATAAAGTTGAAAAAGCCATCAAAGAAGAGGGCTTGTTAGACATCCTTGAGGCATCTGGTTTTGAATTGCGCGAGCCAGGTTGTTCTGCCTGTTTGGCAATGAACGATGACAAGGTACCTCAAGGCAAATATGCTGTGAGTACCTCTAACCGTAATTTTGAAGGACGACAAGGACCTGGTTCCAGAACACTACTGGCCAGTCCTATTATGGCCGCCGCTGCCGCAGTAACCGGAAAAGTAACCGATCCACGAACCTTAATCAATTCCTAATGGCATACGATAAATTCGACATACTCAACAGTACCGCCGTTCCACTACCCATCGAAAATGTAGATACGGATCAGATCATCCCCGCACGATTTTTAAAAGCTACCGAAAGGGTAGGTTTTGGTGACAATCTTTTTAGGGACTGGCGTTACAATAGTGACGACTCTCCCAAATCGGATTTTGTATTGAACAACGCCACCTATGGAGGTCAAATCTTGGTAGGAGGAAAAAACTTTGGTTCGGGTTCTTCCAGAGAACACGCTGCATGGGCCATTTACGATTATGGTTTTCGTTGTGTTGTCTCTAGTTTTTTTGCTGATATTTTTAGAAATAATTGTCTCAATGTAGGGGTACTGCCCGTTCAGGTCAGTCCCGAATTTTTGGAGCAAATATTTTCTGCAATTAAAACAAATCCTGACGCTACAATCACCGTGGACTTGCCCCAACAAAAGATAAGTATTGACGCTACTGGCCAGTCCGAAAGTTTTGAAATTAACCCTTACAAGAAGGAGAACATGACCAATGGCTTCGATGACATTGATTACTTACTCAACATCAAGGAGGAGATCAAAACATTTTCACAACAAACGCCCCTCTAGGATATCACTCTCTATTATTGGCGATGAAAAAAAGAACGATTGAGATCATGGACACTACCCTACGCGATGGGGAACAGACTTCGGGTGTCTCTTTTTCTGTAGCCGAAAAATTGGCTTTGTCCAAACTTTTACTGGACGAGCTGAAAGTAGATCGTATCGAAATTGCTTCGGCTCGTGTTTCAGATGGTGAGCTCAAGGCGGTTCAGGAGGTGAGCCAGTGGGCACAGACCCAAGGCCACGATCAAAATGTTGAAATTTTGACTTTTGTCGATGGCGGTACTTCCATCGATTGGCTGCAAAAAGCCGGAGCCAAAGTGCAAAACCTGCTCACCAAAGGGTCTCTCAATCATCTCAAGCACCAACTCAAAAAAACTCCCGATCAGCATTTTAAGGCGATAGAAGAAAATGTCCTGGCAGCCCAAAAGGAAGGGATCAGTACCAATGTTTATTTGGAAGACTGGAGTAACGGCATGCGCAACTCTCGCGATTATGTGAATGAGTATTTGTCTTTTGTCTCCACCCTACCCATCAAAAGGGTATTGCTACCCGATACCTTGGGGGTAATGACGTATTACGAAACTTTTTCTTTTGTTTCGGAAGTGGTCAAAAACTATCCCAAAATTCATTTTGATTTTCACGGACATAATGACTACGACCTGAGCGTAGCCAACGCCATGGAAGCGGTCAGGGCTGGTTGTCACGGGCTTCACCTCACGGTCAACGGTATGGGCGAACGTGCCGGAAACACACCGATGGCCAGTACCGTAGCCACGCTCAAAGACTTTTTACCTCAGGTGGAAGTCAATATCAATGAATCTTCGCTCTACAAGGTAAGTAAGTTGGTTGCTACGTTTACAGGCTTTAGAATCCCTGCCAACAAACCTGTGGTCGGGCAAAATGTTTTTACCCAAACTGCGGGCATCCACGCCGATGGCGACAAAAAGAAAAATCTTTATTTTAATGACCTACTCCCCGAACGATTCGGCAGAACCCGAGAATATGCCTTGGGAAAGACATCAGGAAAAGCCAATATCCAGAAAAATTTACAGAAACTGGGGGTAACGCTCAATGATGAGGAGGTAAATAAGGTAACCCAACGCATCATCGAATTGGGAGATAAAAAGGAGGTCGTCACTACCGAGGATTTGCCGTATGTCATTTCCGATGTTCTCAATAGCAATACAGAACAAAAGGTTAAAGTAAATTCTTATGTTTTGACGCATGCCAAAGGCTTGCAACCCAATACTGTTGTGTCGATAGATATGGAGGGGGAAATCTTGGAGGAAAATGCTTCGGGTGACGGACAGTTTGATGCCTTTATGAATGCCCTGAAAAAAATATATTTAAAGAAAAAAATGGCATTGCCTCAATTGACAGACTATGCCGTTCGTATTCCTCCAGGCAGTAATTCCGATGCCCTTTGCGAAACCCTAATCACCTGGAAAAACGAGGATAAAGAATTCATCACCCGTGGATTGGACTCCGATCAGACAGTTTCGGCGATCAAAGCCACAGAAAAAATGTTAAACATCATCTCAACCTAATGCAACTAAAAATAGCCTTATTGGCCGGAGACGGAATCGGTCCAGAAGTCATTGACCAAGCCGTAAAAGTATGCGATGCCACCGCACAAAAATTCAATCACGACATTCAGTGGATGCCTGCCCTAACGGGTGCTGCTGCCATCGATGCAGTGGGAGAACCCTACCCTGACGAAACGCACGAAATTTGTCAAAATTCCGATGCCGTGTTGTTCGGAGCGATTGGTCACCCCCGTTTCGACAACGACCCCTCGGCTCAGGTAAGACCCGAACAAGGGCTACTTAAAATGAGAAAAAAACTGGGACTTTTTGCCAATGTGCGTCCCACTTTCACCTTTCCTTCTCTTATTGACAAATCGCCTCTCAAAAAAGAACGCATCGAAGGGACTGACTTGGTTTTTTTGAGAGAGTTGACAGGAGGAATTTATTTCGGTGAACGCGGAAGAAAAGATGAAGGCAATACGGCTTTTGATACCTGTACCTATACCCGTGAGGAAATACAACGGTTGGCCAAAAAGGGATTTGAGCTTGCCATGACCCGGAGCAAAAAATTGTGTTGTGTTGACAAAGCCAACGTTTTGGAAAGTTCGCGTTTGTGGCGTGAGACCGTCCAAGCCATGGAAAAAGAGTATCCCGAGGTTGAAGTAGCCTATGAGTTTGTTGATGCCGTTGCCATGCGATTGGTTCAATGGCCCAACAGCTACGACGTATTGATTACCGAAAACTTGTTTGGAGATATTTTGACCGACGAAGCATCGGTAATTTCAGGATCCATGGGCTTGATGCCCTCTGCCTCCGTAGGAGCAGAAATAGGATTGTTCGAACCCATTCACGGTTCGTTTCCACAAGCCGCAGGAAAAGACATTGCCAACCCGCTCGCCACTGTTCTGTCTGCCGCCATGATGTTTGAAATGTCGTTTGGATTACACCAAGAAGGTGCCCTGATCCGAAAGGCAGTCGATCAATCTCTTGCCGAAGGAATCGTTACCGAAGACTTGGTAGAAGGCAATGGAAAAGCCTATAAAACCTCAGAAGTTGGTGATTATCTTGCCAACT
>JAYNHF010000050.1:0-13912 GCA_038107695.1 Flavobacteriaceae bacterium | reverse complement strand
TTATTTTTTTATTTGATTTTAAAATTTAAATTGCCATTTTTTATATTTCTTTTCTCAGTCATAGTGTGTTTCAAAGAGTGGGGGAAGATATACAAATGGCCCAACAATGCCATTCCTGTTTCTAATGGCATCAAAGTGATGAGTTTTAACGTTAGATTATTCAATAGTTATCAATGGATTGACTCCAAAAATGTTCCTCAATCCATTGAGAATTTCATCAATCAAGAAAATCCAGATTTGGTTTGCTTACAGGAGTTCTCTAAGGAGTTTAGTCCAAAATTTAAAAATTACCCTTATCAATACGTTGAATCATCAAATAAGTATGGAAAAAATGGACTTTGTATTTTATCCAAAACCAAACTTTACAACAGAAGTTATGTCAACTTTGAAAACTCCAATAACGGCGCTGTCTATGCAGATTTTTATTACAAAAAAGACACCATTAGGATTTACAATGTTCATTTGGAGTCCTTACGAATCGATTTAAAAGACACTCTTTTTACCAAACAACATTCTCGAAAATTTGTAGCGCGTATTCAGTCTGTCATTCAGAAACAGGAATTACAAATTGATCAATTTAAGACGATTGATCAAAAAAATAATCACCCCAGTATCATTTGTACAGATTTGAATAACAATGCTTTTTCAAAGCCTTACAATCTTTTGAAAAACGACAGATTAGATGCTTTCATGTTGTCTGGAGGCGGTTTGGGTTCTACCTACAAGCTCGCTTATTTTCCTTTTCGGATCGATTTTATCTTTACAGATCAAAAGTTCAAAGTGATAAATTTTAAAACCCATAAGCTCAAGCTATCAGATCATAAACCCATTTCTGCAATTTTGGAATGGAAATGATTTCATTGGTTGAATTCGATGAGGTAGTCTAAACTTTGAGGTCCCAAGTTGAATAATAAATCTAATATGCTCAGATTGTGGATGAAGCCGTGTTTTGATTCGAAAACTTGTCGATATGAAGGTGTTTTTTGTTCCGATTGGTTCTTGGCAATAATGAGGTTCGAAAACTCTTCAACCTCCTTTTCATCATTAAGTATTTGAATATCTGCCTCAATGAGTGAAAGGATCTTTTCGATCAAGGCGAGGTTGAATTGCATCAGCTTATCAAATTTTTGATGATAGAAAGGATGAAAATCGTCTTCGTAAAATTCAAAAAAAGGACTAGAGCGATAGGATGCCTCTAATGATTTCCAATGGTCTTTTTGCCATCCATTACCATAATGAATTTTTACTTCTTTGTCGATTTGATGGCTCTTATCTTTTTTATGGACAATGGGGATTGATAATTTCAGCTTACCGTTAGCACCATATATTTCAGTACGATTGCGAAAGGTTTGTTTTTGATAGGTGTTGTGCGTCACAAAAGCAACTTTCTTTTGCATAATAATCCAAGACATGAACTGTATGTTGGGCAGGTATGCAGGACAAACGCCAGCGATCATCAATTTTGTGTTTTACTTTTTCTTCGGCGATAGAAAGAGTATGCTTGCCAAATGACGATCAATGCAATAAAATAGGGGAAATATGAAACTCTTTCACCACTCCCCCCAACAGTACTAAAGATCCTTTCCCAACGGATTTTCCAATT
The DNA here is from genome assembly GCA_038107695.1 of Flavobacteriaceae bacterium. Taxonomy (GTDB): domain Bacteria; phylum Bacteroidota; class Bacteroidia; order Flavobacteriales; family Flavobacteriaceae; genus UBA8316. The sequence continues at coordinate 12,309 of JAYNHF010000050.1, read as the reverse complement.
TCGTATTCCATCGTTGATGCCATCAATACTGAACCATATAAAAACGGGCTTACCAACGATATGATCGGCAGGGACAAAGCCCCAGAATCTACTGTCCTCAGACCGGTGACGGTTATCACCCATCATCCAATAGTAATCTTGGAGAAAGGTGTATTGATTGGTTTTTATTCCATTGATTACAATTTCAGTGCCTTCTATTTTAAGACTATTTTTCTCATAATCAGTGATGATTTTTTTGTAAAGAGGCAAATTATCCAGATTGAGGTTTACAGACGTTCCTGCTTTTGGAATGACAATGGGTCCAAAATTGTCTTGGTTCCAATCGAAAGGAATTTTGTTTGGAAAATAGGAGGAATTTGGAGTTTTGATTTTTTGATTTCTTTGAACGATACTGTCAATCCACATTTGATTTCCAACTTTTTTGGCTTCTTGTAGGGTAAGATTCAAGTCTTTTGTCTTTTCGAGAATTTCACTGACTCTCAGACCTAAAGATCTTACTAAATTAATAGGTAAACCTTTGTAGTTGGTGATGATAGTGTTGTTTCCTGTATTACCTATGATGTGGGGTGCAAGTTGTGCATAACTGTTTTGAGTAAGGTTTTCGACACGGTATTTTCTGTAAAAATCCTTGAGCCCTAGATCGACTAATTTTCTGGAAGATACACCTTTGGTACTGTAGGCTTTAAAATCATATTTTACCCTTGCCCTTTCGGGTAAAATGTTTTTTTGACCATTGATGTGAACATAACCCCCAATAATTTCTAGGGTATCACCAGCGATTGCTACACATCTTTTAACGTAATTGGATTTTTTATCTAGAGGTTTTTTTACACCCGCTTCTTTAACAAAAAATTTTCTTACCGTATCTGCAGGCCAATTAAAGACTACGATGTCATTTCTTTTGATTTTTTGAAATCGAGGAAGCCTCAGGTAGGGCAATTGTGGTTTGTTGAGGTATGATCTTATTTTCAGTAGGGGAAGTGTGTCATGAACCATCGGAAATGCAACAGGTGTTGTGGGAATTCTGGCACCATAATGGAATTTACTCACAAACAAAAAGTCTCCGATTAATAGTGATTTTTCAAGAGAGCCAGTTGGAATGACGTAGGGTTGAAAAAAGTAGTTGTGGACAAAAGTGGCGGCCACAACGGCAAATACTATCGATCCAATCCATTCACTGAAAGCTGATCTTTTGATCATCGATTTGTCAGCGATATAAATTGGAGATTTTTGGTAATTGATCAGATAGATATAAAAACCTAAGCTCGCTAATGCTAACCAACCATCCGTGGGTTTATTTTTGCCAAAATGTTTTACAATATCAATCCAGAAAACCATAAACATCAGTAGGTTGATTACTGGGAAAAATAACAAAACAACCCACCACTTGGGACGGTGAATGATTTTCATTAAAACAATAGCATTGTATATAGGAACTATAGCTTTCCAAGGTTTTTCACCAGCAGCTTTATATAATTTCCATGTACCTAAGAAGTGAATAACTTGGATCACTAAGGCAAATAAAATCCATTGAATTCCGGTCATTTGATTAAAGATTTAGGACATCATCCATTTTAAAAATCCCTTTTTTGTCGGCAATCCATTCTGCTGCAATCACCGCACCAAAAGCAAATCCTTTACGGTTGTGTGCTTTGTGTTCTATATTAATTTCATCGATAGTCGAACTGTACTTGATACTGTGCGTTCCTGGAACCTCTCCTTCCCGAACAGACTGAATAGGTAGGGTGTCGGGTGTTTCCTCTCCTATTTTCCATTGAGTAATACCAGTGTTGTCAATGATACCCTCGGCGAGTGTTATGGCAGTTCCACTGGGTGCATCAAGTTTGTGAATGTGGTGGGTCTCTTGCATTGAGACTTTGTATTCCTGATGGGGGTGCATCATTTGCGCTAAAATTTTATTTAATTTAAAAAATAGATTGACACCTACACTGAAATTAGAGGCGTAAAGAAAAGCAGTCTGGTGGTCCTTAGCCATTTTTGTTACTTTATTGTAGTCATCAAGCCAACCCGTAGTTCCACAAACCACAGGAATGGATAGCATTAAGGCCTTACTGATGTTATCAACAGCAGCATCAGGAATACTAAAATTTATGGCTGTGTGAGCATCCTCTAGCTTTCCTTCTTGTTCGTTTTTGTCGATTTTACAAACGATTTCATGTCCTCTCTCCAAGGCAATTTTTTCAATCGCTTTTCCCATTCTTCCATATCCTAACAGAGCAAACTTCATATTTTTATTTTAAAGTTTTACCAAGATTTTCAAACCTATATTGGTGTCTGGTCCAAATAAGTCAGGTTCAAATTCAGGTCTGACACTTAAATTATCTTTAATGTTGAACTGCATCAGATGTGCACTTACATTAGCTTCTAAAATATTCAACATATATGTTCCTAATATAAAGAGAAAAGACATATCTCTGTAGTTTTTATGAAAATTCATTCCCTCAATGAGTTTGTTCTTATCGGGAATCAATTCGACAAATTCATCATCCAAATAACCACTATTTCTTCTTTTATATGCAGTTCTGTAGCGATTTAATTCTTTTTGATTGTAAACATATCCATATACAGAAGCACCAATGGCAGCGTAAACTAAAGGAACTTTCCATGCCTTACCGAGATATATCTGTCCCAATCCAGGCAATACGGCCGAGTAGAATGCAGCTTTCGAGGGAGTTAAGGGACTTTCAATTAAGCGCTGTTTACGGCTCTTTTCGATTTCTTTGGGAAGTTCTTGAGCAAAAACATGCAGGTTGAGAATTAGTAAAATTGGGAGAAAGACTTTAGCCTTCACGTTTGATTTTTTTGATTATCTCTTTTAGGTTTTCTTCAGAGTCAAATGGAATTTGAATAGTCCCTTTTCCGCTTTTATTAACTTTGATAGATACTGATGAGCGAAGATAATTGTTAAGTTCCTCTGTAGCTTCTGTAAATGCTTTAGGCTTTGGGTTTTTAATGCTGAGAGTTGCTTTACCTTTTTTTATTTTTTGAACCAACAATTCTGTTTCTCTTACGGAAAGGGATTTTGCAATAATTTTTTCGTAAATATCCAGTTGCTGATCGGTTTGCTCAATGTTGATTAATGCCCTGCCATGTCCCATGGATAGGAATCCATCTCTCATTCCTGTTTGAATGATGGGATCCAACTTCAACAGTCGCATGTAGTTGGCCACAGTTGATCTTTTCTTACCAACCCTTTGACTGAGTTGATTTTGGGTCAGTTGAATCTCATCGGTCAATCGCTGATAAGACAAAGCAATTTCTATGGGGTCTAAATCTCTTCTTTGTATGTTTTCGACCAAGGCCATTTCAAGGGTTTCTTGATCATTGGCAATTCTCACAAAAGCGGGTATGGTTTCAAAATTCAATGATTTTGCAGCCCTAAAACGACGCTCACCAGAGACCAATTGATATTGGTTTCGATCTAATTTTCTAACCGTTATAGGTTGAATGATACCCAAAGTATTGATGGATTCTGCGAGCTCTTCAATGGCTTCTTCATTGAAGTGGGTTCTTGGCTGATAGGGATTGACTTCTATTTTTTCTATTTCCAAATCGATGACATTTCCTACCACCTTATCGGCATTTACATCACTGACCGTTTCAATACCTCTGTCTGGATCGTCTAAAAGGGCGGATAATCCTCTACCCAGTGCTTGTTTTTTATTTTTCTTTGCCATCAATTATTTTTTTCTTCTTCTTGATGATTTCGTTTGCTAGCGAAAGATAGTTTTTGGCTCCTTTACTGGTAGCATCATAATCGATAATACTTTCACCAAAACTGGGTGCTTCACTCAATCTTATGTTACGCTGTATTATGGTTTTAAAAACCATTTTCCCAAAGTGTTTTTGAACTTCTTCAACCACTTGGTTGGAAAGCCTTAACCGAGAGTCGAACATTGTAAGCAATAGACCTTCGATGTCCAGGCTTTTATTGTGGATTTTTTGCACACTTTTTATGGTATTCAAAAGTTTACCCAACCCCTCGAGTGCGAAATATTCGCATTGAATGGGGATGATTAAAGAATCTGCGGCTGCCAAAGCATTTAGAGTGATCAAACCTAAAGAGGGCGCACAATCAATAATGATGAAATCGTATTGATCATGAACAGGTTCCAAAGCTTTTCTAAGCATGTACTCCCTATTTTTTTTATCGACCAGCTCAATTTCGGTTGCTACCAAGTCAATGTGAGACGGAATCAGATCAAGGTTGGGAGTACTGGTGGGTAAGATGGTCTCATCCACCGTTGCAGTGTGTTCTAATAGTTGGTAGGTTCCTAATTTTTGACTTTTTACGTCAATTCCCACTCCAGAGGTGGCATTGGCTTGGGGATCAGCGTCAACCAATAGTATCTTTTTCTCCAAAACTGCCATTGCTGCAGCGAGATTTACCGCAGTCGTGGTTTTACCCACCCCTCCTTTTTGGTTAGCAATTGCGATAATTTTGGCCATTTTCCGAGTGAAATTTTTTATAAAAATACAATTAAAATCATGGCTTAAAAAATAATCCCAAATGAGATTAACCAAAATTCTATTTAATCTATCGGAGTCTCTAAACTGTCTTCAAACTCTATGTAGAAAATGGTTTCCTCCTCTTTTTTGTGTCCGTAGTTTTCTCTGGCAAATCGCTCTAAGCTGTCTCTACTGTTCAACTGCTGGATGCGGGTTTGGTCTTTCTCTATTAATTGGTTGAGTTCTTTCTTTTGCCCTTCTAGTTTGTCAATTTCCTCATTCAATTCGTTGTGAATTTTAAGAGAATGGGTGTCCAAAAAGATCATCCAGATCAAAAAAAGTAATAAAATTATGATGTAGAGGTAACGGTAAATCTTACCCAAAGCAAATTTAATTATTCAGTTATGTTAGCGACGCGTTCCAAGGTAATCATTTCTTGGGATTTGTTTCCCCAGTTGTTGAGAATATAATTCATCACATCGGCGATTTCCTCATCGTCTAGACCTTGATTTTGCATTAAACCGTTGTAATCCTCTCCATTCACTACAATGGGTCCTTGTAGTCCATATTTTATTCCTTTGATGCTCAGGTCAATGTTTTTAAGTAGATAATCAGATTTTGCAAGGGGCGGAAATACTCCCGATACTCCTTGACCATTATCTAAATGGCACTGGAGGCAGAAATCTTGGTAGATTTCACTACCATCCGAAATACTTTGTTCGAGTGATTTGTTTTGGTAAAGCCATAATCCTTCAAACAGTACGCATAACCCTATGAATCCTAGAGTTATTTTCATCGGTTTACAATTACCTTCAAAATACCTTTGCCTTCTACTCCCAAATATAGGAAGCCATCGGGTCCTTCTTTAACATTTCTAACGCGTCCAATATCATTCAAAATCTTTTCACGTTTTACAACTTTCCCTCTTTTAATGATCAAGCGCTCAAGGTATTTGAATTTTAAAGACCCAATAAAAAGGTTTCCCTTCCATTTTCTGTAAACCCCCGAGCTTGAAAAAGCCATTCCACTAGGAGCAATGGATGGAACCCAGTAGTAAAAAGGCTGTTCCATACCAGGCATGGATTTTTTGTCCGTGATCGAGGTTCCACTGTAATTGATACCGTAAGTAATCACAGGCCAACCATAGTTTTTACCTTTCTTTATGATATTGATCTCATCTCCTCCTTTTGGACCGTGTTCATTTTCCCATATTTCTCCTGTTTTAGGATGAATTGTCATTCCCTGCGGATTTCTATGACCATATGAGTAAACGGCTTTTATGGCTTCGTCTTCTTGGAAAAAAGGGTTGTCTTCTGGAATACTGCCATCGAGATTTAAGCGATAAATCTTACCTCCATCCCGTTTTAAATCTTGTGGATTTACATCGCGATTTCCTCGGTCTCCTATTCCAAAAAATAAATGTCCTTGGTCATCGAAAACAATCCTTGACCCCCAGTGTTGACCTTTTTTTGTATTGGGAGTTCCTTTGTAAAGCAGTTTGACATTGGAAAGTTCATTTGCATTCAATTCACCACAGTAGAGGGCTGTATTCCCTCCTTTATCCCCTTCGACGTGAACGCTTGCGGTGAAATAGATTAATTTGTTATTGTCGAAATCAGGATGTAAGGCAACATCCAAAAGTCCACCTTGACCTCTTTGATAGATTTCTGGCAGTCCAGATACTTCACTTTTTTCTCCGTTTTTAACCCGATACAAAATCCCTTTTTTTTCTGTAACCAAAAGGTCATTTTCAGTGATGAAATCCATTCCCCATGGAATTTCAATCCCATCAACTATAATGCTTGTTGAAAATTTGGATTGATCAGGTGTTTCAATTATTGGCGGATTTTCTTGTGAAATACAAGAAGTCAGATAAAAAACAGCTAAATAGAGTAGTGCTAAAATTTTTTTCTTCATAAGGCCGTAAATTTATAAAATTATTACTTTTCCAATGCTTTTTGATATGCTTTGGTCGTGGTGTAGTACTTTGTTATCATGTTGGGAATTTCCCAGTTCGGAAGTTTCCCATCTTTAAAATATTTCAAGAAATTGTTGGTAACCTGACCAAAATGAGCTTCATGACCAATTTTGAGTACTTCCGGAATTTCAATTTCCCACAACTTTTCAGTTATTTTTTTTGCATCAATCCCTCTAAATTCTGATTGAAGCGACTTTATGGTTTTTTCTAGATCTGACGCAAAGTTTTCACCTGTTTTAGATTGAACATAAAGTGTAGGTTTATAATTTTCCGCTTCTCCCTGTTTGATGATCAGATCGCTTTTAGTACCTCGCATAATACTGTGGTGTGTATCACCTGTTCCTTCGGGCGCTTCATAGTTCCAAATTACAGAAACTTGAGCGTGTTTTCCTTTCAGTTTGTAATTGATTTCGCCGTTACAATAGATGCTTAGTGTATCAGCATTGACATCTTTTAGTAGGTATTGTGGATAGGTGTTCAATCCGGTTATTTTTTTGAACTGATCGGGATCCAAATGGGTAGTCCATCTTTTAGAGGAAATGATTTCTACTTCGGATCGATCGATAATTTGATTAGGAAAAGCCTCCCACTGGATCAAATCTACCAAATGGGTGGTAACATCTACAATTCCCTCTCCCTGTTGCTCTGTATCAAGGAACCAAGCGGGTCTAACCAGTGGTTTACCCGATACAATTTTTGATAAGTGATGAACACTTAATTTACTGATGGCAGGTTCTGATTCAGACCCTGTCGTAAGGGTTCCAAAAATACGATTGTCCATTGAAAGCGCTTTTTGTATCCTTGTAGTAACCTCGAATCGTTCAGTCATGATGTCATAAATCAAAACATTTTTCTCTTTGGCCAAGGCAAAAACCTTTTCTAATTTTTCAAAACCTTCTTGATTCACAACTAGTGGTTTGTCAGCATAGACATTTAGTCCTGCATTGACGGCTGCAAAGATGTAATCGATTTTCTTTGAGTTTTTACCCGAGACGACCATCACATTTCCTGGTTTTTCAGTTATCATTTTTTGCAAAAAATCCTCGCTTAAGTGGGTTTTTACAGTCCAGTTGGTAGGTTGATCGCTTCGCGTATTGTAAGCTTCAATCTTACTGAGGAAATCTTTTACTTCAGGTCCATCTGGAGCATAAACGTCCACTGTTAGATCAATATCATCGTAAGAAGTCTTTTGAATTAACGCTGCATGAAAATGACCAGGGTCAAGAGTCATTAGTTTTACTTTTGAGTTTTTTTCATTGTTTGAACAGCTTACTGTAACAAGAAGTAAAAACAATAAAGAACATTTTGATGCTGTCATATCAATGAATTTAAACTTTTAAAGAATTGGTTCCATAGGGTTTTCTTTGCGGTCTGCTCAAAAGTGCATTGGCCTCATCATCATTGATGAATTTTTCTTTTTTAGAATCCCATTCAAGTTTTCTGGGGATTTTCATGGCGATATGACTGATCAGGCAGACGACACATGCCATGTGACCTATTTCTACGGGTGAGATGGGGGCTTTTCTGGATTGAATACAATCGAGCCAATTGCCATGTTGGTCATCAATTTTATAAAGATGGGTTTCGTTTTTGCCGATTTCTGATTTTAAGATTTTAGGGTCTGAGGCGTCCAAAGCTTTTTTACTTTTTTCCTGTGCTACTGGATCAGAACTCGATGCGACATATGATCCACGTGACACAAAAATCCACCCCTCGGATCCTTCATATCTTACTCCGTTGGGATATCCTCCACTGGTCATAGCAGTAATACCATTATCATATTCATGTTTTACCATAAAATCACCATGAACATTCCACAGCCCCGATTTTGGGAAATCTGCAATGGCTTGTACGGATGTTGGCCCTGTCATTTCGGTATTCATTCCCCAAGCAGCGGAGTCATAGTGGTGTTGTCCCCATCCAGTTATCATTCCCGCTCCGTAGTTTTCATGTCTCAACCATCCAGGTCGGCTGTATCCTTTTTGTGGGTGTACTCCAATTTCTGTATAGGGTACCTGTGGGGTTGACCCCAGCCACATATCATAATTTAAGTTCTCAGGAATGGGCATAGCCGGAGCCTCTGGTCCACCCGGGTCTCCAGGCAATCCAATTTTTACCGTATGAAGCTGTCCAATTCTTCCATTTCTGACCAACTCTGCTGCGATTCTGAATTGAGGCATAGCCCTTTGTTGTGTTCCCACTTGAAGGATCACATTATTTTTCTTTACAGCATTGACCAGTTGTCTTCCTTCCTCTACTGTTAGTGATGTTGGTTTTTGAAGATAGATGTCTTTTCCAGCCATTGCAGCTTCCATAGCGGGTTGTGCATGCCAGTGATCTGGAGTAGAGATCAGTACCGCATCAATGTCTTTGTCGTTGAGCATTTCACGGTAGTCACCAAACATTTTGGTGCCCTTGTAATTCGATTTTCCAGTTTTTTTCTGATAAAATTGATCAACCAAAATTTTTCCATCCTTCATTCTGTTTGCATCCACATCACAAACTGCCATTACATTGGCGATATCAAAAGCCATGGTATCTACCAGATCGTGGGAACGAGCAATACGGCCGCAACCAATCTGACCAATGTTGATTTTGTTACTGGGTGCGTTTTTTCCCAATACATGTGCGGGTACTATGTTGGGGAATCCTACCATCGCAACAGTTCCCATTGCGGATTTGGTAATAAATTTTCTTCTTTCCATTGGTTTTTAGATCATTAAAAAATTATTTCAGGAGGATAAGCAAAAGCCATCCAATGTTGTTGGGCTTCTTTAGGGTTCATTGAACCATCAAAAACCAGCATACGGTATTTCAGTTCATAGGATTTTTGAGGTTCTATTTTCCATTCCTTGTGACGTATGGGACAAAATTCAAAAAACATATCTCCACGTCCGTTGTTGGCATTCAAAGGCCAAACCCTCATGGGCTCGGGATGAGAGCGGTTATTGGGGTGACTCAAAAAAAGGATGCCAACGCTTCCATCTCCATTGGTGTTGACTCCCTTAACCATGCACCACCTCGCCGAAGTGCCATCGGCTTCTGTCCTGTTTTTTCCCTCCGAGGTTATCACCTCACAGTTGTCTTTATTCCATTGCTCTTTGAATCTAAATCCCAAACCACCGCCGTATCGATATGCCTCAAAGAGTACACCCTCTTCTAGTGAAGTATTGAATTGAGAGGTGTAATCGATAAAGTATTGATTGGGGTTTTTATTCTTCCAAACCTTTACACTCAACTTTTCGTTTAGGGCGACCTGAGGTTCTTTTTGGGTCAGATTGATGTGTTCCTGAAGTGCAGTGAAACCAGTGTACACATTTCCATTGTCAATCTGCTTGAACTCTTTGAAAAGTACTGTGCCTTGTCCGTCTTTTAAATTCCAAAAATCAACTCCAACATCGTTTATTTTAGTCCTTGTCCATGGCCCCCAAACTCCGTAATGGTGATAATGATCTGGAGGTTGAATTCTACTTAACGTATCTCCTTTTGGTGAAATAACAGGATGAATGTATCCAGATTTTTGATACAAAGGATTCACGCCTTCAGGAGGGTTTTTCATTCCATAACGGTAGTGTATGAGAGATTGTTCGTTGTCCTTTAATTTTAGGTCTCCATTTTGTTTTTGAACTTGAAATAGAGTGGGGCTGTTTTGATTCGTTAGTTTTTCAAAACAGTAGGAAGTTTTGCTCCCATTACTGTTGTGTAAAAACCATATTTTGGTTTTATCACCATTCTCTAACTGATAAGGGATTATTTGTTTACCGTTATTTGAATTTTTAACCAATACCATTTCCTCAGCCCAACAAGTATTTATTTTGATGTCCAAATTCATCGATATAGGACGATCCTTTGGAATTTCATAGGAATCTTGAACCTCCAAACACAAACAATCATTTTGATTACAACCCCAGTTGATGAAAAATAATATAAATGAAAGTTGGTAAATAATTCTCATGTTGACGATATCAAGTCAGGTAGTTTAAATCTAAAAAAATATTTTACAAATGTGTGGGCACACGTATTAACTAAGTAAATTTAATAAATTCATGATTGTTTTTATTTAATTTGTATTCTTATTTTTAAGATTACTTCTGATGATAGACCAAGCCAAACTGATTTTATTTTTAATTATATTCATTTGCATATCAATGGTTCGCTCACAAAGCCTAGAGCCATTTGAGTTGACCTCTGACTGGATTGCCAGCATAGAAGCCAAGGTAAAAAAGCACACTCCTACAGTAGCGAAAAAACAAAAAAAAGTATTGATTTTTTCACTTCATACTGGATATAAACATTGGACCATTCCACATACTGAGGCTGTAATGAATATCATCGCTCAAAACTCTGGAGTTTTCGATGTGACTTTGTCCAAAGACATTGCTTTTTTTAACAAAAAAAAGCTTTCAGAATTTGATGTTGTTGTTTTGAATAACAATTGTTCGAAGGGGGAAAGGAGGGATTTGTTTTGGGATGTATTAAACGAAGACAACTCCATGTCTCCAAAAGAAAAATTAAAAAAAGCAAATCAATTGGAACGTAATTTGATTAGATTCGTAGAAAAAGGAAAAGGGCTGGTAATCCTTCATGGAGGTATTGTAATGCAAAATAATTCATTGGAGTTTAGCAATATGAGCGGGGGAAGTTTTAATTATCATCCTCCCCAGCAAGAAATCCATGTGAAATTGGTCGATCCCAATCATCCTTTGGTAACCGATTTTGATTCTGAGGGATTTGTGCATTATGATGAACCCTACTTTTTCAAAAACGCCTATTTTAAGTATGACTTTAAGCCTCTGTTGTATTTTGAATTGGATGATATTGAGATGAGGCGCGAAAGACCTAGTGATAAAATCAAATACATATCGTGGATCAAACGACACGGAAAAGGAAGGGTTTTTTATTCCTCTCCATCTCACAATGCCCAAAGCTACAATGATCCAAACTTTTTGCAATTCCTGAGAAAGGGATTGCTTTATGCTGGTGGATTACTTACTTGCGATGACTCGCCTGCAGAAAATATTAAATTTCTCAATAATCAATGAAAAAAACAATTATTACCTCCATGATTCTAAGCTTTGGATTGAGTTTCGGTCAAACCTATGAGTCTGAAATTTTTGAACACAACAAAAAGACCCTTCCCTACAGGATTCTTTTGCCAGAAAATTTTAATCCTGAAAATGCGTACCCCTTGCTGATGATTCTTCATGGGGCAGGAGAGCGAGGAGATGATAATGTATCTCAATTATTCCATGGGGGTAAACTCTTTCAGTCGGATTCATTTAGATCTAAATACCCCGCCATAGTTGTTTTTCCACAATGTCCAAAAGGGTCATATTGGGCCAATGTTTTGAGGGACTATGATCAACCTTTGGATCAAAAATATACCTATTCAGAACAACTGCCCAAAAACCCACAATTGGAGATTGTTGAAGCATTGCTGTTGAATTTGGAAGAACAATACCGAATCGATTCTTCGAGGCGCTACATAGGGGGATTGTCTATGGGGGGTATGGGTACCTTTGAGTTGGTGAGTAGAAATCCCGACTATTTTGCGGCTGCATTTCCAATTTGTGGTGGAGGCAATCCCGAATGGGCAAAATATTTGAGTAAGACCCCACTTTGGATTTTCCATGGTGAGCAAGATGATGTCGTTTCTGTTAATTTTTCAAAAGCGATGTTTCAGTCGCTAAAAAAAATTAATGCTCCTGTAAAGTTGACTTTATACCCTGAAGTTTATCATGACAGTTGGCACAACGCATTTGGGGATCCAGACTTGATGAATTGGTTGTTTTCCCATCAAAAAAGATAGTCGGGATGACAGGATTTGAACCTGCGACCCCACGCACCCCATGCGTGTGCGC
>JAYNHF010000049.1:10069-13964 GCA_038107695.1 Flavobacteriaceae bacterium | reverse complement strand
TCCATACGTTCATAAAGAAGTGGTATTAAAAGGCCGTGGGTTTGGTCATTGGGATACCTACACCGCTTATCTCTCAGCTCAATTCAAAAAGATTACCAGAATACCACCTTCGGCATTTAATAAGATCACGGAGAACCAGAGACAGTCGCTTGACGACATTTAATATTTCCAAATAATTTAAAGATTTACCAGAACGTTATAAGTGATAGTCCAAATAGATTCTTACCTTTATATACAATGACAAGAAGTCTTTCACATAGAATTACCACCATCTCAATGGCATTATTGATGTTGCTTTCGTCAACAAGCTTCTCTATGGATTTACACTATTGTCAAGACCAGTTAAAGAGTATTAACCTATTCGGGAAAGCTAAATCCTGTCACGAAAAACAGGCAACTTCACCTTGTCACCAGACAAAAAAATCTTGCCACCACCAAGAAAATGATGGTGTAAACAAGGCAGAAAAAGACAACTGTTGCCATAATGAAACAATAGTCATTGAGAAATCGGATTTAGATGCCACACCTACTCAATTAGCCACTGTCCAAGATATTCAGTTAGACTTTGTAGCTGCTTTTATAGCGGTATATGTATTTAACTATAATGTGCGAGCTGACTTTCAGCCTTATGCACAGTACAAACCGCCCTTACCCGATAGAGACATTCAGGCACTCTATCAGACATTTCTTATTTGATTCATTCATTTTCATTGATGCCACAAACCGCATTACGGCAGTTTGGGTTTATTACTATTTGTAAAATTTTAAGAATGAAAATGAATAATGTTAAATCAAATAATCAAATTTTTTATAGACAATAAGCTTGTCACTTGGTTGCTATTGCTACTATTTATCGGATGGGGCGTTGTTACCTCACCCTTTGACCTTGGTGTCAATAGCTTGCCCCGTGACCCTGTAGCAGTCGATGCTATACCCGATATTGGAGAGAACCAACAGATCGTTTTCACAAAGTGGATGGGAAGGTCACCACAAGATGTGGAAGACCAGATTACCTATCCACTAACGACTTCCTTATTGGGTATCCCTGGAGTAAAAAGCATTCGGAGTAATTCAATGTTTGGCTTCTCCAGTATCTATGTCATCTTTGATGAAGATGTAGAGTTTTATTGGAGTAGAAGTAGAATACTAGAAAAACTCAACTCACTACCAGCCAATCTACTGCCCAACGATGTGCAACCCACCCTGGGACCAGATGCAACTGCCTTAGGACAAATCTACTGGTACACTTTAGAAGGCAGAGACGAACATGGCAATCCTAGAGGTGGTTGGGATTTACACGAACTGCGTTCTATTCAAGATTTCTATGTACGGTTTGGCTTGTCTTCTGCTTCGGGTGTTTCGGAAGTAGCTTCCATAGGTGGTTTTGTTCAGGAATATCAAGTAGATGTTATACCCGACAAAATGAGAGTGTATGGTGTTACGCTCAATCAGGTTATGAAAGCTATCAAAGAAAGTAATTTGGACATTGGTGCTCAGACTTTAGAAATAAACCTTGCCGAATACTTTGTACGTGGCTTAGGCTATGTTAAGTCCATAGAAGATATTGAAAATGCGGTTGTAAAAGCAACAAACAATGTGCCCATTCGCATAAAAGATATTGCGGTCGTGAACATTGGCCCTGCAACTCGAAGGGGTGTTTTAGACAAATCAGGTGCTGAAGCTGTTGGTGGCGTGGTAGTAGCTAGATATGGAGCAAATCCATTAGAAGTAATCAACAATGTAAAAAGCAAGATTGAAGAAATAGCTCCAGGTTTGCCCACAAAAACCTTGGCAGATGGAACGGTATCACAAGTCACCATAGTACCATTCTATGACCGCACCGACTTAATCAATGAAACCTTAGGCACGCTTGAAGAAGCTTTGGGCTTAGAGATTCTCATTACCTTTATCGTAGTCATTCTGATGCTACTCAATTTAAGGTCTTCGCTCTTGGTAGCGGGTTCTCTTCCTGTGGCTGTGTTGATGTGTTTTATCGCAATGCGGTACTTTGGAGTGGATGCCAATATTGTCGCCTTGTCGGGAATTGCCATTGCTGTTGGTACAATGGTCGATATGGGCATTGTGCTCACTGAGAGTATGGTTTCCAAAATGAAAACTGCACCGCCAGGGCAAGCTATAGCCACAACCATTTACAATGCAACCACCGAAGTAGCTTCCGCAGTTATTACTGCCGTAGCCACTACAGTTGTGAGTTTTTTACCTGTGTTTACTATGGTAGCCGCAGAAGGCAAATTGTTCAGACCCTTAGCGTTTACTAAAACTTTTGCACTCATTGCCTCCATTGTAGTAGCTATTACCATTGTGCCACCTTTGGCAACGCAATTATTTGGTTTAAAATCAAAGTCAAAATGGTTATCATTTGGATACAATATTGCCCTGATAGCATTAAGCATTTTCCTCCTCTTTGGGCAGTTTAATTTCTTAGGGAATATCGGTTTGGTAGTCGGTATTTCTGGAATTATTAGCTATTGGCTAAAATCATTTAATGATGGGAAATATCACTACTATTTTGAAATAGCACGTAATATTGTTTATGCACTTTTAGTCGCTTGTTTGCTTGCCAAGATATGGATGCCATTAGGTGTAAGTAAAACGATATTCACAAACTTTCTTTTTGTCTCTATTATTTCTGGAGTTTTAATTGGAAGTTTCTATGTAGTCATTCATTTCTATGAAAAGATTTTACGGTTTTTACTAAAAGTGAAATTGTTATTCCTTCTACTGGTTGGCAGTCTAATTCTCTTTGGCGTACAGATAGCCAAAAACACAGGTCAGGAATTTATGCCCGCCTTGGATGAAGGCTCATTTTTGCTAATGCCCACCTCTATGCCACACTCTGGTATGCAAATGAATGTAGCCAACTTAAGAGCCTTAGATATGGCGGCTACAGCCATCCCAGAAGTAAAAACGGTAGTTGGCAAAGCAGGACGTGTAGAAAGTGCCTTAGATCCTGCACCAATGTCAATGTATGAAAACATTATCATCTACAAGTCAGAGTATATGACGGATGAAGATGGTCATAGGTTGCGATTTAAAAGAGTCAAGGACGGGAAATATATATTGAATAAAGGTCGTGTCATAGAATATGAAAAAGCTTTATCTAGTGGTCTTCAACCTTCAGATTTAGTAAAAGATGATAATGGCTCCTATTTCCGTCAATGGAGAGATCATATACATTCTCCAGATGATATTTGGAACGAAATAGTAAAAGCGACCAATCTCTCTGGTGTTACTTCTGCACCCAAATTACAGCCCATAGAAACCCGCTTGGTAATGCTTCAAACAGGAATGAGGGCACCGATGGGTATAAAGGTCAAAGGTTCTGATTTAGCAACCATTGAAGCCTTTGGTTTGGAATTGGAAAAACATTTGAAAAATGTTGAAGGCGTAAAAGCACCTGCCGTATTTGCTGAACGGATTGTTGGCAAACCCTATATGCTATTTGACATAGACCGTGAAAAAATAAGTCGCTATGGTTTGTCAATACTTGATGTTCAAAAGCAGTTACAAGCAACCGTTGGCGGAATGGTGATGACCTACACCGTAGAAGGCAGAGAACGATATGGCATTCGTTTGCGATACCCAAGAGAATTGCGAGACGACCCAAGCACGCTTAATAACATTTTGGTTTCCACTCCCAATGGAATACAAATTCTTCTGGGAGATTTGGTAGAGATTAAATATGAACAAGGACCACAAGCCATAAAAAGCGAAGATGGTTTTTTAGTAGGTTATGTATTATTTGATAAGGAACAGGGCTTTGCCGAAGTAGAAGTCGTTAACAATGCTCAAAACTATTTACAAGATAAAATAGAAAATGGAGAACTAATCTTACCAGCAGGAATTAGTTACAAATTTGCAGGCAACTATGAAC
>JAYNHF010000049.1:7365-10059 GCA_038107695.1 Flavobacteriaceae bacterium | reverse complement strand
CGATCGTCATTCCCATTTCATTAGCTCTCATTTTTCTAATCCTATATTTCCAGTTCAGCTCTGTTACCACTTCTTTGATGGTATTCTCAGGTGTGTTCGTTGCCTTCTCTGGTGGCTTTATTATGATTTGGCTTTATGGACAGTCCTGGTTTATGGATTTTGATTTTCTCGGAACCAATATGCGAGACTTATTTCAAATGAAATCTATTAACCTAAGTGTAGCTGTATGGGTAGGTTTTCTGGCATTGTTTGGCATCGCTACGGATGACGGAGTTCTGGTCGCTACATTTTTAAAGGATAGTTTCAAGCGGAATACTCCTGCTACCGTTTCGCAGATCAGAGATGCGGTAGTCGAAGGCGGACTCCGAAGGGTAAGGCCCGCTATGATGACAACAGCCACCACCATATTGGCACTTTTACCTATACTCACTTCAACGGGTCGTGGGGCAGATATAATGTTCCCGATGGCAATTCCTTCTTTTGGTGGAATGACATTACAGATGATTACAATGTTCACCGTACCGGTACTTTATTCCTTATGGAAAGAAGTACAACTTAAATTTTCCAAGAACACTCAAATAAGAAAAGATGAAAACTAAATTTATAATAACAATAGCTGTTTTAGTGGCCTCAACATTAAGCGTTAAGGCACAGAATTTAGATAGTCTGTTAAAGACGGCATACGAGGACAATCCTGAATTAACGGCATTACAATTGGAGTATGAAGCTGATTTACAGAAAGGACCACAAGTAAGTCAATTGCCTGATCCGACTATTGGTGTGGGTGTGCCGATACTCCCCGTAGAAACCAGATTAGGATCACAAAATTTAATTATCTCAGCCAGTCAGATGTTTCCGTGGTTTGGTAAGCTAAAAGCAAAAGAAGATGTCGTCCTGACAATGGCAAAATCTAAATACGAGCGAGTAGCTGCTGAACGATTAAACATAGATTATCAAATCAAATCAGCTTACTACAATCTTTACCTATTACAAGAGCAGCAAAATATCCTTCAGAAGAACATACGCATATTCGAGACCATTGAAAAAGTGGCATTAGCAAAAGTAGAAAGTGGAGAATCCATTACTTCTGATGTGCTCACAGTTCAGATTAAAATAGAAGAATTGAAACAGCAAATACAGATTCTTGAAGAACGAAAGCAAGGCTTTACAGCAAGCATAAACTCAGCGATAAATAATCCTATTAATGATACAATTCAAGTGGATACCTCCAGAATTGATATGGCTGAATTGGCCTACGACTTAGATCAATTTAAGCAAAAGATTGAATTAAACCACCCATTGATCAAACAACTGGATTGGAAAATAAAAGCGTCTAATAAAGCACTTGTATTAAATGCTATGGATGGAAAACCAACCTTTGGAGTAGGCTTAGATTACGGTTTGGTAAATGGCAGAACCGATGCCTTTCCTGCAAACAATGGCAGGAATATTCTTATACCTAAAGTAATGGTTTCATTACCCATTTATCGTAAAAAGTATTCAGCAAAAAAACAAGAAGAAGAATTAAAACAACAAGCATTTGAGCTTCAAAAAGAGAGTTTAACCAATCAGATGATGAGAGGTATTCAGAGCTTTAAGTCTGAGTACGAAAGTGCAAAATTGATGTTTGAGTTGGCTCATAAGCAAATTGAAATATCGAATAGTGCTTACGATATACTATTGGCTGATTACAGTAGTAAGGGAAAACGATTTGATGAACTTATGAATTTACTAAGCGATATAAACCGATATGAAATAGCCATTGTAAATGCCATAGTGCAATCACATTTGGCCAAATTTAAAATAGATCGTTTAACGGATTTCTAAAAATGAATGAAATGAAAAAAATAAGAAAATATACAGTTGCCATTATTTCTATTGGTATTGGCTTGTTACTGGGTTGGTTCTTGTTTAATAATACCACTCAAACTGTGCAAGACCACAGCGAACATAGTTCAGGCAAGACCGAAACCGAAATATGGACCTGCTCAATGCACCCGCAAATTCGTCAAAATGAACCCGGAGATTGTCCAATCTGCGGAATGGATTTAATTCTGGCAAGTCAAGCAACCAGTGATGATGAAATTGGCTTTCAAATGACTGACGAAGCCATTCAACTGGCTAATATTCAAACGACCATCGTTGGAACAACTAATTCCAATAGTTCTGTTCTAAAATTGAATGGGAAAATCCAGGCTAACGAAACCAAGTCAGCCAATTTGGTCACTCATATTCCCGGTAGAATAGAAAAACTCTATGTCAGCTATACTGGCGAGCAAGTTAATAAAGGACAAAAAATAGCTACAATCTATTCGCCCGAACTTATAACGGCTCAAAAAGAACTATTAGAAGCACAAAGAATACAGGATGTAAGTTCTGGTCTTTTAACAGCGTCTAGAAATAAACTGAAGTATTGGAAGATTGGAGAACAAGTAATTCAAGACATACTCAATTCAGGAACTATACGTGAGACCTTCAACATTTATGCCGACCATTCAGGTGTAGTCCACCAAAAAAGAGTCGATGTAGGAGACTACCTTACAACAGGTGAAGTCTTGTTTGATATTCAGAATTTACATAGCCTATGGGCTTTGTTCGATGTTTATGAAAATGACCTACCTAATGTTAAAGTAGGTCAAACGATTAGATTTACAACCCCATCAGCACCCAATAAAAAATTCAGGGCAAAAATCA
>JAYNHF010000049.1:0-7355 GCA_038107695.1 Flavobacteriaceae bacterium | reverse complement strand
TAATTGACCCCAATACACGAGCAGCATCGGTCAGAGCAGAAGTGAGCAATACCAACGGAAATTTAAAACCTGAAATGTTCGTAACAGGTGAATTAGCAACATACCAAAAATCAAGTGTACTTATCGTACCAAAATCTGCCGTTCTCTGGACAGGACAACGTTCGGTAGTATATGTAAAAATTCCCGATACAGATATTCCTTCTTTCGAATACAGGGAAATAGAATTGGGTGGAGCAAATCAGAATAAATACACAGTTATCCGTGGATTGGAAAATGGAGAAGAAGTGGTGACCAACGGAGCATTTGTAATTGATGCTTCCGCACAATTAAACAATCAAGCAAGTATGATGAATAAGAATGTGATGGCTAAAAATACTATTCACTCCAGCCACCTTCCCGACTACACTGCTAATACACCTACAGCATTTAAGGATCAACTAACAGCGTTGGCAAATACATATTTCTCAGTAAAAGATGCTTTGGTTGAAAGTAATAATAAAAAAGCCATTGAAGGTGCAAACGAAATGCTGAATAAAGCAGAAGAAGTAGATATGTCTTTAGTGAAAGGCAAAGCACATAACTATTGGATGGAGCAATTAAAAGCCATTCAATCACACGGAAAAAAAATAACCGAAACAGGAGCTATAGAAGAACAGCGTAAGCAATTCGATTTTCTTTCTCAGACACTTATTAAATCCATAAAGGTATTTGGCATTGCTAATGATACTTTTTATGTACAACATTGCCCTATGGCCAACGATAATGAAGGAGCGGACTGGTTAAGTAAACACGAAAAAATTCTTAACCCCTATTTCGGAGATAAGATGCTCACCTCTGGTACGGTAAAAGACACGATAGACATAAACTTCAAAAACCCACCAATGCAGGAGCAGTCTAATGTTCTAATCAATTTACATAATCATTAATTACTCATATTTTAAATTTTATTACAATGACAAAATCAAATTTCAAATTTCTAATCGAAGTACTATTTGCTATAGGTATTACATTTACTTCGTTTGGCAACAAATCAAACAATTCCCCACCACCCTTATCAGCGGTTAGAAAAAATAAACTATGAGTTGTTTTCAGCTTTTAGTAGGTGCTATTCCGTTGCTCTGCATAGCACCCAATACAGCTTATAATTACCGAGCAAGAGTAGTTCACTCATTCCATTTCATGAAAGCCAACCCAATTTCCATTCCACAATCCGTATGCTATTCCAAACGCCATAAACTTTGCAGAAATGTAAAGTTTGCAAAGCGTGCAGGAATGCTTCAAGCCAACTCAATTCGTTACATTTCATTCCGTCACTACACTTGCTACCCACAAAGCCCTCACTTCTGAAAGCGGTATAGTTTATTCTTTTCTGGTCTTATTACCCCAATGGAATTGAAAACTGGATAATTTATGGTGAATAATAGTGCAGAAATCATTTGAGTAAAAAGGAACAGAAAAAGCAGCAAAAATAGAGTGGCTCGCACAATGCAACCCTCTTAAAAAGCCAAAAAACTACAGCATAATGAAAGACAAATAGATAGTTATAATTATTGAATAAGGTATTTGCCTTTCAGTCTTCGGCACTTATCCCACTGGCGCACGTTTGCAAGGCATGACTAACCTTCTATTCGATATATGGTGTCTTACCACAACGAAGTTACTTTAATATTTGTTTAAGTAAGGTTTTGATAACTAAATTTAAGCTTTTTAAGAAAGGTTCGCCCTGCAATCGCGCGCCAGTGAGGTTTGATTTTTATTTCGGTAACCATTTAGAGATCTAACTAAGCTTTCATCAATTATATTTATTACATTCATTAAATGAAAAAAATAACATTTATTGTATTGTTGTGTCTTCCAGCCTATTTGATTTCACAAGTCAATACAGACGATCTAGATTTAGCAGATAAGATATTAAAAGTCAAAGAAGAAAACATTTTGCGGAGTGCTCTATACCACAATTGGGGTTCTTCAATCATCAAAGGTGAAGACGGCAAATATCATCTTTTTTATGCCCAGATGTCAAAGGAGATTGGCTTTAAATCATGGCTTACGGATGGCATCGTTTCCCACGCGGTATCGGATTCAGTATCGGGTCCATACGTTCATAAAGAAGTGGTATTAAAAGGCCGTGGGTTTGGTCATTGGGATGCCTACACCGCTCACAATCCTAGGATCAAGTTTTTTGATGGTAAATACTATTTGTACTACATTTCAACCAACACAGGTGACAGAGTCCTCACAAAAGAAGAGTTCCATCAGGCTAGAAACGGAGTCATCAATAATGAATTTCGTGCACTTGTAAGAATGAACCAACGAATAGGAGTTGCTGTTTCTGAAAGTATCAATGGCCCATGGAAAAGATTCGATCAACCCCTTGTAGAACCATCGGGACCAATTACTCAAATCACCTGTAATCCAGCTGTTGCGAAAAAACCAGACGGAGGGTATATCATGATTTTAAGAGGAGACAAACCCAATCTTAAATACGCTAATGGAAAATGGCCAGATCACAATGAACTCATAAGAAGCCAGGCCATAGCCTTATCTGACTCACCATTAGGACCCTGGGTAATCCAACCCAAACCCGCAGTTGGAAATCTAAATTCTGAAGATCCTGCGATATGGTATGACAACAGCAGAAATCGTTTTTATGGTATTTATCATGCTTTTGGATATATGGGTATGATAACCTCTTTAGATGGAATTAACTGGGAACAGGCAAAAAATTATAAAATACTAGATAAAGCCCTAAATAAAGATGACGGAACAAAAATAAATGCCAATAGACTGGAGCGACCCTTTATTTTTGTCGAGGATGGTGTCGCAAAAGTTTTAACAGTTGCCGTTCTTGAAAAAAATCAAAACTCATATTCTCTTATCATCCCGCTCGATAATATGAATTAATTTAGAATCAGAAACAGACTTAGGGGATTTAAGTTGAACGATAATTCAAAATCTATTCAATAAGCCAAACTAATACTCATAAAACACAATTACTCCAGCATGGAAGTTTTAAGTTTGAATAGATATGTCCTGCATTTTCAATACAAGAATGAAGTAAAAAACTCCAAGCGATTAATATTGAATTTAATTTCAAAACCACTAATTGTAAAGTGATTTAATCGGGCTTTGGCGAATGATTAGACCTTCCCCTCGCTTTTTCTGCTTTTTCATTAAGTTGATTAGGTGAGATGTCAAAAATAGAGCCTATTAACTTCTTGTATTTTGGCTTTCCATCTTCCGAAGGAAAAGACCTTAAAATATTTTTAAATTTTAGAAGTACTTGTTGTGTATGTTCAGATTTAGAATGTATCAAATTGTTTTCTTCTTCTAAATCGTTTTTTAAATCATAGACTTCAGAAATTTGCTTGAGGGTATCAACATACACCTTGTAGCGTTCGTCTCGTAAAGCCCTATCTCTAAATTTATGAACATTTGTAACCCGCCCATTTGAAATTTTTGCAGGATGTGAACCCATAGTTAGAATCCATTCTCTGTTATTTTGTTTTTGTTTTCCCAGTATCAAAGACTTAAATGACTGACCATCGTATTCGTATTTTTTAGGTAATTCTGCTCCTCCCAAATCAGCAATCGTTGGAAGTAAGTCCGAGAAATCTATTAAGGCATTTGTTTTCACTCCAGAAACAACTTTTCCTGGATAATTTACAATGAAGGGTTCGTTAACTCCATTCTCAGTTAAATAAGTTTTGCCTCCTCTTACTGCTCTGCCGTCGATATGCCCAATGATGTTTCCTGAGGTACCATTATCGGTTGTCCAAAAAATAATCGTATTGTCTCTTATTTTTAAATCTTCCAAAGCCGATACTAGTTTTTTTAATACAAAATCTGTGTACCTCACCATGGCTTTGTGTTTGTCTATTTTATCAGTAACATAAGGTTCCGCTGGGGTGGTAGTTAGAGGACCATGAGGCAAACACATGGGGTAATAAATCATCATGGGATGATTTTTATTCTTTTTCATAAAATCAATAATGAAATCGGAAAAAATATCTGCACCGAATCTTCCTTCATAGGTTTTACTCCCCCCTTTTGTATGAATATATGGATTCCAATAACGTTTGTCACTTTTTTCTAAATTTCCACCCTCACCTCCGGTCCACATACAATAGTCATCAAAACCATGAGTTACCATAGCCTCTGGTTGCAACCTAAAGTCATTGACCTGCCACTTACCAGCGATGCAGGTTTTGTAACCAGCTTTTTTCATGATTTTAGCCAAACTAGGGTTTTTTTCTGAATCAAAATTAACGCCATGACCCCATCGAGGCACATCAAAATGATTAACCCAACCGTGTCGAAATGGATATTGCCCTGTCATTAAAGTAATCCTAGAGGGGGTGCATTGTGGCATTGACCAGACATTATTAAATTGCATACCCTCTTTTGCTAACTTATCTATGTTAGGGGTTTCAATATCATCAGCATTGTAGCTACTCACCCATTCTTTACCCATATCATCCAAAAGGATAAATAAAATATTAGGTTTTTGATATATTTCTTTTTTCTCAACACAGCTCATAATCACAAAAAAGACAAAAATTAATTTTATTTTTTTTTTGTGATTATTATGTAATTGGAAAAATCGAATATTTAAAAAAGAGAGAAAAAGCTTTATCATTTTTGTTAAAAAAATAAGTAAGACCATCAAAAATAGTATTTATTAATTTGAATGATTGGGAGATATCATCCAAACATCTTTTCTAAATAAAAAAAATCACTTCTCTAAAAACCACCCCAATTAGCAATAAAAAAAGGAAAGACCTTCAAAGAGATTGTACCATCTTAAAAATGATCCTAAGGAAATGAATAATCTTTTTTACGAACCGAAATATCGACATACTGTTTCTATTTTAAAAAAGCGAATTTTAGATTGGCAAAAAAGAGTTAATGATACGATCAAACTTTAATTAAAGGAAAATAGAAATATCAAAGAGTAAATCTATCCCTTCCAAGTTCCTCCATATTGGTATTTTTGATTGTTTGGCTTTACCTTATCAAGACAAACTGAACACAGGAAAACCCATTGTTTTTTTGAGTAGTGGACTTGCATGTATCTAACTCGAAAAGCAATATCAACTTCACATTGACATTTGCTGCATTTTTTAAAAGCCATAAAAATCGCGAAACAGAATTATTCTTGATCCTTACCTTCAAACCACTTTTCTGGATCAAAAACCCTATGGGGGAAAGAGTGAGCTTGTAAAATAAATCCTACTCCCCATAAAGCCATTACAACAGCAGCGAAATTTTTATCTATCCCATCAAAAAAAACAGACGGCTGATTGTTGTCAAGAATAAAGACAAAATAAAACGAAACCACATAACAGATACACGAACAAATATTTAAAAATAACCTCATTAGACCTTAATTTTCTTAAATATAAGAATATCTGCCTTACCTAAGTACTTGTAATTGAATGTATTAATGATGATTCAACATTCTTTAATTGATTTGCTATCAAAAAAGATTTAAATGAAGTCATCAATCATCCTCATTAAATTGAAATTCTTTTGCCATTCTCTTTTGTAGATTGAAAGATGGCATCGATAATTTTCATGTCTTTCAATCCCTCCTCACCCCCTACATTCAAATGAGGGACACCGTTGGTCAAGGAATCGGCTATGCCATCCATGTGTAGCGCCTGCTGATTGACTTGAGGAAAATCAAACTTATATTTTCGAGTATGACCTCCCACCCCACCATAGCCATAGGCTGGGCTCACCCTTATGAATCCTTTTTCAGCAGCGACATACAAATGATTGGTCGAAGCAGAAAATGTGGTCGTGCAATTGGCTACCACACCATTAGGAAATTCCATCTGCCAAGTGATCAATTCATCAACTTCATTAAATTTTACAAAATCGGTCTTAAACTCACGAGCCGATACAGCAATAGGCTCTTGCCCTGTAGTGTATCTTGCAGCTTGAATGACATAAATTCCAACATCCATCAAAGCACCTCCTCCATACGCTTTTTTCAATCTCCATTGTTTGGGATTTCCAATTCGAAAGCCAAAACCACCCTCAAAAAACTTCATTTTTCCAAAAGCCTCTGTTTGGCATAGTCGAATGGTTTCTTGGTGGTGAGGCTCATAATGCAATCGGTACCCAACAAATAATTTACGATTCGCTTTTTCCCCTGCCTTTATCATTTCAGCTGCCTCTTTGGCATTCATTGCCATTGGTTTTTCGCAAATGACGTGTTTGCCTGCTTCAAAGGCTCTGATCGTAAATTCTTTATGCATATTATTGGGTAATACCACATAAACAATATCTATTTCATCATTGTTGGCAATACTGTCAAAATTATCGTAATCATAGATTTGGTGATCTTGGAGGTCGTGGGTCTTTTTCCATTGATCTACCTTGGAGGGGGTACCCGTTACAATTCCTCTTAGCTCACATAGATTTGTTTCCAACAATGCTGGAGACAACTGGCGGGTAGCATAATTCCCCAATCCAACCAGAGCAACCCCAAGCTTTTTATTTTGATTCGATAAAATACTTTGGCCAAAAACATTGGTAAGACTCAATCCTCCGGCTGAGGCAATCAATGACTGGGTGAACTTTCTTCGTTCCATTTGCTTGAAAATTAAACTTAGACAATTTCTTCAAAAAAAACTGTAATATCAACCTAACGAAGTGATTGATTTCTTACCAATTAGATCATAATTACTTTAACTACAATTGGTAATGATTTTTGATCATCAATGTAAATATAAAAAAGTTGAAAGATACTGGATCAAGTGATTATTGAATTTTAACTTAAATTCATACCTCTAAAAATACTATATATGAAATCCAAGTGGTTAATTTATTCGATTTCTGGACTGATGATCTTCGGAATGGGCTTGTCATTTTTGGGTGAAGCCATTATCCACAAGTATTCTGAAAATGAAAATTGGATACTTTATGGGACAGTAGCCCTGATAATCACCAATACTGGCTTATGCTTATTTGGTCAGGCGGTAATTGAAAAAATTAAAATAACTAAAAAATAAATCCTAATGATCAAAGGTGCCCTGGTGAAGGGAAACAGAAGATATCGGCTTTGGAGAATTTGGAATGAAAAGAAACCCCTATTGCTTTACATCCTTCTCAATCCATCGTATGCAGACGCAACATTTGATGATAGAACTGTAATAAAATTGATTCGGTTCAGTAAAAATTTTGGTTTTGGAGGGTTTTATTTGGGTAATCTTCACTCCTACGTCACCCCCTACCCCCCTGTCCTTAAAAATAAAATTCTAGAACACGAAAATGTCAATTTATTGCATCTTAAAAAAATGACACAAAAATGTGAAAAAGTGGTTTTTGGATGGGGAAATTATGGG
>JAYNHF010000048.1:0-15472 GCA_038107695.1 Flavobacteriaceae bacterium | reverse complement strand
GTGCTAAAGGAGTGGGAACATCAGCAATGTACATATTTGTAAATCCAGTTACTATTTTGCCTTGAGGGACCATTTTACCTTTTCTGATTCTGAAATAATAGTCTGAACTTTCCAATTCTCCTCCTGTGGTCACCTTGGCATCTTTAATGTAGTAAACAGAATCATTTTCTTTTTTGGTGTATGCCGCATAAACATTCATTCCGTTTTGAGCAGACTTTGAATTCCAAATCAGCGCTTTTTGTGAATCAAAATTAAATCTCAGAGAATCTGGATAGATTTCGTTGTTGATTTGCTTAAAAAAAGGATTTTGAACCAATTCTCCTAATGAATCTGGGATTCTACCTGCTGTCACTTCATTAATAGAATAATCCAAGACGATAATCCCAGCTTTCAACTCCATGTCTTGATAATACAATTCAGCTTCGTCATAGAGGTAAAGCTTATTCTCTTTGCGATTGATTCTGACGTATTGTTTGGCAGTGTATTTAACTTTATCCAAAAGCGTGGGTTCCTTTTTTGGAATGGAATCTAAAATCACACTGTCTTTGACTTCGATATTTGACTTAATGGCTAGGGAATCGGGTGTAATTTGAGATTGCAAAAGATTCAGCCAAAAAAATATTAACAAACCTACTGTATAAATTGACTTTGTTTGCAAACCGAATAGTCCTAAATTTGTGATGGGTTCAAATATTTAGTGATCAAAATTAAGGATATTTTTATTGTTGATTGCAGAATTAACTTTTTATTCAATGCTCTTTAGATCAATATTCAAGCGATTTCCAATCTACTTTATGCTTATCTTTCCGTGCCTTGGGTTCACTACTGAATCCTTGATGGGGCAGACTGCGAAAAAAAAATCTTTCGTTGTGGTTTTGGATGCAGGACATGGAGGACATGACCCAGGCTGTGATCCTAAGTGTAATAATTACGGATTTTATGAAAAAAAAATAGCCCTCAACATCACGCTCAAAGTTGGAAAATCACTGTTGAAGTATGACGATATCAAAGTTATTTATACCCGTAAATCAGATGTTTACGTAGGGCTCAAAGAACGAGCTGATATCGCCAACAAGGTAGACGCGGATTTATTTATTTCCATCCATTGCGACTCTTTCACTTCATCGAAAGCATTTGGAGCGGGAACTTTTGTTTTAGGGCTCCATGCCAATCAAAGGAATTTTGAAATCGCAAAAAGAGAGAATTCCGTGATTTTCTACGAAGAAGATTATGAAAAAAAATACGATGGTTTTGATCCCAACAACCCTGAGTCGGTAATCAGTTTGACTTTGATGCAAGAAACCTATTCCAATCAAAGTATTCAAGCTGCTGCTACCATCCAAAAAAGTTTTGTTGCTAATTTGGGACGAAAAGACAGAACCGTAAAACAGGCAGGTTTTGTTGTATTGAAATATACCTATATGCCCAGTGTTTTGGTAGAAACGGGTTTTTTAACCAACAAAAGAGAAGGTGCCTACCTCAATTCAAAAAAAGGTCAAGATGAAATGGCCAATGCTATTGCAAAAGCCATTATGAATTATAAAAAGGAGCTGGAAAAAGGTGTCGCATCACAACAAATGTTCGAAAAGGAAAAACCAATGATGCGTTCTGAGGTTGATGGAGATATAAAATTTAGAGTTCAACTTGCAGCTACCAAAAAACCCATTGAAACAAAACCATACAATTTCAAAGGACTTAAAAATGTAATACTTCAAAAAGAAGGAAACTATTACAAGTATTATTATGGAAATTCTAGTAGCTACAAGCACATTCAAAAGGACCAAAAAAAAGCTCGAAGGGCTGGATTTAAATCTGCATTTATTGTATCCTTCAAAGGAAATCAAAAAATCAAATTGTCAGAGGCATTAGAAGCATCAAACTAATTCAGATCACCAAAAAAATATTAAGTTTGTAAGTATCATTAAGCAACAAAAAATTTGAAAATTAGCAGAGAGATAAAAACCGCCCTTTTAGTCCTTATTGGAGTTGCTCTCTTCATTTACGGATTTAGTTTTTTGAAAGGAAACTCAATCTTTCAAAACAGTAAAACACTTCATGCTGTGTACGATGAAGTTGAGGGCTTGATTCCTGGTGCCAAAGTAACCATCAATGGCCTGAGTGTAGGTAAAATTTCAAAAATTGATTTCCTTCCCAATACCACCAAAATATTGGTTACCATGGAAGTTCGTGAAGAATTAAATTTTTCCGATCAAAGTGATGCCATGTTGTATGAAACGGGACTCATTGGTGGTAAAGCCATTGCTGTGATACCCCAATTTGACCCAAAAAATATTATTAAAGACGGAGATACTCTAAAAGCAACTGTAAAACCTGGCTTGACGGAATTGATTAACCGTCAGATAGAACCTCTACAGATGAAAATTGAAAGCATGCTCAGCAGTGCAGATTCACTGTTTTTAGGAGTGAGCAATGTACTGGACGGAAATACCCAAGCCAATCTAAAAAATACCCTTGAAAACCTATCCATTACCACCAAAAACTTGAATAAGGCATCCCTTGCTGCGATGGAAATTCTGAATCAAAACCAGGATCATTTCAACACCACATTTTCCAATTTAAAAGATACTTCAAAAAACCTGAAGACCATCACCGATTCTATTTCAGAGGCTCAAATCAATCGCTCCATTAGAAAATTTAATCAGACACTAGAGGGGCTCAACCGTATTGTTGCTGATATTGAATCTGGTGAGGGAACAGCTGGCAAGTTAATTCATGATGAGACCCTCTACGAAAATTTAACAGAAGCCTCAGAGGAATTGCAGAGTCTGTTAAGCGATCTAAAGCTCCACCCCAAGAGGTACGTTCATTTTTCCCTATTTGGAAAAAAAGAAAAGCCATACTCCAAAGAAGAAAATAAAACTCAATAATGACTTATTTACCCAATATCATTTTTGGACTAATTTTATTTTTTGCTCTTCTGTTCTTTAGAAGAAATATTCTCTTCATCAAAAGAAATATCCAATTGGGTAAACCTGTCAATAGATCTGATCAATCTTCAAAACGTTGGTCCAATATGTTTAGAATTGCATTGGGGCAGTCCAAAATGGTGAACCGACCCATTGCAGGCATAATGCATGTTATTGTTTACATCGGTTTTATCGTCATTAACATTGAATTGATAGAAATTGTTTTAGATGGATTATTGGGTACCCACCGTTTGTTTGCACCATACATGGGTGAGGTCTATAACTGGCTCATAGCAACATTTGAGATCTTGGCTGCACTGGTCTTGGTAAGTGTAGTTCTTTTTTGGTTACGCCGAAATGCAGTTAAAATTAAACGTTTTTGGAAACCTGAGATGGTAGGCTGGCCCAAAAAAGATGCCGATTACATTCTCTATTTTGAGATTGTACTCATGACCCTCTTTCTGTCTATGAATTCCACAGACTTACTGCTTCAACAAATGGGAGCGCCTCATTATACAAAAGCGGGTTTATTCCCTGTATCTCAGTACATGACCCCACTTTTTTCTTCTTTTTCTGCATCAACTTTGGTGTTTATGGAACGTGGTTTTTGGTGGTTACACATTTGTGGAATATTGATTTTCCTCAATTATCTCTATTACTCCAAACATCTTCACATTCTATTGGCATTTCCCAATACCTACTTCCAAAATCTCAATCCCAAAGGAGCTTTCAAAAACAACGAAACAGTTACAAAAGAGGTAAAGTTAATGTTAGATCCCAATGCTGATCCCTATGCAGCTCCTGTTGAGGGAGAAGTTCCTGATAAATTCGGTGCTTCTGACGTAACCGATCTGAATTGGGTACAACTGATGAATGCATACACTTGCACTGAATGTGGTCGCTGTACCGACGAGTGTCCCGCCAATCAAACAGGTAAATTACTCTCTCCCAGAAAAATCATGATGGATACCCGTGATCGCCTCGAGGAAGTCGGGAATCAAATCAATAAAAAGGGTACCCCACAACAAGATGGTAAGCAATTGCTGGGTGATTACATCAGCAAAGAAGAGCTTTGGGCTTGCACTTCTTGTAACGCATGTGTTGAAACCTGTCCCATCGGGATTGATCCCTTATCCATCATTATGGACATGCGTCAATATTTGGTGATGGAACAATCCGCTGCTCCAAGTGATTTAAACAATATGATGACTAACATTGAAAATAATGGTGCACCATGGCCTTTCAGTAATCAAGACAGAATGCTTTGGGCCAATGAAAATTAATTAAAACTGAACTATGCAAAAAGAGGAAGCAGAAAGCTACTTACACAAAAAAGTTGAAGACGGCGAAATTGTCAGTCCCGTTCTTCCTGATGGAATCAAGAATTATTTAATAGACATCGACGGAACCATTTGCGATGACATTCCCAACGAGGAACCCGAGAGAATGGCTACAGCAAAAATTTATCCCGATGCCCTAGAGACACTGAACAAATGGTATGAAGATGGACACTTGATTTGTTTTTTTACCTCAAGGGTTGAGGCACACAGAGAAGTGACCGAAATATGGTTAAAAGATAATGGTTTCAAATATCACAGTCTATTGATGGGTAAGCCCAGAGGAGGAAATTATCACTGGATTGACAATCACTTGGTTAAGGCAACACGTTACAATGGAAAATTTACCGACTTAATAGAGAAAGAGGTAACCATTGAGGTTTTTGATGACGGTGCAGATCAATAAAGTTATGAATATGCATGTACCTACACTTGCAGAATTAACCGCAGAAGGTAAGAAGCCCGAAGTTTTATTTTGGGTGGGTTGCGCTGGTAGTTTCGATGAACGTGCCAAGAAGATAACAAAATCATTTGTCAAAATCCTTCAAAAAGCTGGAGTTTCTTTCGCTGTTTTGGGCACCGAAGAGAGTTGCACTGGCGATCCTGCTAAAAGATCTGGAAACGAATTCCTGTTTCAGATGCAGGCCATGACTAATATTGAAGTGATGAATTCCTATGAAGTAACTCGAATTGTAACCACATGCCCGCATTGTTTCAATACCCTCAAAAATGAATACCCCACACTGGGCGGAAAATATGAGGTCATGCACCACACTACTTTTATCAATACCTTGCTCAAGGAAGAACGCTTTTCCATAACCGGCTCTACTTTCAAGGGGAAACGAATCACTTATCACGACCCCTGCTATTTGGGCCGTGCCAATCAAGTGTATCAAGCTCCTAGAGCACTCATCGAAAAGTTGGATGCCGAGTTAGTAGAAATGAAGAATTGTAAGTCAAAGGGCTTGTGTTGTGGAGCTGGAGGTGCTCAGATGTTTAAAGAACCTGAAAAAGGCAACAAAGACATCAATATCGAAAGAACGGAGCAAGCTTTGGAGACGCAACCTGAGATCATCGCTGCCGCATGTCCCTTTTGTAATACCATGATGAGTGACGGAGTCAAGAACAAAGAAAAAGAGGGCCGCATTCAAGTTCAAGACATAGCCGAACTAATTTCCAAAGCTGAAGACCTTTAAGCCATGCTGGTTCCATTCGATGAACTTCCTGATAATGCAAGAGTTTGGATTTATCCTTCCCATCGCCCCTTTTCTGCTCCAGAATTGATCAAAATTCGCAATAAAGCAGAGGTCTTTTTGGATCAATGGACTGCCCATGGAGCCAACCTTCAAGCAGCAATTGATATTCCCTATGACCGATTCATTGTCCTTGGTCTTAATGAATCTGTCCAAACGGCTTCAGGATGTTCCATAGATGCTTCTGTTCATTTTATCCAGTCCTTAGAACAAGAATTAGGGCTTACCCTATTGGATAAAATGAATGTTACTTTTAGAAACAAAAATACCATTGATCACATTCCTTTAAAAGAATTTAGAACCATGGCAAAGAAAAAACAACTTGACCCAGAGGTTATTGTTTTTAACAACTTGGTATTGAACAAACAGGAATATGATTCTCTTTGGGAGGGCCCAGCCTATTCCAGCTGGCATGCGAGATACTTTTAACCAACATGCAAATTAAACTTGTTTTTCTGATCCTTTTAGGGGCTCTGTCTTTTGCACAACAGCCAGATCCTTTATTGGTAGATCAGTCAGAACTACAACAAAAATGGGTGGACAGTATCTACCAATCCATGGATTTGGATCAAAAAATTGGACAACTTTTTACCCCAATGGTTTTTTCAAAAAAAGACAATAAACATTTTGAAGAAATCAAAACCTTGGTTGAAAAATATCATATTGGGGGTATTATTTTTTCTTTGGGCTCTCCCTACAAACAATCTCAGTGGTTGAATGAATTTCAATCTCTATCCAAAACCCCTTTATTAATCAGTATGGATGCAGAGTGGGGGGTAGCCATGCGATTGGATTCAGTTGTGGCTTACCCTTGGAACATGACCCTTGGTGCCATAGAAGAAAATGATATTGTAAAAAAAATTGGCCGAAGAATGGCCGAACAGGAAGAAACCCTGGGAGTACATATGAGTTACGCTCCTGTGCTTGATATTAATACGAATCCACAAAATCCAATCATCGGCAATCGATCCTTTGGAGAAGATCCAAAACGCGTCGCTGAAAAAGGAATCGCTTTAATGCAAGGACATCACCAAATTGGGATACTGACCTCTGGCAAACATTTTCCAGGTCATGGAGATACTGCCAAAGATTCCCATAAAACTCTTCCAACCGTTGATTTTGATCTTGAAAGACTAGAACAAACAGAACTTTATCCCTTTAAAAAAGCCATTGAACAAGGTTTGAGCTCGATCATGACGGCCCACCTCGATGTTCCTGCTTTGACACGCTCTGACCACCCCACCTCCCTTTCTGAAAAAGTAGTAACCCAACTGTTGAAACAAAAAATTGGATTCAACGGATTGGCGGTAACCGATGCACTTAATATGAAAGGGGCAGAGCGCGATAATACTGCAACCAATATGGACTTAAAGGCACTGATGGCTGGCAATGATGTATTGCTGATTTCCAAAGATATTCCCCTAGGCATTAAGAAAATAAAAGCTGCTCATCAAAACCTTCCTAATGTCAGAAAACGTGTTGAAGAGTCTGTAAAGAAAATATTAAAAGCTAAATACAAAGCGGGGCTCAATCGATATGATAAAGTAGATACTCAAAACCTTTACGAACGGCTAAATACCAGAAGAGATACTCTTTTGATTGAAGAGGCATTTTCCAAAAGCATAACGTTGCTAAAAAATCAAAAACATTTTCTGCCTTTGGATACCCTCACTACCTACGCACACCTAAAATTGGGAGACGACCACAGCAGTACTTTTGAAAACCAACTTCAAAAGCACATCAAGTTAGAAAGCGTTCCCCCCACTTCAATAAAGGAAACCTTAGAGAATCTTAAAAACTACAAAAAAGTCATTGTCAGTTATCATCGTTCCAATCGTTCCCCTTTTTTATCTCCTGACTTTTCTGAATATGAAATTGAATTGATTCGAGCTGTTGCAAAAAAACACCAGGTTCTTTTGAACATTTTTGTCAATCCCTATCCTTTGATTGACCTTGGAGATCTATCATCAATCGAAGCTTTGGTGGTGAGTTATCAAAACAGTCCCATCAGCCAGAGGGTCAGTGCAGATTTATTGAATGGATATGGTTCTTTCATTGGAAAATTGCCTGTTGGCATTTCCCAAAACGTCACTGTAGGGGCTGGAATGCAGCTTGATTCTTCGATCAAAAACAAAAGAACATTACAAATTGAAAATGGATTTGATCCCGACCGATTGAGTCTGATTGATCATTTTGCTGAACGAGTGATCGACTCTGCCATTGCCCCTGGTATGCAAATTTTGGTTGCCAGAAAAGGAAAAATCCTTTATCACAAAAGTTTTGGATATCATACTTATGAGAAAAAAATAAAGGTAGAAAATCAACACCTTTATGATTTGGCTTCCCTTACCAAAATAACTGCTACTTTACCATTGATTATTAATGAGGTGGACCAAAATAATTTTGGTTTGGAGACTCCTTTATCAGATATTATGCCCGAGTTGAAAGGTAGCAATAAGGCTCATCTCAATGTGAAAGAAGTCTTATCACATTATGCCAGAATCAGTCCTTGGATTCCATTTTACAAACAAACACTCAGTGATGATGGCCAACCTTTGAGGAAATTTTATCGTAATCGAGAAAAGAAAAGATTCGCAATTCCTGTTGCCGATCAACTTTATCTAAAGTCTAGTTTTAATCAAAAATTAAAAAAACTGATCATTGAGAGTCCTCTATTGGATTCACTCGGTTATCGATATTCCGACCTGCCTTTTTATCTTTTTAAAGATTATTTTGAAACAAAATATCAAAAGCCATTTAATGACTTAACTCGTGAACTGTTGTTTAAACCCCTGGGGCTAAAACGTACTTTATTCAATCCTTGGAAAGAGATTCCCCTCAATGAGATTGTTCCCTCTGAAATCGATGATTATTTCAGGTATCGAACATTACGGGGCTATGTGCATGACATGGGAGCGGCCATGCAAGGAGGTGTGGGAGGTCATGCGGGACTTTTTTCCAATGCTGAAGAGGTTTTTAAAATCATGCAAATGTACCTTCAAAAAGGAACAGCCAATGGACAGTACTTTTTTTCTCCGACTAGTTTTGACAAATTCAATCGTTGCTACTTTTGTGATCAGGGCAATAGGAGGGGAGTAGGTTTTGACAAACCTCAGTTGGAAGGACAGGGCTCCACCTGCGGCTGTGTTTCCTTCAGTAGTTTTGGTCATATGGGTTTTACTGGGACTTATGCATGGGCTGATCCAGAACAAGAATTGATTTTTGTATTTTTATCGAACAGAACCTACCCGAATATGTCTAACAATTTGCTTGGACAACACAATATCAGAACCCGAATGCAGGCTTTGGTTTACAAAGCCTTAATTCCATAAAAAATGAATATTTGAAAATCGTAATTGTTTGTTATCCTACTTTTGGAGGGAGTGGAGTAGTAGCTACAGAATTGGGGCTTTATTTATCAAAAAAAGGTCATGAAATCCACTTCATAACCTATAAACAACCCGTTAGAATTCAAAACCTAACCACTCTTTTGCACTTTCATGAGGTGCACGTTCCGACCTACGATCTTTTTAAGTACCAGCCTTATGAATTGGCTCTGTCCAGCAAAATTGTAGAAATAGTAAAAAAATACAACATAGACTTGCTTCATGTTCATTATGCCATTCCTCATGCCTATGCTGCCTTCATGGGGAAGAAAATGCTAGAAGACGAAGGAATTTGTATTCCGATGATTACAACACTTCACGGTACAGACATCACTTTGGTTGGAAGCCATCCGTTTTACAAAAAAGCTGTTCAGTTCAGCATTAATCATTCGGAATTTGTAACAGCTGTTTCACAAAGTTTGAAAGAGGACACCGAACGTCTTTTTGACATTACCACCGATATTCAAGTCATTCCCAATTTTATTGACCTCGAAAAAATAAAATTCAGAGAAGTTCCCTGTGAAAAGGGACAAATTGCTCCCGATGATCAATTGGTCATTACACATATAAGTAACTTCAGACCCCTGAAACGCATCATCGATATTCTCAAAATTTTCAAAATTGTCAGCCAAAAATTGAATGTTAAATTATTGATGGTTGGCGATGGTCCCGAGAAAGAACGTGCCATGCGCTTTTGTAGGGTCAATGCAATGGAAGAGAATGTTCTGTTTTTAGGAAAAAGTGATCAAATAGATGAAATCTTGTGTTTTTCAGATTTATTTTTGCTTCCCTCCGAGCAGGAGAGTTTTGGATTGGCTGCGCTTGAGGCAATGGTTCACGGAGTCCCTGTGGTTTGCTCCGATGTTGGAGGATTGCCCGAAGTTATTGAAGATGGATTTTCTGGATTTCTCTGCCCCTTGGGAGATGTCGATACCATGGCAGAAAAAACAATCCACATATTAGAAGATCCAGATCGACACCAACTGTTTAAAAAACAGGCTTTTGAGTCTTCCAAAAAGTTCAGTATTGAGAAAGTAATCACCCATTACGAAGCATTGTACAGCAAAGCAAAAGAAAACACCTCAAACTAGGGAGTATTCGATCCTGTTTTCCCCTACCAAAAGCTTTTTTATCGTATTGATATGGATTGATGAAACAGCGGATACTTCAAATTCTTGATTTTAAAAAATCGATTGTCACTTTGAACCCCATAAACATATCATTCATGGGTTTCGGAGTCTAAAAACAGTTTGTAAATACTCAAGTACAAGTTTTATCAAGATTTAAAGAAAATCAACAATGATTGTTTTTTCTATTCCTTTTCTTCCTGGACTTCTATTTTTATGACTTTTTCACTTCCTTTAATGACACCCTCTTCAATTTCAATGTGACTCTGGATTATAGAATCAATAGGATGGATGCTTAACGCGTGATGACTTTCCATAGGCATATGGCATTTTGAATGTTTTTTCATCATGCAATCGTTTTGGGGATGGCACATTTTTCCGAATAAAAAGCCCAATAGACCAAAGATGACAGCAATAAGTGTAAAGGCAAACCAGTTTTTGTTAAGTGTTTTCATAGGTGATAAGAATTTGGAATCTCTAAGATATCAAATAATAAAATAATATAAAAACCTCTGTTTGAGTACCAAGGGGTAAAAAGTGGAACATTCAATTGCAATGTAAGTATTTCTCGAAAAGAACGACTTTAATACTTTTGCTATGAAAAGATCAAAAGAACATTTGAGGAAATGGAATTCATTGAGTAGGAAAATACGCACTACCGAGGATGATAGATACGTTTTGCATTTTGATAAATACTTTTTTTATCAAAGGTCATTTTTTTAGTTTTAAACTCGGCATAAAGCTCCATTTGATCAGAATAATGGACTGAACTGGGATCATCTGAACTCCCATAAGAAATTACAGATTCGATTTCAACCCCATGAGGCGTGTATTGAACCAATGAAATGTATGATTCTCCATTGACTACTTTTGTTTTACCGTCTTTGTAAAGCACTGCTCTCATTGAGGTGATGACATCTGGAAGGCCAAAAACGGGAATTTCTTTATCTCCTCTCACCAACTTTTGAAATGTTCCCAATTTTACACGAGTACTCCCAAAATACTCCTCCATATGTTTTCGAGTATCTAACAATGCTTTGTACAATATTTTTTTAGTAAAAATCTTCGGTTCAGGCATCTTGGAGTAGTATTTTCGAAGCTTGTGATAGAGAATTCCATAAGCCCCTGCACCGAATGAATCTGCATTGGCTTTGCGATCCCATGCCTGTATTTGCTCCAAAATTGGCGCAACATCTGGGTATTTCTCAGGAGACATCATAAAAAGCGAATCGATATTCATCCAGCTGTAATTGAATGGATCGGGAAATTGGTGGTCGTATTTGATGCTTTTAAAATCGTCATAATCAAGTTTAGGATACTGATCTATCAATTGTTTGATTCGGATAGAGCGATTGTTGTCATAGGTTTCAAAACCCATGTTCTTAGGGTATTTGTTTTGATTGGGATTGTCCAGTGAATCCGAGGATCTAAAAGGGGAATGATTGGCATTGTAAAAATATCCCGATTGGGGTTGAATGACTTGAGGAAGGTCTTCGACATTATAGGTTTGAGTCCATAAGGTTTTTTTAGTATTTCCTGGCACTACGTTTGCCCAGTCATATCCTTGGGCTCTTTTGGGAATCAAACCATTAGAAATGTAAAAAATAGTATCGTTTTTATCTGCATATCCGATGTTGTAGCCCGGTAAAGCCTTCATTTTTAGGATGTTGTAGAATTCTGAAAAACTCTCGGCTTTGCTCATTCGCCACCACTGTTCTAGGGCTTTTGGTTCATACATAGAGGGGGTGCGAATGGAGTAGTATCCACTTTTGTTTTTGAGTGTAGGACCATAAATACTTTCAAAGTATTTTTTGCTAATTTTCAATGGGATTCCCAAAACTTTAACAATCAGTTTTGCTTTGTGTTTTTTGAGTTTGAGGAATTCATCATCAACCCGATAAAATCTTTTCTTTTTGGGATGCATTTCAAGTTTGAAAACATCGGTTTTGTCGGGGATGTTAACCGTGTGTGTCCAAGCGATATTTCTATTAACCCCTGTCAATACACTGGGACTTCCAGCAAATAAGGCACCGATGATATCAGTTCCCTCTTTGCTGCACAAATGAACCTCGTACCAGGATGTTGGTCCGTCCAAAGGTTGATGGGTATTGATGGTTAAGTAAGTATTTCCATTTTTGGTTTTCGAGCTGTTGAATCCCAGGACATTAGATCCTTTCTCTTCATCTTTGGGTGGGGAATAATTAATTTTATCATTTAAAATATTTTTTACCCAGTAGTCTCCTTTTGAGGAGACAAAAAGTTGTAATTGTGCATATAAAAACATTTTTTTGGGAGTCATGGGAAAAAGACGTTTGCTCAAAACTTCATCGGGATGAGTTTGTGCATATCGATTCAATCCCTGGCAGTAGGCTTCTAATACCAATTTATAGGCAGGACTGATGTCTGTTTCATATTTTTCATCAAAGAGACGCTCGCTTCCTATCAACTGTGAAACCAGGTCAATACCATAGGCTTTTTTACCCTCTACATCGCTCAACAATGCATTGCCAGCCAAATAGGCCTGTTGTATGGTTTTAAAATCATCCTCGGCATGAGCCCACGCCAAACCATAGGCCAACTCGGCATCGGTATTCGTGAAAATATGAGGCACGCCATAAGCATCCCTTACAATCTCTATGTTTTTTGGATTGATTTGTGCAAAAACTTTAAGGCAAAAAAGAAAGAGCAATACAATAGGTAAGATTCTAATCATCATTTTTTTTTAATGAAAACATCCCTAAGGGAACCAAAAGCAGCAAGAACCAAATTTTAGTGAAGTAGGTGACTGCAAGAGAAATAATCAAAAGCAGAAGGGTCAGTACCCATTTGTTGTTAGTATTCTTGTTTTGATTTTTCATTCACAAGCTCCTTCGGTCCAGTCTGAAAGACCATTGATTGAGGCATAACAACTGTTGGAGTATGTTTTTTGATCACAACCACTCACGGGTTGATAGATTTCAATACACACTTGGTTGAGATCAATATTTTGAGGATCGATGCATTCGTTGTCTGCCGAATCATTATTACAAGACTGAGCAACAAAGATTAAAATGATCGTATAAAATAATCTAGACATTGCTAGAGATTCATTTTTTTGAGTTCCTCCACAGCAAAGTTCGCCGCACGGGCGGTAAGCGCCATGTAGGTGAGAGAGGGGTTTTGATTTGCTGCCGAGGTCATACAAGCTCCATCGGTTACAAAAACATTGGCCACCGCATGAACTTGATTAAACTTGTTCAGCACAGAGGTTTTGGAATCACGACCCATTCTGGCTGTTCCCATTTCATGGATACCTTTACCGATGGGTGCATTACTGTCAAAAATATCTACATCTTTACAGCCTGCGGCTTCAAGCATTTCTGCTGCCTGAACTTTCCAATCCTCTTTCATCTTTTTTTCATTTTCTTTGAATTCAGCATCAAAAGTTATGGTGGGCAAACCATAAGCATCCAATTTGTCATAGTTCAAAGTCATTTTGTTCTCGTGATAGGGGAGTACCTCACCAAATCCACCCATACCGATTCTCCATTGCCCTGCCTTGAGGATTTTATCTTTCATGGATTTACCATACCCGAATTCCGCAATTGCTTCGGACCAATCTGTTCGGCTGGCTCCACCTTGGTAGCCATAGCCTCTGAGAAAATCAACTTTTTCAGATTGACTTCCCAAATTTCTGAACCGTGGAATGTAAAAACCATTGGGACGTCTTCCTGTGTAGTACTGATCCTCGAAACCTTCAAACCTTCCACTGGCTCCGCTTCCCAATTGGTGATCCATAATGTTGTGACCCAACTCACCAGAGTCATTACCCATTCCGTTGGGAAATCGATCACTTTTGGACTGCATTAGGATAGCCGTTGATGCCATGGAGGAGGCACATAGAAATACAATTTTGGAATTGAATTCAATGACCTCTTTGGTCAAAGCATCGATCACTCTTACTCCACTTGCTTTTTGGGTATTAGGGTCGTAGATTACCTCTGATACAATACTGTCGGGTCTGATGGTCAAATTACCAGTAGCCTCTGCAAAGGGTAAGGTAGAGGAGTTGGAGCTGAAATATCCGCCAAATGGACATCCACGTCCACAACGATTACGATACTGACAAGCCGACCTACCTGCTCCCTCTTTATTGCCTTGAGTAATGTGCGCCACCCTGCCTATGGTCATGAGTCTATCATTGTATTTTTTGCTCAAAGTATCTTTTACATGCTCCTCTAAACAGTTGAGTTTCATTGGGGGTAAAAACTCACTGTCTGGAAGTTGTGGTAAATTGAGTGCTTCTCCGCTTACACCAATAAATTTTTCTACGTGTGAATACCATGGTGCCAGGTCTTTATATCTTATTGGCCAGTCAACACCATAACCGTCTTTGGAATTGGCTTCAAAATCCAAGTCACTCCAACGGTAGGACTGCCGCCCCCAAATCAATGATCTTCCTCCTACTTGTTTTCCACGAATCCAATCAAATGGTTTTACCTCATCATAGTCATGCTCGGAATCTTTGTTGTAAAAATGTCTATTGGTTTCGTCAAAACCCCAACGCTTTTGCTTTGAATAGTGCTTTTCTGCAATTTCATTGGGAGTTCTCCCACTGTTAGGCATATCCCAAGGATCTTTGTGCATTGTAGGATAGTCTTCGATATGTTTGACCATTCTCCCTCGTTCCAATACTAAGGTTTTTAGTCCTGCCTCACAAAGTTCTTTGGCGGCCCAGCCACCACTAATTCCTGATCCCACTACTATGGCGTCGTATTTAAGATTCATTTTTTTAATTGAATTTTGTAATTATATTTTAAAAAAAATAAATGTATCAATTTTTTACTCAAAAAATACAAATCAAGGGCAGTATTAAAAATCTAAATAAAATCGTTTTCCAATATTGTATTGATTGCTTTTTTAATTGTTAAATTTGTTTGGATATTAAACTTATTTATATGCCGAAAATTGGAATTATTCTCACACTTATTGTGTACGTATTTATGGGAATTTGCTTGCTGTTGATGCCCTAGGC
This sequence comes from Flavobacteriaceae bacterium, assembly GCA_038107695.1. Lineage (GTDB taxonomy): Bacteria > Bacteroidota > Bacteroidia > Flavobacteriales > Flavobacteriaceae > UBA8316. Next base: position 428 of record JAYNHF010000048.1, on the reverse strand, counting down.
AAATAGACTGATCAATTAAAGTAAATATTTTATCACATAAAATTCAATAGCTACCTAGATTAAAAATTGGACAAAATCACTATGAGATTGATAGATAAATTTGAAAAATTTCTCGACAGATCGGCTGATCAAGTCGGAGGGTACAAAATATTGGTTGTTGTAGCCCTCATCTTAGGCTTTCTTTTGGGATCGATCTTTTCTTGATCTTTACTTTTAGAGGTCTTAAAACCAGTGGTTTACGCAATTTTAAAAATATTTTTTTTAACTATATTTATTGGTGTTGGTTAGATATCGTTTTGCATCACCCTAGAAGGAAGGTTTAAAATAAAGGAATTCTACTGTTGTATCGGTTAGTTGAGGATATCGCTCTAGTTTTTTCTTTAAACATCACCTTTGTATTGAAATGGTTTTAACTCACTGCTGTGAGG
>JAYNHF010000047.1:0-16551 GCA_038107695.1 Flavobacteriaceae bacterium | reverse complement strand
TATTGCGACAGTCTGATCAAAGTTGACTGATACTTTTCTTTAACAATGTGATTCTTTCCTGAGCGTCCGTTGCTTTTTTTCGCTCCAGTTCGATTACCTTTTCAGGAGCATTGGAGACAAATCGTTCGTTGGATAATTTTTTCTCTACGGATCGCAGAAAACCTTCTGCATATTTTAACTCTTGGGTCAATTTCTTTCGCTCTTCCTCTGGGTCAATCGCTTGATTTATGGGAATGAAAAATTCCGACTTACCAACTCTAAAAGAACCCAAAGATTGTGATTTCTCATCAAGTTGGTGATTTATGGATGATAATTGACCTAGTTTTAAGATTACCTCTGGGTTAGGTATGTGAGCCTCGGATATGAGTATCAATTGTTCTTTAAACCCAATATTCTTTTCCTTTCTGAAGTTTCTAATTCCTCCGATGATTTGCTTGATCATCTCAAAATCATCCAAACAGTTTTGATTGACTTGCTTTGCTTCAGGCCATTGCGATACCACCAAAGCCTCGGCGGCGTTTCTTGTGGCAATAAAATGCCACAGCTCTTCGGTCAAGAAGGGCATAAAAGGATGCAATAATCTCAGATTATTTTCAAAAAGTTTTTTTGCGGCAACCAAGGTGGGTTTATCTATCGGAGACCCATAAGCGGGTTTGATCATTTCCAAAAACCATGAACAAAAATCATCCCATATCAATTTGTATAGGGACATCAAAGCATCCGAAATTCTGTATTTTTTAAAATGATCATCAACAGTATTTAGGGTTTGATGAAAACGGTTTTCATACCAATCCAGAGCAGCTTTGTTCAGCGGAGGCATTTCTTGAGCTTCTGTTACCTCCCATCCCTCTACCAAACGATAGGCATTCCAGATTTTATTTGCAAAGTTTTTGCCTTGCTGGCAGAGGCTTTCGTCAAAAAGCAGATCATTTCCAGCAGCGGAACTCAGCATTAATCCAACCCGTACAGCATCGGCTCCATATTCATCAATCAAAGCAAGTGCATCGGGAGAGTTACCCAATTGTTTGGACATTTTTCTACCTTGTTTGTCCCGAACCAAACCGGTTAAATAAACATTAGAAAAAGGTTTTTCATTTCGCAATTCATATCCAGACATGATCATTCGGGCTACCCAGAAAAAAAGGATATCTGGTCCTGTGACCAAGTCCTGAGTAGGGTAATAATAATTGATCTCGGGGTTATCGGGTTCCAATACTCCATTGAAAACAGATATGGGCCACAACCAGGAGGAAAACCAAGTATCCAAAACATCTTCATCTTGTCGCAAATCATCTGGTTTTAAGTTGCTATTGCCCGAGGCCTCTTTGGCCAAGGCCAAGGCTGATGTGATGTCTTTGGCTACTACAAATTGTGAAGAGTCTTTTCCAAAGTAATAGGCAGGAATTTGCTGACCCCACCATAGCTGTCGAGAGATATTCCAGTCACGGATGTTTTCCATCCAGTGTCGATAGGTATTTTTAAATTTTTCTGGAACCAGTCGAATGTCATCACTTTCAAGTACTGCATTTATGGCGGGTTGGGCCAATCCCTCCATTTTGAGAAACCACTGATCTGATAGTCGAGGTTCAATTACTGCCTTGGTTCGTTCAGAGGTCCCAACTTTATGGCGGTGATTCTCTTTTTTGACCAATTCCCCCGAAGCCTCTAGGGTTTTAGCAATTTTTTTTCGAGCTACAAAACGATCCATGCCCTCAAAATCCAATCCGTGGTGGTTCAAGCTAGCATCGTCATTAAAGATATCAATAACCTCTAAGTCGTGTTTTTCACCCAAGGCTTTGTCATTGATGTCGTGTGCAGGGGTGACCTTAAGGCAGCCCGTACCAAATTCCATATCAACGTATTCATCTTCAATGACGGGGATTTTACGTTTGGCAATGGGAACGACTAATTGTTTTCCTTTGAGGTGAAAATAACGCTCATCTTGAGGGTGAATACAAACGGCAGTATCCCCCAAAAGTGTCTCAGGCCTTGTAGTTGCTATGATGACTTTTTCATCACTGTCTGCCACATTATAGGCGATATGGTAAAGTTGACCGTCCCGCTCTTCATAGATTACTTCTTCATCGGAGAGTGTGGTTTTGGCTTCTGGATCCCAATTGACCATGCGGTAGCCTCTGTAGATCAATCCTTTGTTAAAGAGCTTGACAAAAGTATCGATCACTGATTCAGACATCTGAGGATCTAAAGTAAATTTGGTTCGGTTCCAATCACAGGAACATCCTAATTTTTTTAGTTGGTCGAGAATTACACCGCCATATTCATGCGTCCAATCCCAAGCGTGGTTGAGAAAAGCCTCACGACTGAGGCTTGACTTTTCGATTCCTTGTTCTTTGAGGCGGGCTACTACTTTGGCTTCAGTTGCTATGGAAGCATGATCGGTTCCTGGAACCCAACAAGCATTGAAGCCTTGCATTCGAGCACGGCGAATGATGATGTCTTGAAGGGTATTGTTCAGCATGTGTCCCATATGCAATACCCCAGTTACATTGGGAGGAGGGATTACAATTGTGTAGGGGTCTCTATCGTCTGGAGTGGAAGAAAAAAAATCTTTTTCCATCCAATAAGAATACCATTTGTCTTCAACGTTTTGGGATACAAACTTAGATGGAATCTGCATGAATTGTGGTAAGTCTTTTAAATGCTTGACAAAAGTAATAACCCTTTTGGGATTATAAAAACCCTGTCAGTTTTGGTTTTCTTTTTAAAGTTGTAAATTTATGGAATAGTATTATTAGCAATGAAAAAAGTAATCATTTTTATTTTATTGATTTTCGCTCCCGTAGTATTGACTGCTCAAGCCAATGGCCCCATGATAAGCTTTGAAATGGAGACTATTGATTATGGAGAAGTTGTTAAAGGAAGTAACGGTGTTAGGACTTTTGTTTTTGAAAATACAGGAGATGCTCCCCTAAAAATTGAGGGCGTTAGATCCAGTTGTGGTTGCACCATCCCCAAAAAACCAGAGGAACCAATCGCTCCCGGAGAAAAGGGAGAAATTAAAGTGAAATACGACACTAACCGTATTGGAGTTTTCAGAAAAACGATCACTGTAAATACCAATGTGGCTTCTGCATCAATCATCGCATTGAAAATCAAAGGCAACGTTAAAGCCAATTAAGGTAGCTAATTTCGATTGTCTTCTTATTAATTTTCAACCAACAGTTGAGAATCAATGCTTTTTTTTTGAATATTTGCATTCACAAATTCTAAGATGCCAAAAATTTCAAAGAAAGGACAAGAGCTTCCTTCCTCCCCCATAAGAAAACTGGTTGTTCATGCAGATACAGCCAAATCTCGTGGTACTGAAGTTTTACATCTCAATATTGGCCAACCAGACATTGAGGCCCCTGAGGAGGCAATGGAGATTGTCCGTCAACATCCCCTCAAACTCCTGCCCTATGGTTCTTCTCAAGGTTCAATTTCCTACAGAACTCACCTTTGTGATTACTACGCAGGACACAACATTTCTGTTGAACCCGATGATATTATCGTAACTACGGGAGCCAGTGAGGCCTTGTCGTTTACCCTTAGTGTAATCTGTGATGCGGGAGATGAAATCATCATTCCTGAACCCTTTTATGCCAACTACAATGGGTTTGCGGCTGCTTCAAGTGTTGAGGTTGTGCCAGTGGTATCTCATTTTGAGAATCAGTTTAAACTCCCTCCTGTAGAAAAGTTAGAAGAAAAAATTACTGATAAAACACGAGCCCTGCTGATTTGCAATCCGAGTAATCCAACTGGTTATCTCTACACCAAAACAGAAGTGGAAGCTTTGATCGAACTGGCTATCAAACACGATATTTTTATCATTGTAGATGAGGTATATCGTGAGTTTATTTACACTCAAGACTCTCATTATTCTGTCTTGAAAGATGAAAGAGGAAGTCAACACGCTGTGATGATCGATTCGGTTTCCAAACGCTACAGCCTGTGTGGTGCTCGTGTAGGATGTATGATATCAAAAAACAAAGAACTGATGTCTACTGCGCTAAAGTTTGCTCATCTGCGATTGTCTCCCCCAGCCCTAGCGCTGATGGCAAGTGAGGCGGCCATTAAGGCACCTCCCTCCTATTTGGAAAGCGTTAAGAAAGAATATTCAAAAAGAAAAAAAGCTGTCGTTACTGCGCTGAAGAAGATTAAAGGGATTGAGGTCTCCGATCCCATGGGTGCGTTTTATTGTATTGTCAAACTACCCGTAGAGGACGCAGAAGACTTTTCTAAATTTTTACTCACAGACTTTCATGATCAAGGACAAACGTTAATGCTGGCGCCAGCTGCAGGGTTTTACTCTTCCCCAGAATTGGGAAAAGATCAGGTTCGTTTGGCCTTTGTATTGGAAACCAATAAACTTCTTCGTGCTGCTGAAATTTTAGAAAAAGCCTTGGAAGCCTACCGCAGTTATTAGGCATTTTTCTATCTTACCCTATGGTTTTGAATTTCCAAGAAAACACCTCACTCCTCCCCTACAACACTTTTGGCATCAATGTGAAATCAAAAAGATTCATTGGTGTTAAAACCATGGAAACTTTGATAGAGGTTTTAAACCAAAATAAAGAAGACCAAATACTTCTGTTGGGTGGCGGAAGTAATCTTTTGCTTACTAAAGATTTTGATGGATTGACCGTCAGAATGGAAAATCGAGGTATGGAAATCATTCAAGAGGATGATGAATGGGTTACGGTTAAAGTAGCTGCTGGTGAAAACTGGCATGACTTTGTAATGTGGTGTCTGGAAAAAAATTTCGGTGGGGTAGAGAACTTGGCCCTTATACCGGGTAGTGTAGGAGCAGCACCCATTCAAAACATAGGCGCCTATGGAGTGGAGCTCAGAGAGGTTTTTGAAAGTTGTGAAGCTCTTTCCATCCATGATCATAAAATCAAAACCTTTGCGAAAGAAGATTGTGAGTTTGGATACAGGAGTTCTATTTTCAAAAACAAACTCAAAGGTCAATACATCATTTATTCAGTCAATTTCAAGTTGAGTAAGTCTTTTCATAAAACCAATATTTCTTACAAAGGCCTATCTGAAAAGTTGCAGGGCAAAAGTGTCAGCATTCAAAATATTGCTGAAGCAGTGATCGAAATTCGATCAGCAAAACTGCCAAATCCCGATAAGGTTGGCAATAGCGGTAGTTTTTTTAAGAATCCTATCGTCCCATCCCATCATTTGTATGAACTCCAAAAAAAATACCCCGACATACCTCACTACCCAGACAAGGCTGGAATGGTAAAAATCCCAACGGCCTGGTTGATTGATACTCTAGGATTTAAAGGGTATCGCAGAAATGACGCAGGAGTTCACCAAAACCAAGCTTTGGTTTTGGTCAATCATGGAAATGCAACGGGCAATGAAATCTTGAATCTAGCCCAAGAAATAAAAGAAAAAGTTTTAGAAAATTTTAAAATTGACTTGGAGTTCGAGGTGAATATTTTATAGTTTTATTCCCTGTTTTTAGAGTCAATAATTACCGTTACAGGTCCATCATTCAACAAACTGACCTTCATATCTGCTCCAAAAACACCTTTGGCTATTTTTTTACCCAATTTTTCTTCTAACTTTAAAGCAAACTGCTCATACATGGGAATGGCTAATTCATGATTTGCAGCTCTGATATAGGAAGGTCGATTGCCTTTTTTGGTTGAAGCCATTAGCGTAAACTGACTGATGACCATCAGCTCTCCTTCCACTTCTTCAAGACTGAGATTCATCAATCCATTTTCATCATTAAAAATCCTCAGATTGATCAATTTATTTACCAACCACTCCATATCAGAAGATTCGTCCTCTTTTTCTATCCCGAGTAAAACCAATAGCCCCTTACCAATGGTTCCCACTACCTGTCCCTCTACCTTTACCTCAGCGTGACTGACTCTTTGGATCACTATTCTCATGATTTATCGGTAAAGTGAATCATCTTCTAAAAGTTGTAAGTACGATTTGTAACGGCTTTGGGCAATTTCACCAGCCTCCAATGCAGATTTTACAGCACAGTGCGGTTCTTGGGTATGCATACAGTTATTGAATTTACAATTTGGTTTTAGCTCAGAAAACTCTCTAAAATAACCCGACAGTTCATCTTTTTGAATATCTACCACCCCAAAACCTTTAATCCCTGGGGTGTCAATGATTTTTATGTTTGAATCCAAATCAAACATTTCGGCAAAAGTGGTCGTGTGCTGTCCTTGCTGATGTTGTTCGGAGATGTGTCCGGTTTTTAAGTCCAAATTAGGAGCCAAAGTATTGACCAAAGTAGATTTGCCTACTCCACTGTGACCCGCAAACATACTCACTTTATCAATCATCTTTTTTTGAAGAATACCTAAAGTACCGACATCGGTAGCGATGACTTCATAGCATTCATAACCGATTTTTTCATAAATAGATTTTAAAATTCGTGTTTCCGCTAACGTTTCAGAACCATATAAATCCATTTTGTTGAAAACCAAAACTACATTAATGTGATAGGCTTGTGCAGTAACCAAAAATCGGTCGATAAAAGCGGGAAAAGTGGGAGGAGTATTGAGGGTGATCATTAAAAAAACTTGATCAATATTGGAGGCAATAATATGAATTTGTTTGGATAGGTTAACTGATTTTCGAATGATATAATTTTGACGAGCTTCAATCTCGGTAATCACTCCTTCATTTTTCTCTTCCTCGTCTTTGATTTCAAAGGCAACCTTATCTCCTACTGCAACTGGATTGGTACTTTTAATGCCTTTGATTCTGAATTTTCCTTTGATTCTACAATCATAGAACTGCCCCTCAGATTTAATGCGATAATGGCTACCAGTAGAACAATAAACAATCCCTTTTTTAATCATTCTTACAAAGAAACAACAAATATTTTTTCCTTACTTGTAAAGAATACAAGCATTGGGAATTACTATCTTTGCAAAAAAGATTCTGATGACCCAAAAAGTAATTTTAATGATATTAGACGGTTGGGGTTTTGCCCCCAACCCAGAGGTTTCTGCAGTAGATTTAGCCCACACACCTACTCTTGATGGTCTATACAAAAAATACTCCTCTGCCGAACTTTTGACCGACGGTGAAAATGTTGGCCTACCCAAAGGTCAAATGGGAAATAGTGAGGTGGGACACATGAACCTTGGTGCAGGAAGAATTGTTTATCAAGATCTGGTGAAAATTTCAAAAGCTGTAGAGGACAAAAGTATTGAAAGTAATCCTGTGTTGACCAATGCTTTGGAATACGCTGAAAACAATAGAAAAAATGTACATTTTTTGGGACTACTTTCCGACGGGGGTGTACACGCTCACCTTGATCATTTGGAGGGTCTTCTGGAAATGGCAGCAAAATATGACTGTCCTGAGGTGTATGTTCACGGTTTTACAGACGGTAGAGATGTCGACCCAAAATCGGGTGTGGGCTACATCGAGAAATTGAGTACAAAACTGAATCAAACCGGTGGAAAGCTGGCCTCCATTACTGGACGCTATTATGCTATGGATAGGGACAAAAGATGGGAACGAGTCAAAAAAGCTTATGATGCTCTCGTTCACGGAAAAGGAACCCCAACTCAAAACCTTATTAAGAGTGTAGAAGCAAGCTATGCAACTGGAGTAACCGACGAATTTATCGAGCCATTGATAGCTGTGGATGAGCACAATCAACCTCTGACTAAAATTAAAGAGGGAGATGTGGTTATTTTCTTCAATTACCGAACCGATAGAGGTCGTCAATTGACTCAAGCTTTATCTCAAGAGGCTTTTCCTGAACAGAACATGCTTCCCCTTGATTTGCATTATGTCACCCTTACCCAATACGATAAGACCTTCAAGAAGATTAATGTTGTTTTTGAAAAGGACAATTTGGAGGATACATTAGGGGAAACACTATCCAAATCTGGCAAGTCTCAAATCCGAATTGCCGAAACGGAAAAATATCCTCATGTCACTTTCTTTTTTAATGGAGGTCGAGAGGAACCTTTCGAAGGAGAAGAACGCATCATGTGTCCCTCCCCCAAGGTTGCTACTTATGACTTACAACCCGAGATGAGTGCTTATGACGTAAGGGATGCAATACTCCCAAAAATCAAAGATGAACAGCCCGATTTCATTTGTCTGAATTTTGCCAACCCCGATATGGTAGGCCATACTGGAGATTTAAAAGCGGCTGTAAAAGCTTGTGAAACTGTCGATCAGTGTGCAGGTACAATTATCGCAGTGGCTTTGGAAAATGATTATAAAATAATCGTAATCGCAGATCATGGAAATTGTGAAACCATGGTCAATCCAGATGGTTCTCCCAATACGGCACATACCACAAATCCTGTTCCCTTGATATTGGTAGACAACGACAAAAACACCATCCAAAATGGGGTATTGGGAGATATTGCACCCACCATCCTAAAATTGATGGAGATTGAAATACCATTGGCAATGAAAGGAACCCCTTTGGTTTAAAAACCCACTATCCTAAAATCTTTATCATGAAAAAAATTTTGTTCATCACCTTCATTAGTCTCCAAGTCAGCTGTGGTTCCAACCCTCAAAAACCTATCAATACTAAAGCAGTAAAAGCCAGCAGTGGGGAAATGATTTTATTGGGGCTCATCAATAAAACCAATTTACAAACCTCAGACGTCACCTCGTGGTTCAACCAAGAATATGACAAAATTACGATTGATCCTAATTGGGGAAAGGATCTTCGGCCATATCTTAAAGATTTAGAAATCAAAATTTTTATGGGGACTTGGTGTGAGGACAGCCAAAGAGAGATTCCACATTTTTTTAAGTTACTCGATCAATTAGAATTTGATCAAAATAATATTAAAATTTATGCAATGAGTGAGGAAAAAACTACGCCTCAAAACTTTGAGAAGGGTTTAGAAATTTATAACGTTCCCACTCTTATTTTTTTAAAAAACGGAAACGAAATGAATAGATTTGTGGAATTTCCAGTAAATAGTATGGAAATCGACCTTGCCCAAATCATCAAAGGAGAAGCCTACACCCATTCATACCAATAGCACATGGTCAATCTTAAAAGTTTAGAGGAAATTGAATTGATGCGAGAAAGCGCATTGATTGTATCCCGAACCCTGGGAATGCTGGCCAAAGAGATAAAACCTGGTGTGACTAGCTTGCATTTGGATCAATTGGCTGAAAGTTTCATCCGCGACCATGGGGCAAAACCTGGCTTTTTGGGTCTATACGATTTTCCCAATACACTTTGTATAAGTCCTAATGAGCAAGTGGTACATGGAATTCCCAATGACAAACCTTTAGAAAATGGGGACATCCTTTCGGTTGACTGTGGAGCGCTAAAAAATGGTTTCTACGGAGATCATGCTTATACTTTTGAGGTAGGAGAAGTCGCCAAAGAAACTCAGAAATTACTAGAGGTGACCAAAAAATCTCTCTATGTCGGAATGCAAGCCTTTTGCCATGGCAATCGTGTAGGAGATTTGGGACATGCCATACAAAGTTATACAGAATCTTTTGGTTATGGGGTAGTGAGAGAATTGGTAGGGCATGGTTTGGGAAGGGAAATGCATGAAACTCCCGAAATTCCAAACTATGGCAAAAGAGGAAGGGGCAAAAAATTCGTTGATGGGATGGTCATAGCAATTGAACCCATGATCAACCAGGGTACGAAAAACATTCGTCATTTTAATGACGGCTGGACGATCAAAACTGCTGACAACAAACCCAGTGCTCACTTTGAACACAATGTTGCTTTGATCGATGGTAAACCACAACTGCTCTCCACCTTTGACTTCATCTATGAGGCGCTGGGCATAAAATCAGACGAGGAGTTGCCCTTCAAAAAAATCAGTATTCAGGCATGAAGTGGATCTTGTACTTTTTTCCACGATCTTTTTTGATTCGAATGAGTTTATTTTTTAGACCTCTACTGAAGCTATTCTATCGTGGCCAAAAGTTTACCGATCCAATTGATGGGTCTCAATACCGAAAGTTTTTGCCTTATGGTTACGGTAAAACACTTCGGCCCAATGCGCTCTGTCCTGGAACGCTTTCATTGGAGCGTCATCGATTGTTATGGCTTTATTTGCAAAGACATACTGACTTTTTAAAAAAAGAACTTAAGGTTTTACATGTAGCACCAGAACAAGTTTTTTACCAAAAATTCAAATCTTTAAAACACTGGGATTATATAACTACCGACCTTTATTCTCCCCTAGCCGATGTGAAAGCAGACCTCTGTGATTTGCCTTTTCAGGATTATCAGTTTGATTTGATCCTTTGCAATCATGTTTTGGAGCATATTCCCAACGACGTAAAGGCAATGTCCGAATTGTATCGCGTTTTGAAAAATAACGGAATACTGATTGCACAGGTGCCTCTAGAAGAGAAAAGAGAAAAAACATTTGAAGACGATAGTATCAGCAATCCAGATGAACGAACAAAAGTTTTTGGACAATACGACCATGTTAGAATCTATGGTCAGGACTACTATCATCGGTTAGAGTCGGTAGGTTTCTCAGCTGAGCGCATTTTTATTCAAAAGGACTTAACAACAGAAGAAATTCTTCGGTTTGCCCTTCCTCAAAAAGAAAAGATTCCACTGATGCGGAAATAAGCTATTCTTTCCCCTGTATTGAATGTATGAAGTGATGTTTGAACTGAGATTCATTACTGCCACAAAGCCTAGTGATTCTCCAACGTCGCTATTTTTTTCAGTAGCACCTCTAGCGTGTTCTTGATGGCTTGATTTTCGGCCTTGAGCATACTGATTTCTTTTTCAAATTGGGTTACTTCTGATTTGGGATTTTGTTGGAGGATATTGCCCTCCAAATCGGCAATGTAGACCAGCTTTTGACCAGACATGCGTTCTACCAAACGTGACATTTTCATCATGTCAACATTCAGTTGTTTGTTTTTTAGGTTATTTCTAGAGTAATAACTCCAGGCCATCTCTTCGCTGGGCTTACCAATGAGGCTAAAATTGTGAGGAGAGATGGTGGACTCATTCCCAGCGCTGTCAAAAGCAATAAGTTCTGTTAGTGCATTGGAAACGGAGGCGTACAAACCAGCTTTATTAGGAATAATAGTCCCTCCTTCTTTCAAGACAAAAGTATTACCACCGATTGTTGTGGCTGAAATTGTACCCGCTACCTCAAGGGTTTCTTTTGGAGTCATCGTTCCTATTCCCAGATTACCGTTCTTTAATAGGGTTAAAGCTGTACTTTTTTTACTGCTACTAGTTCCATTTCCAAAAGTCAACAAAGGATCTTGATCTTCCCAACTGTCAAGATTAGCTCCCGGAAAAGTATCATTGTAACTACCCAACAAGGTTTCTGCATATGCATTGGCGGTTAGACCGTTTCCTAATGCGACACTTCTATCGGCTTTGGCTTCAGTATTGTAACCCAAACCTACAGAAAACTCTCCCCTTTTGGACTCATTCCAACTCCCCCTCCCATCCCTTCCAGCTCGAAAGGCCCCTTTGCTTTTATCAAAAAGCATTCTGGTATCATCATCTCCACCTGTTTTATTGTCCAATTGATCCGATCCAAAAACAAAATCATCTGTGTCAATATTCCCTTGGGAATTACTGGTAACATTGTTTTGACTAGAAAAAACTCCCATTTGATTCGATCCCGAAATCATTAAACTATTGGAGGTAGTGTGAAACTGAATACCATCCCCTGCCGTTAAAGTAATTTCATTTCCTCCCTCCAATTTTAAAGTTGTTTGGTTAAGAGTTCCCAATTTTGTAAATGATAATGTTTGACCCTCTAGATTATTTTTATCCAAGTCATTATTACTTGAGTTATTAAATGAAGTTGAGGAAATCGTCAAAGAACTAAGATCTACTCTTCCTCCATTAGTCAAAGAAAGTATATTTCCAACCAAAGTGAGTTGTTGATTTACGTTGAAGTAATTAGTCAAATTCACCCGCAGTTCACCATTCATAATTAACTGATGATCAGCGGTTAACTCTAATGTTGAAGGGGGTATTTGTAAAACTCCTAAGGTTTCCCAACCTTTTTTAATGCTGTAAACTTCAAGCCCTCCCTTATCCGTGTTAAAAATAATTAGCCCATCAGGAATATCAACACCAAAGGCAACATCTCTTTGTGCCTGTGTCAATCGAGGAAAAAGTACTCCTTGGTCTTTACTTTCCAATTCAAGTAAAACGTGGGGGTTAATATTTTTAGGATTGTCTCCAATTTTGACCTGTGCATAAAGACTAATGTTAGCAAAACAAACAGCCAAGCTCAAAAAGATAAATAGGTGATAGTGTCTCATGTTAGCTAAATTTTGATGTTAATATGGTTTTAATTCATAGCTCGATCTTCATTTGATTCTTGTTCTCCATCCGTTTCCATGATTTTATCTTTTTTAGCGTTCAATCGGATACGAAGAATTAGTTCATGATTCCTAAAATCTAATTTAGAAAGTAGATTGGGGGTAGAGGACTGATAAGCATATCCCACACTGACTGGGCCTCCATTGTCAAAGAATACTGAAAGTCCCAAACTGCTATTGTGGTGATAAGCAAAAAGAAGTTCAGATTTTTGATAACCAAAGCCTGCATTAATAACAGTAGTGATGGGAGCACTTTGAACCCATCTGACTAGACCATATACTACGTAGCTCCAGTTTCTTGCAAAAGCGGGCAAATGCAATCCTCCCGAAAAATAGAGATGAATATCATCCGATGGGCTTAGATGAACAGCATCAACATTTTTCTCATTTTTATGATCAATCAAAAAAGGTGCAGATAACGAAATATAACTTTTTGGTGTTTTATAATGAATTCCTACCCCTACATTAGGGTAAAATCGGGTTAAATTCCCCAATTTACCATCATCATCATGAGCCATATTAATGTCATCAAAGTCCAAATTAATATGATTTCCTCCTGCTTGGATTCCGAGAAATAAGGAGTTATCCCGCCCAAAAGGCAAACGATAGGAAAAGTTGGCAAATATTCTTGTTTGACGTTCGATAAAGGTTTGGTCAAGCATCAAAATTGCTCCATAACCTAATCTTTTTTCTCCTTCAGGAATGGACAATTTAAATAGTTGGACATCAGGTGCTCCATTAATACCCGCCCACTGACTTCGTAGGGTAAAACTCATTATAATATGATCCTCCAATCCAGTTGCTGCAGGATTAAACAATTGTAAATTTTGTTGATAAAATACAATATTAGTATCCTGCTGAGTCCACAACAGTAGTGGTAAAAGGGGCAGAAAAAAGGAGTAAATTTCTTTCATTCACAAAGTATTTGAATGAGATTAATTTGAAATGTACAACCAACCTTTGCTGTCTACTTTCCCATTTCCACCGAAGTCGATAGCAAACAGATAGGATCCTGTTGGTAGGGTGTTCTTGTTATTTTTATAATTTCCTCCCCAATCATTTTTATAGCCCGAGGATTTTGAAAAAACAACTTCTCCCCAACGATTGTAAACTGAAACTTTGGCTTTGGGATATTGCTCAATCCCTTCGATAATCCAGGTATCATTTTTACCATCACCGTTGGGTGTAATGGCTTGTGAAATATTTTTTGAATCAATTGGAGGAATGTCACGCATCATTAAAGTAAATGCTCTAAACCTAGAAAAATCTACTTTTTCTTTAGACTGAATGTACCCCTCCAAAAGAGAATTTTTGTTCCCCACATTATTAAAATTATCGGTCAACTCACTCTCAATGGGTATCCATAGGTCACCATCAAACCCTCCAATGGTTATTAAGTTCAAAGCTTTTTCTGGGGTAGGAGCATGATCTAATAATTCAACTACATTAGAAAATACATTCCAAGGAATGATCAGTCGACCCGATCCACGAGGATTACGTAATTCCCAATAATGGGTGTTACTCACAGCAGTAATTGAATCAACAGACTGAGATGCCTTATGGGGGAGATGATGGTAAGTCAAGTCAAAATATTGAGCTCCTGTAAAATCAAAAAGATATATGGGCTGATAAACATTCTCATTACCCAGGGGAAAGATAAATTCAGAAGAATTGTAAAAACGAATAAACCCGTCTACGTAATTGTTATGGTTTGCTCCTTCCCAATAACTCCCTCTAGCAAAAGAGAGAATCCCCCCATTGGACCCTCTATCGGTAATAATTTTTCCAGACTCGAAATAGAGCTGATCAGAGGCAAGATGCAACTCGTTTTTTGGGGCAACGTATAAATCACCATAAAGTGCCATCTGCGAAAAGAGAGCGGCATAGGATAGACCGAAACAGATCGCCCCAACAATTGGAAAATATTGTCGTTGCATGGTAAGGATATTAGTAAGATTGGTTGGTATTAAATTAAAAAAAAATAAAAAATCACCAATTCTTAGAGGCTACTGTAGTCATTTCATCCTTATTTGCGACTATCCAAAGGGCTTCCAAATTGGGATTATCCTCTATTAATTTTTCACCCATTTCAAGGGGCATAACCATTAGGGCAGTGGCCCAAGCATCGGCGGTCATACAATCTGGAGCTTTGACAGAGGTGCTGAGAATATTTGTTTTTTGTGCCGATCCTGAATGAGGATTGATGGAGTGAACGTACCTCTCACCAGTGGTGGGATCAAATTTGTATTTTCGATAGTTACCAGAACTAGCAAGTGCTTGGTCACTCAAATAAAGGGTTTGTATAAATTGACGTTGCTCCTCCTGTCGAGGATCATCGATGGCAATTTTCCATCGCTTTTGTGTTTTAGGACTATTTCCTCTGACGACAATCTCACCTCCTATTTCTACCATATAATTCTTGCTGCCTAAGTCGTGTAAGAAATTTCCTAGTATGTCAACCGCATAACCTTTCGCTAAAGCATTAAAATCAAGATAGATATGAGGTGATTTTTTTTTAATGGTACCCTCATTCGTAAGCTTAATTTTTTCCCAACCCGTCAACTGAAGAAGGCTATCTATCTGTTCTGAACTAATATTATTTGCAGTCATTTCAGGACCAAATCCGTAGGCATTGACAAGTGCTCCAACGGTAGGATCAAAATATCCATTGGTGGCTTTCCAAACCTCGTTAGTTTTTTCAAAGACTGCTTTAAAATGTTGATCTGCCACAATTGTGCTGTCTCCCCGATTGATTTTCGAAATATCAGATTGGGGTAAATAGGTAGAAAGTGATTTATTAAGGACATAAAAGATAGAATCAATTCCTTTTTGAACTTCCTCTTCAGATACATTGGATACATATTGAATATTGTAGGAGGTTCCCAAAGCAAAACCTTGCAATTTTTTTACTTTATTCGAAGTCTGATTGCAGGAGATTGAAAGTCCAACAAGTATGAGGCTACTCCATAATTTGAAGTCCGTCAAAATTGACTGCATAGCTGTCGTTTTGGGTTAAAGGCAACTCATAATCTTGTGCATTGGCAAAACCTACTCCAGCGAAATAAGTAGTCGCTTTGTATTTGATAGCGTGATCTCTAACTTGCTTCATCAATTGGACATCAAATGTTCTTGGATTCTCTGGATACAAACATCCTCTTACAACAACAAAGTGGAGTTTTTTTTCCTTTAGACAAACAAATTGGGGGTCTTTTTTGAGTTGAGAGTTTACGGACAAAAATTCAAAGCCTTCTTCAGAAAGATGGTCACCGACCTCTTTCATCGCTAACTTGTGAATTTCTTGGGAATTAAGCATCTATCCACCAAAATCATCAAAGCGAACGTTCTCTGGAGGAATACCAAAGTCATCAGCCATTTTTTCAACCGCCTGGTTCATAAGTGGAGGCCCACAGAAATAAACCTCTATGTCTTCGGGTGCTTCGTGATGGTTGAGATAATTGTCAATCACACATTGATGAACAAAACCTTTGAATCCATCTCCTTCACCATCCAAGCCATCTTTAACTTTCCAATTGTCCTCTTCCATGGGTTCTGAAAGGGCGACATAAAACTTAAAGTTCTCAAAATCTTTTTCCAGCGCTCTGAAATGTTCTAGATAGAATAGCTCTCTTTTGGAACGCCCCCCATACCAAAAAGTTACTTTTCTTCCTGTTTTCAGGGTTCTAAACAATTCGTATAGGTGGGAACGCATGGGAGCCATACCTGCTCCTCCACCAACGTACAACATTTCTGCATCAGAGTGATTAATAAAAAATTCACCGTAGGGTCCTGATATGGTAACCTTATCTCCAGGTTTTTTTGAAAAAATATAGGAGGATGCAATACCAGGGTTAACATCCATCCAATCATTTTTATTACGATCCCACGGTGGAGTAGCAATTCTTACATTGAGCATGATTTCTTTCCCTTCGGCTGGATAAGAGGCCATAGAATAGGCTCTTTCAACCGTTTCAGGATTATTCATCACCAAGGGCCATAAATTAAATTTGTCCCACTCCAACTTGAATTTATCAGGTTCACCCGGATGTTCATCGGGATGGGCTGAAATATCGATATCACTGTACTTTACTTCCCCTTCGGGAATCTCTATTTGGATGTATCCTCCCGCTTCATAATCCATCGCTTCTGGAATTTTGACCACAAATTCTTTGATGAATGAGGCAACGTTCCAGTTTCTTACAACAGTAGCTTCCCATTTTTTGATTCCAAATA
>JAYNHF010000046.1:0-17686 GCA_038107695.1 Flavobacteriaceae bacterium | reverse complement strand
TTAAGATAAAATCTCGCTGCTCTGAGAAAATATTAATTTCGTAAATCATTGAAAAATTATAGTAGGTTTTTAAATTTCAATTGAATTATTCACGAATTGAAATAAAAATATTATTTGACATTCGGATGCGTTCTATCGACCCGCGACTATATTTTTATTCCCAATTCACATGGATAAATATTTAATATATTTTTTTAAAATTTGCAAAAAATCGATAAAAGACAATATTGAACTTTTTTAGAGCAATATTTGATAATGAAGATCTTTTCCTCAAATACATCTTTCAATCAAGACACGGGAAAGTGAGATACTTCAGATATGACTAATATGAATTAGATGTTTATTGAAGCGTTATAATTTAAACAAGACCTATCGGGATGGTGTGTTTGAAACGTTCCAAGTTACCTCTAGTTTTAACAATAGAAGTGCACTTGTATCATTTACTATAGTTTTAAGTCTAGGCATTTAAACTGGAGTAATCTTTAAAAAAAATAAAAAATTATGAGTTAAAGGAATTTTGAATTTATCAAAAATGAAATATGTACTTCTCCACAAAGGGTTGATTTTTCAACCATAATTAATCAATATTCAGTTGGTTGGCAGGTGCAAACTTCAATAAAATTAACTCTAAATGGCTGGTTTATAAGAGAATGAAAAATAGCACTTTCTGGAAGCCCGATATTTACTGATGACCTAAATCCGACCTCTTTTTAGGCGAGAGGAGTTTAAAATAGCTTCATCTATCGACAAGGATAAAAACAAGTCATGGTCATGGGTGATGACGAAAACTCAAAAAATTATAATAGCATTAGGACTTTTGTTGCTACCATCTATTTTATCTATCTATACTTTTCTGATTAGGGGGTATTACGTTTAAGAAGATACTTTATCTGGTGTTATGGACAAGTTCCCCAAACAGGTTTGTTATCGGCTATTAGAGCTGAATTATCAGAGAAATATTCTGGCTCATTAGTAAAATCTGTTACACACCAGCCTGATAAATTTTGGTTAAACGCTGATGCATTACTAAACATATAACTCATATTTGTAACATTTGAAGTATCCCAATTACCTATGTCTTGGTTGAAAGCAATGGCAACGTAAAATATAGAACGCATATTAGTTACACTAGAAGTATCCCAATTACCTATATCCTGATTAAAAGCTGATGCATCATAAAACATAAAACTCATATCAGTAACACTTGAAGTATTCCAACTACCAATGTCTTGGTTAAAAGCTGATGCACTATCAAATAAACTCCTCATAATAGTTACATTAGAGGTATCCCAAAAACTTATATCGGAGTTAAAAGAACTATTTTGGAAGAGATTACTCATATCAGTAACGAGTGTTGTACAAAGGTTTATGTTTCCATTTTCAATTTCATCATGAATGGTCGAGCTGTTAACAGCAGTGTATAATGTTCCAGCAATTGTTTCGGTTTCTCCAACACTCGCATTAGGACATTTACATGTTCCATTCTCAAAATAGATTGAGGGTGTAGAATTATTTTGGATAACAAGTTCCTTTAACTCTGCTATTTGACGTTGCAAGTCGCTAATAACAGCAAGTACGTTGGTAACTGTTCCGCTATAAGTTAAAGTTACCTCATCTGCATTGCCCTTAAACGATGTAGCAGAGACAACTCCTGAGGTGTTTACAAGGGTAACACTGACATTTCCTAATTGTATTGTGTTAGATGCTGTGACAATTGCATTTGCTCCAAAGGCCGAGGCGTTTGTAAGTTCATCACTACCATTTGTTTTGTAACCAACAAATGTATTTAAAGTAGATGAAGAAGAATTTCCTGCAAGAAAACCAACTGCTGTAGTGAAATTGCTGTCTTTGTTACTATATAATGCTCCTGTACCAATAGCAACATTTTCTACACCCTCTTTATTATTCCTTAAAGATTCTGCCCCAACAGCTGTATTTGAATGTCCCGTTGTGTTTCCTACAAACATAGCCCTACTTCCTACCGCAACATTTAAAGTTCCTCCATTATTATCAGTCAATGATTGATATCCAACCGCAACATTTCTTGAGCCTGATTGACTGTTTTCCATAGCACCTGCTCCAAAAGCAGAATTTTCATTTCCACTTTCGTTCATTATCATAGTGGCAGCACCTACAGCAGTATTCCAACTACCCGTCGTGTATACTACTTCTTGTTCTCCTCCCATCATAGACCTCTCTCCAATTGCAACATTAGAAGAACCTCCACCATTATTTTGGAGTGTTCGCCACCCTATTGCAATATTATTAGTTCCTGTGTCTGAAACCTGCCCCATAGAAGATTTCCCTGCCAAAATATTATTTGAATTATCAACTATAAAGCCATCTAATTTGTTTGCAAATTCAGCAACAGGAACGCTTGCAACTTGCTTAGTGCCCATATCCTGATATCCACTTCCTGTATCTAACTCCTCTTTCATAAATACACTCTGTGACCAATCTATATCAGAGAAAGTACCGTTTACAACTGTACCTCCACCAACAGACAGGTTAACCACACCATCAGCGGGAGTTGTTATATCGTGTTCTTCTATAAATACTGGTGTTGCCGTAGAGGACTGATACATCAGAGAGAACTTAAACTTAACTTGATTATTGGTTACAGGATTTCCATCACTATCCTTTACGATAGCTTGGTAGTTGAACTGTGCGTTTAGTCCAACAGATACAAATAATAATAGTATTAGTTTCTTCATCAGTTTCATATTACTCAAATCTAAAAAAAATCAATGAATCATGGGAGGTGGAAAAAAATTTGTCTTGAGAAACTCCCTGAATTGGTGCCAAGAATTGCATTTTTCCGAGAGTCATTTAGCTTGCGGATTACGTTAGTAATCCGCGTTGACGAAGTTGAAAAACGTGCCAAAAACGTACCAAAAAGTGGCTAAAATTCCGTATATTAATATATGAATTGCTCTTTAAGGAATTTGTTTTCCAACTGAGGAAACAGCTGGCTAATAGCAACAAAAAAAGGGTCTCCGAAAGGAAACCCTGAAATAAATCTTGTGGAGAAGATGGGACTCGAACCCACGACCTCTTGACTGCCAGTCAAACGCTCTAGCCAGCTGAGCTACATCCCCATAATTTCAAACGCCAACTTCTTGAAGAAAATAATACAGAAAAATCCTATAAAAATTCCTTTTTTGGCTGAGCTCAAAAATACAATAAAGCTTTAAATTGAGAAACACTCTTTCCAACAATCGTCTTTTATTATATCTTTAAAAATGTCTTTAGCTAAAATCGTCGGTTTATTGCTGTTTTGTGTCGTGGGTTTTGCCCAGGGTGACGCAAACTTACTGCTTCAATACAACAGGGGTCAGGACCTCGATGGTTTTTATCGAAAATGGAATGTAGATCTCCATACGCATCTGGTTTACGGCAATGCCAAAGAGGGTCATTCCACACCAAAAATTAATCATTCCGTAGGAGTCTACTTACAATACAAATTCGCCAAAACCTTTGCCCTTAATTCAGGAGTAGATTTCTTTACCTTAAGTTATCAATACAACCTTAACTCCAATCGATCCTACGATCAACTAAGGTATCTAAGTATTCCAATCACCCTAAGGGTTTTCCCCTCTAGAAAACTACTTTTCGAAACCGGACTGCTTTACAATCATTTACTCAAAGCACAAAACTCAGAGATCGTTGACCTCAAAAACCAAAGTTACACCTATCGGCAAGGTGTTTTTAAAAACTCTTTTGGTTGGCTTTTTGCCACTCAATACAACGTCTGGAAAAGATTTGATGTATCCTTGCAATATCGGTTCTTTAAAAAAGCCAGTGATCCATTAAGCGATCAGAAAAACAACTTTCAGGCCTTTTTATTGGGAGTCCATTTTTTTGTGCTTAATCCAAAGAAAAAACCGCGATAACTCTAGTTTAAGAATCTCCCTACAGAAATATTGATATAATAATGTCTCGTGCCCCGCTGAAGTCTGTTGTCTTTAGAAATACTATTCCATAAAGTTAGAAACCTCCACTTTGAGGTGTAATAAGCAAATCCCACCTCTAAACTGTTTTTATGTTCGATGGCGTCAAGAACAAAAGGAGCTTCATCATCGAACAAACTTCCAGAAAGCATGTAATCGTGAGGGCGGTATTCTTGACGAGTTCCCGCATAAATACCGTACCCTTTGGATTGCATTTCTAGTGGATTCCCCAAAAATGAAAGCGCCTTGGAGGTTCCATAAAGGAGTCCGATCCGCCCTCCTGAGCTTATCCGCTGAGTTCCCAGAGTACCGAAGAATTCATACAGCAAAGCCAAGTGTTCCATCAGAGGCAAACGTTTTTTGTGAGTCACATTAAGGTTAACATGAAATCTTTGTGGTAAGGCCTGTTCCCAAGTCACATTGGGAAGACCCAAGACCTTATCGTGATAGAGGTTTTGGAGATAAGGTGCCAATGAGGCTTTTCCCGTTACCCCCAATTTAACCGATCCCCCCCAAGCCGAAAAAGCACTTTTGTATTTTTCAAAAGACTTTTCCAAAAACAACCAACCCCCAAAAGGATAATCAAACTGATCTGTATCTCGACTGTACCTCTTCGAAGGTGTATAAATTTCCTGACCCAAAATCCAATGCACGTACTTTTTAGGAAAAGTTTCCTCTTGATCCTCTTCTTTTTTCAAGTTTCCTAAACTGATAAAAATCCCACTAGAATAATACTGATCCGTTTGGAAATAGAGGTCGTTGTCCACAGATAAGTTAACATATTGCTGAGAAAATAAGGATCCAGAACTTACAATTGTGAAAGTTAGAAAAGACAAAAAAGCGTACCTCATTTGTATAATTTGAGATGAATTTAACGAAGATTTTTAAAAAAATCATTTTGTATAAATTTCGATTTGACCAATCACCCTCAAAACAAAATAGATTGGCTATTTTTGAAAAGCAATGGAAGGAAGCGTTCAATTAACAGTAAAGAACCGTATTGGCAGGATACAATTTTTTCATCCCAAGGGAAATAGCTTGCCCAGTTACTTGTTGAAAAAACTTGCAGAAACTTTACTCACTGCCGACAAAGATCCAAATGTTGGAGTGGTCATTTTAGAAAGTGAGGGCAAGGCTTTCTGTGCTGGTGCTTCACTGAGTGAACTGAAAACCGTAAAAAATCTTGAAGAGGGTACTGCCTTTTTTATGGGTTTTGCAAATTTGCTCAATACCCTCAGAAAAATGTCAAAATTTGTCCTGGCAAGAGTCCACGGTAAGGTCGTGGGAGGTGGTGTTGGTTTGGTATCGGCTTGTGATTATGCTTTTGCCACAGATGCCGCCATGATCAAACTATCGGAACTCTCCATCGGCTTGGGTCCCTATGTCATCGAACCGGCCGTAAGTCGAAAAATAGGAACCACTGCATTTTCACTGTTGTCATTGGATTGTACAAACTGGAAAAGTGCAGATTGGGGAGTCAATAAAGGCCTATTTGCACTATGTCTGAATGATGAGGAAGCCTTGGACAAAACCCTCGCTGAAAAAGCGGATCAACTGGCCAGTTATGCTCCCGAAGCATGCCAAGAATTGAGAAAACTGCATTGGAAAGACACCCAACATTGGGATACACTCTTAAACGAAAATGCCAAAATTACCGCCCATTTGGCCCTTTCGGACTTTTCACAAAATAGGATCAAATCACTCTAAAATGGATAAGAAAGTTCGCGTCACCAAACAATTTAAATTTGAAACCGGACATGCTCTTTATGGCTATGATGGACTTTGTAAAAATGTACATGGTCACAGCTACCAATTGGATGTAACCGTTATTGGCTTCCCCATTTCAGACCCCAAAGAGGTCAAAAACGGAATGGTCATTGATTTTGGTGATCTCAAAACCATCGTTAAACAAGAAATTGTAGATCCTTTCGATCATGCAACAGTTCTCAATGTCAGCTCTCCACACAAAGAAATTGCCGATGAAATGGAAAACCGGGGACATAAAATACTAAGGGTAACCTATCAACCCACCAGTGAAATGATGATTTTAGACTTTGCAGTAAAAATTCAAAAAAAACTACCTAATCACTTGAAGCTGTTTTCTTTAAAGCTTAGGGAAACAGCCACTGCTTTCGCAGAGTGGTATGCTGATGATCAATAAATAAGGGAAGCTTCTCCATTCCTCTCCTGTCAAAAAAAGGATCGCGATCTCCTTCAATTCACCCTCTTTTTTGGTACTTTTTTCATTTTTACTAAAATTAAAATAACAGTAATTGCTAACTAATTGTTATTTTTCTTGAATAAGAGTTTAAAACCGTGAGAATAAAATCCCTCTTAGCGATTGTTTTTTTGACCTTGTTGTGGAATGCTCATTCACAAAATGATCGAGTAACCCTCTATGGCCTCATGACTGAGTACTTGACGAATCCAATTGGTTTGGACGTACAAACACCTCGTTTGACATGGAAAACCAAGGATCAAAGAAAGGGTGCCAAACAAACAGCATATGAGATCAGCCTAGGAATCGATTCTGCAAAAGTTACCTCAGGCGAAGGGTCCCATTGGAACAGTGGAAAAATCATGTCCGACAAACAAATGGTCGTCTATAAAGGCAAGATACTCGAGCCCTACCAAAAGTACTATTGGTCAGTAAACGTTTGGGATCACGACAACCAAAAAATAAGCAGCTCAGAGCCCGCTCATTTTGAAATGGGGATGATGGAAATGCAAAACTGGAAGGGAAACTGGATATCCGACAGCCGAGACATACACAAAAAAGAAGCTCCTTATTTCAGAAAAGAATTTAGCGCCAGGAAGAAAATCAAAAAAGCTCGGGTTTACATCGCTGCAGGAGGATTATTTGAGCTGTATCTCAACGGTAAACGCGTGGGAGATCATCAACTGGACCCTACCTATACTCGTTTTGATCGAAGAAACCTCTATGTCACTCACGATGTAACCTCTTTTTTGAGAGAGAATAATGCCATTGGAGTGCTCTTGGGCAATGGTTGGTACAATCACCAATCTACCGCCGTTTGGTATTTCCATCAATCGCCCTGGCGGGCAAGACCTCGATTCTGCATGAACTTAAAGCTAACCTATGAGGACGGGACTCAAGAAACCATATCGTCCGACAGGGATTGGAAAACTTTTTCTGGTGCTGTGGTCTTTAATAGCATCTATACTGGTGAGCATCACAACGCTCAATTAGAAGAAAAAGGGTGGAGCCGTTTTGGTTTTGACGACGGGCATTGGAAGAACAGTATTCTTGCTACAGCTCCATCACAAAATATTGTAGCTCAGTCTTTACACCCCATAAAACATAAAGCAGCACTTGAGCCAATAAAAATGCGAAAGATAAATGCGCAAAAATATATTTTTGAGCTTGGAAAAAACATTGCAGGCATTTCCAAAATTAAAGTTAAAGGCGAGGCGGGAACCGTCTTGAGGGTAACACATTCCGAATTACTAGACGATCAAGGAGAAATAGATCTTTCAAATATCATCGTACACTACCGCCCGACAGACGATAGTGATCCTTTTCAAACCGATGTTTATACCCTCAGCGGAGAAGGTATAGAAACTTTTGCTCCAAAATTCAACTACAAAGGTTTTCAATATGTAGAAGTCCTCAGCAGCAAACCCATTGAATTGACCAAAGAAAGCCTGACTGGAATCGTGATGCACAGTGATGTGCCTCCTGTTGGAAAAATCAGCAGTTCCAATCCCCTGATTGATCAGCTCTGGACTGCCACCAATAATGCCTATTTATCGAATCTTTTTGGCTATCCCACCGATTGCCCGCAAAGAGAAAAAAATGGATGGACTGGAGATGCGCACATCGCAATTGAAACTGGGCTATATAATTTTGATGGGATTACGGTTTATGAAAAATGGCTGGCAGATCATCGAGACGAACAACAGCCCAATGGCGTTTTGCCCTCTATCATTCCCTCCAACGGATGGGGCTATGAATGGGGAAATGGCCCCGACTGGACCAGTAGTTTGGCCATCATTCCCTGGAATATTTATCTCTTTTATGGCGATGACAAGCTTTTGGCAGACTGCTACGACAACATCAAAAGATATGTAGATCGTATTACCGAGGTCAGCCCAGGATACATCACCCATTGGGGGCTGGGAGATTGGGTGCCTGTAAAGTCTAAGACCCCCAAAGAGTTCACCTCCTCCATTTACTACTACGTCGATGCCAGCCTACTGGCCAAGGCCGCTAAAATGTTTGGTAAGGAAGAAGATCATGACAAGTATTCCCAACTGGCCTCAAAGATTAAAGAAACCATTAATTCTCGCTTTTTCGATGCTGAAAAATCGGTATATGGCAGTGGTTTTCAGACAGAATTGAGTACGGCACTATTTTGGGGAATCGTTCCCGAAGCCCACCGCAAAAAAGTAAGTCAAAAGCTGGCCGAGAAGGTCATCTCTGACAATCGTCATATAGACGTTGGATTACTGGGGAGTAAAGCCATTTTGAATGCCTTGAGCGAAAATGGATATCCCGATCTGGCCTATGAAGTGGCCACACAAGAAGATTTTCCTTCCTGGGGGGCGTGGATCAAAGATGGAGCAACAACGCTCTACGAGGATTGGAAAGTAGACAAAGACCGAAAAGGAGCAATGTCAAGAAATCACATCATGTTTGGAGAAATCAGTGCATGGTTTTACAAGGCATTGGGCGGTATAAAACCCGATCCCCAAAATCCTGGTTTTAAAAACATTTTGCTTCAACCTCACTTTGTGAAGGACTTGGAGCACTTTAAGGCTGAATTCGAAGGGCCCTATGGCCCCATCCAAAGTTCATGGGTGAACAAAGAGGGGATCATCCATTATCAAGTCAACATCCCTCCCAATAGCACAGCAACACTAATTATTAACGGCAAGAATATAATCCGTAAAGGTGGGGTCAAATTTTCCAAAAAGGGAAAGCAAGTCTTCCAAACACAATTAGAGGCAGGAAAATATCACTTTGAAATCGTTCTCTAGTCATTGAGGATATCGATGATCAGAATCACAGAAAATTAATGAAAAGACCTAACTAAGACGCATGACATGAGTAAAATGAAAAGAAGAGATTTGCTCAAATCAATAGGAGCATTTTCTGTTGCGGCTGGACTGCCCTCAACACTCCAAGCCGAAAGTTTGGTAGCGCCCTACCAACTCAATGAAAGTTTTTTGGAAACAGACATCATGGTAGTGGGCGGAGGTACCGCTGGAACAATTGCCGCCATCCAGGCTGGCAGGACAGGTGCAAAAACCGTGCTGATAGAGAGTGGAAGTCAATTGGGTGGATGTACCACCACTGGAGGAGTTTCTTTTCCAGGTATTTTTCACGCTTGGGGCAAACAAATCATCAGTGGGATCGGTTGGGAATTGGTTTTGGATGCCGTAGAACTCAACGGTGACCAATTGCCTGACTTTTCAAAAATACCCAAATCACATTGGAAACATCAGGTTGCAGTCAATCCTGCAATTTATGTGATGTTGGCCGAAGAAAAATGCCTCGAGGCAGGAGTGGACATACGCTATTACGAAACCCCCACATCGGTCAAGTTTGAGCATGACAGATGGCTGGTAGAAAGTACAGGGAAGGGCGTTAAAACCATTATCTCAGCCAAGCAATTGATCGACTGTACAGGCAATGCCTTGATCGCTTCTATGGCCGGATATAAAGTGCTTAGAGAAAATGAAACCCAGCCAGGTTCTCTGGTTTACAGTATGGGTGGCTATGATCTCAACCAATTGGATATGTCCAAAATTCCCAAGCGATACCACAGGGCCCTGCATCAGAACATGTTGACCTCTCAAATCAGAAAAACTGGTGAAAATACCTTTGTTCCCTACGGTTATGTCTATGTCTATGGGGCCGACTCTACAACATCAGAGACACACACTGTAGCCAACCAAAAAGGGCGTCAGAATCTGCTGCAATTGGTTCGAGAATTACGCGAGCTTCCCGGTTGCGAAAACATCAGGATTACTTCCATGAAAACAGAAACAGCTGTTCGGGAAACCTTCAGAATTGACGGTTTGTATAAAATCACAAAAGAAGATTATGTGTCGGGACATTTACATGAGGATGCCCTATCCTACAGTTTTTACCCGGTAGATCTTCACCGTGACGGCAAATCCATTTATCAAGAGTTTCTAAAACCCAATGTAGTAGCATCCATACCGATGCGGGCACTGATTCCTAAAAACAGTGAAAACTTTTTGGTTGCTGGTCGTTGTTTGAGCAGTGATCGCCTGGCCAACTCAGCGCTTCGCGTACAGGCGTCTTGCATGGGCATGGGGCAAGCCGCAGCGGTGGTCGCCTCCTTGTCTGTTGAAGAAGGTAAAACACCTGCAAAAATAGCTCCCAGTTTGGTCAAAAAAAGACTCAAGGAGTACGGGGCAATCGTTCCCAGTTGATCTTGTGATATAAATAATATTTGATGTCCTCCTCTATTTCTAAATATGTTTTGACGCTTTGTCTTTTGGCCTTGGGTTCTTGTTATTTGCTGAAACCCAAAGTCCAGTATTTTGTCGAAAACAGCGATCAGTGGTCCGTTCATTTAAAAAATGAGCACTTCATCTCATTTGGAGACAGTCTTTTTTTAAGGCAAGCTGCTGATGGATCGCCCAAAAGCTTTTACCAACATTACAGTACAGGGGTCTGTTTTGACAATCAATGTCGTCCGCTGGACATCATCTTGCATTGGAGTATTAGCGGAAGGTATTTGGGCTTTGAAATGCCCAAGGGGGAGTTTTTGAGCAAAACAGATCACGATCCCTTTAGCCGCAAAGAATACCTTCAACTGAACGAAATTCTCTCCAATGCTGATCTTCCCTTTAAGGACATCAAGTACCACGAACTAATGAATCAGCCTGAAAGTTCCACGGAATCTGCAGATGCAATTTCCGGAGCAACTTCTGAACGGATCAAAGACATTGTGGTTAAAAATGCAGCCTATACCACCTACAAGCTTTGGAAACTGGTTTATGGCGAAAGTCAAAAATTCATTGAGCAGTACACTGAAAAACATCTCAATACCGAAATCCTAATCAACCAACTCAACAGTCCGAATCGTCAAGAAATCGTATGGGGTTTGTTGCACATGCCAGATACACTGTCTCTTTCAGCTCCATTGAAAAACCGACTGGTTTCCCTTCTTAGAAGCGATGATCCCTATCTGTCCTACAATGCTGTTCATGCCCTTCCTAAAGCCTATCTAAACGATGGTCATTTTCAAGAGGTTCTTTTTTCAATCTACCTCACGACCCAAGATGCGAGTACTAAAAATGTAGTGATCAGAAAATTGAAAACCGCCACTCCGTTAAGTGAAAATCTAATCGTAAAATCACGACAAACGATCGAGGCAATGACTCCTCAAGAGATCCGCAGTCTATTACAATTGTATGAAGAGCAGCATGTTCATGACAGTGCCACCCTTAAAGCTGTAAGTACCTTGCTCAACCATACCAATGGCTATGTTGTAAACCTTGCAAAAAGCTTTTTGAACCAACACAAAAGAAATGATAATGGAGGCTCCAAACATTAATCCGTCCCGTTTTTAATAGCAAGTGAGTAATTCCACTGTTTTAAAACATTCATCAAAGGTGTTTTTGTGTTCATAATCCATTGTAATTCATTAATTTAACAAACAAGTTGTCTTTAATTATATCATCGGTATCTCTGACGTTGGACACAAAAAACAAGTGATTAATCACAATTGTTGTAATGATAATATTGAAGAAATTTAAAGGTGCGATCAGAAACCCAATTGCTCTAGATCCGCTTTTGGTTTGGCTGGTACGGTAGGATCGGCATCGTTTTCGTACTCTTCGCAATCGAGTGGAATGGTCACCTTTTGGGGTACCAAAAAATCTTCCTGAGAAATGCCCAATTCCTCGTTTTCATAAGCTCCCTTCATGTACAATGCCCAAATGGGGAGAGCCATTGTTGCTCCTTGTCCAAATCCTATTTCTTCGAAATGTATGGAACGGTCCTCGCCACCTACCCAAACACCAGTAACCAAGTTGGGCACCATTCCCATGAACCATCCATCACTTTGGTTTTGTGTGGTTCCTGTTTTTCCAGCGATGGGATTTTCGAAAATATAGGGATAGCCAGTTACCACATTCTCGTAGATGTAATTGGTTTTTTCCAATCCCGCATGGCGCAGTCTTGCTCCCGATCCGTGTTCGGTCACTCCCTCCATCAGGTTGATGGTTACATAAGCGGCTTCCTCACTGATTACATCTCTGGTAGTAGGCACTACTTCAAATAACGCCATACCGTTTTTGTCTTCAATACGGGTAATGACAATCGGCTGAATGTAGATGCCTTGGTTGGCAAAAGTACTGTAAGCCCCTACCAGTTCGAAAAGGCTGATATCGGGGGTTCCCAAGGCGATGGAAGGTACTTTGGGAATGTATGAAGTGATGCCTGTTTTTTTGACCAGATCAATCACCGGTCGGGGTCCCACCCTGTCCATGATCCTCGCGCTGATGGTATTGACTGAATTTGCCAAAGCGTTTTTCAGGGTTCTTGTTCTGCCATAGCGATCACCAGAATTTTTGGGGCACCAAGGATCGACATTCCCGTGCCGCATCGCATCGATGCAATACAAGGCATCGGGTAATTTATCACAAGGAGATAGCTTGAGCTGGTCGATGGCCGTAGCATACAAAAAGGGCTTAAAGGTAGAGCCGATCTGTCGGCGGCCTTGTTTGACCTGATCGTATTGGAAGTGTTTGTAGTTGAATCCTCCGACCCAAGCTTTGACATGCCCAGTTTGGGGTTCCATCGACATCATGGCTGCTCTGAGAAAATGCTTGTAATAGCGGATGGAATCCAAAGGGCTCATCACGGTATCAATTTCTCCTTTCCAGCTGAATACCTGCATGGGCACAGGTTTGGAAAAACGCTCCAATAGTGCCTCCTCATCCATGCCTGCCAGCTTTCCTTTGCGCCAACGCTCGCTGCGGTACGCCGTTCGGATCAACAAGGTGTCGATTTCTCCCTCGCGAAGATCCAAAAAGGGAGCGGTGGGATTCAGCTCTTCAGTATTTTGAAGAAAAAATTCCTTTTGTAAATTCTTCATGTGTTGGGTCACCGCATTTTCTCCCAAGGCTTGCAAACGGGAATCGATGGTGGTGTAAATCTTAAGTCCATCGCGGTAAATGTTGTAGGCACTGCCGTCGGATTTGGGGTTTTCCTTTAGCCATTTTTTCATAAACTCCTGAAGGTAGGCCCGGAAATAAGTGGCCAAACCTTCCCGGTGCGACTCGGGCGTATAGTCTATCGTCAAAGGAAGGGCCGATAGGGAATCTTTTGCTTCCTCGCTGATCAACTCGTTTCTAAGCATCTGACTGAAGACCACATTTCGTCTTTCTTTGACCCTTTGAGGACGGCGCAAGGGGTTGTACAAGGAAGAGTTTTTGAGCATGCCCACCAGGGTAGCCGATTGTTCTATGGTCAGGGCTTTTGGGGTGGTGTCAAAAAAGATCTTGGCGGCCGATCGCACGCCGTCGGCATTGTATCCAAAATCATAAATATTGAGATACATGGCGATGATTTCGTTTTTGGTGTACCGTCTTTCGAGTTGAACCGATAGCACCCACTCTTTGATTTTCTGAAGTACCGCTTCTTTTTTGTTTCGGGAACGCACTCCAACAAAAAGCTGCCGTGCCAACTGTTGGGTAATGGTGCTGGCACCTCCTTTTTTCCCCAGATAAAAAATCGCTCTCAGTGTCCCGCGCCAGTCGATTCCTGCGTGGTCAAAGTAGCGTTCATCTTCGGTAGCAATCAGGGCATCGATCATGTTTTGCGGGAGTTCGTCGTAGGTGATCGGAGTACGGTTGTCGTTGAAGTAAAACTTTCCGAGAACCACCCCATCCGAAGAAAAGATTTGCGTGGCCAAATTGGTCTTGGGGTTTTCCAACTGCTCCAATGGAGGCATAGGGCCCAAAAAGCCTAGGGCAGCGACCCCAAAAATGCCTACCACACTCAACAAGCCCGTGAGAAACAACAGCCAAAAAGCCAAAATGTACTTTTTGAAGTTTCTCTTTTTTGTTTTTTTGTTTTTCGCCTTAGTCATTTTTTATCCTTTCCTCTACGGCAAAACCGACGCTTACAATACCCTCCAAAGGGTCTGTCCCCTGTTCGCTGCCATTGAATCTCAATGCGTGTTCAAACTGTACGTTGAGGTTTTTTGCCACTGGTAATTCATAATTTTCTTTCCACCAAAGCTTGCTTTCCTTCACTTCCAAAAATCCTTTGCCCAGCCACTTTCCTTGAGGATTGGCCATGGCGTATTCCAAAGTATCACACACCAAAATAGAATCTCCGCTTTTGAGTTGTGCAATCAAAAACAAATTGGAAAAGGGATAGCGTTGGTTGTTGCGGATGAGGATCATGAGGTTTACGGGTTGGTCGGTAAGCGAATCCAATGCAAAAGTGACCTTGTCTTCGGCAGGCCAATGATCCTCAAAATTGCGGTAGTTTACAGATAGTTGAGGCGAATCGCAAGCAAAGAAGCTACTCAGAATCAACAAATAGAATATGTGGTATTTGCTAAGCATTGTTTCGGCGCCTGTTGTTCTTGCGTTTTTTCTTTCGGTTATTTTTGGATTTTCTGGGACGATCAAAACGGTTCAGACTGTCTTGTCCTACAACATTTTCAAACGCCACATCGGGTTTTACGGTCTTCGGAGTGATCGACTCGTTGGTAAAATCCTCAAGGCTATTCACTTTTTCTTTTTTCTTGTTTTTTTCGATGATTTCCAGCACAGCATCCAAGGACAACTCATGCCAATTCATCCACTCCCCTTTGTAGGCGTACCACAATTGTTCCTTGAAAATGTCCATTTTTTGCAAAACGGCCACTCCTTTTTCGGTTTGGAGTTTGACCTCTGATTTGGGAAAATTTTTAAGGGCAGTGCGATAGGCGTCGAGTTCGTAGTTGAGACAGCATTTGAGCTTCCCGCACTGTCCAGCGAGTTTGAGGGGATTGAGAGACAACTGCTGATAGCGTGCGGCCGAAGTAGAAACCGAACGATAATCGGTCAGCCAAGTCGAGCAACACAGTTCTCGTCCACAAGAACCAATCCCGCCCAATCGGGAGGCCTCTTGGCGCAGACCGATTTGGCGCATCTCGATCCGAATGGAAAAGGCCTGGGCCATGTCTTTGATCAATTGTCGAAAATCTACCCGACTGTCGGCGGTGTAGTAAAAAGTAGCTTTGCGACCATCGCCTCGGAATTCGACATCGGAGAGTTTCATCTCCAGTCCCAATCCAATGGCCAGTTCTCTCGCTCGTTTTTGAATTTCTGGCTCTTTGTCCCTCAAGTTGTGCCATTTGTCAATTTCCCCTTGGCTGGCTTTGCGCAATATTTTGGAAACCTCCTCGCTGTCCTCGGCGATTTTTTTCTTCTTCATCTGAAAACGAACCAGTTCGCCCGTCAGGGTTACCAGTCCTAGATCGTATCCATTTTCGACCTCGGTGATCACAGGATCGCCAACGGCTACCGAGAGGTTTTCGGGTAGGGTAAAGAATCCTTTTCGGCTGTTTTTGAAACGGACCTCCACCATGTGAAAAGGGCTTTTACCCGACGGCATTTCCATATTGCCCAGCCAGTCAAAAACGGTGAGTTTATTGCAACTGTCTGTTCCACAAGTACCGTTACTTTTACATCCGCGTGGCGAACCATTTCCGTTACTGGCACATGAAGCACAACCCATAGATTTGTTTTATGGTTTAAATATAAGGCTAATTCAAAGGATAGAGGAACTGCAGAATCCTAAATTAATGTTTAAATTTCAACACTTCAGAACGGCCTTTTTTAAAGATTTTGTTGCTGTTGTGTTTTCCTTTGCGCAATTCTTTTTGTTGTTCCAAAGGCAGGTTCACCACTTCCTGACATGACTCAGAACAACAGCTTTGGGTTTTCGCTTGACAGTCGTCGCACTGAATAAACAAGAGGTGACAAGCTTCGTTGGCGCAATTGACATGGGTGTCGCAAGGGGCTCCGCACTGATGGCATTGAGCGATTACGTGCTCACTAATTCGCTCTCCTCGACGCTCGTCAAAAACGAAGTTTTTACCGATAAATTGATTCTTTAAACCTTTCTCATTGACCTGACGACTGTACTCTATGATTCCCCCTTCTAACTGAAAAACATTTTTAAATCCTTTGTGTTTGAAGTAAGCACTCGCTTTTTCGCATCGGATGCCTCCTGTACAATACATCAACAGCTTTTTGTCTTCTTTGTGAGGGGCCAAGTCCTCTTCGATCAGGTTCAAGGATTCGCGAAAGGTGTCCACATCGGGAGTAACGGCTCCTTTAAAATGACCGATTTCGCTTTCGTAATGATTGCGCATGTCCAAACATATTGTATCGGGATCTTTTAGCAGGTCATTGAATTTCAGTGCATTGACATGGGTACCTTTTTGGGTTACATCAAAAGTATTGTCGTCTAACCCATCGGCCACGATTTTATCCCGGACTTTGACCTTGAGCTTTAAAAAGGATTCGTTGTCCTGTTCTACAGCAATGTTGAGGCGTACCCCTTTCAGAAAGGTGATGCTGTCCAAAAAGTTTTTAAAATCGTCGAAACGAGGAGCAGGAACCGACAACTGGGCGTTGATCCCTTCCTGAGCTACATAAATACGTCCCAAAACGTCCATTTCGTTCCAGTGAATGAACAAATGGTCTCTAAAAAGATGTGGATTGTTGATGGGGTGGTACTGATAGAACGATAGGGTAAGCCGTTCTGTTCCGGCTTCGGCAATGAGTATGCGTCGCTCTTCAGCACTTAGTTGGTTGTACAGTTGCATGCTATAAACTTTTTAAGTGTTGACCTCACAAAAATAAGGAAATTAATGTCAGCTTTGCCAATCGCAATTTTCCACGTTTCAGAAGGGTAAAAAAACTAAAGAAGTAAATACGGTTTATGTGGCCTTGGTCGGGAAAAAAGATCTGGTGATGCGATTCTCCTCCAAAACCGGTAAACTAATATTGCTCCAAAAGATATTTGATGAGATCGGTGGTGGTGACGATCCCCACCAGCTTTTCGTTTCCATCCACCACGGGCAGGGCGTGAAACTCCGCCTCCAAAAAGGTTTCGGCCACTTCCTTGATTGTTGCCGAATCTGAAAGGCATTGTGGATTGCGAACCATGATTTGCTCCAGGGTAAATAAGGAATAGACCGAAGTATCTACCGTAAAATTCTTGGGATCGTAACTGTCCACAAAGCTGATTCGTGCCAGGTCAGTAATGCTTAAAATTCCCATGATTTTTTCCCCCGATACCACCGGCAGGTGACGTACGTGATGGTCTTTGAATAGCTTTTCGGCTTTACTCAAACCGTCGTTGAGGTGGAGTACCACAGGTTCTGTGGCCATGATTTGTTTAATGGATTCGCGTTTTTTCATAAGGTAAGATTTTAAAGGCAGTACTAAGGTAGAAAAAGTTTTAGTCCAAATTATGCCATAATTTGGATTAATGAGAAAGCCCATTCCTGACTTTATGCTTAAATTTATGTTTCCCTCCTATATTTATTTACGCCACAATCTGTTTTGATCGGTTAAAAACCGATTGGTATGGACGTTGTCCCAAACCTTTTTGGTTTGGACCTTGGCTCCTCCCTTTAAAATCAATGTATCGTTTGTAAGAATATTCTTACGTCTAAATGTCTTATACGGATCGTATAAAGATTTATTTAAAGGGGAAAGAG
>JAYNHF010000045.1:0-17700 GCA_038107695.1 Flavobacteriaceae bacterium | reverse complement strand
CGTCTCATTCAGGGGTTATTAGGACATAATTCAACAAAGACAACGGAGCGTTATAAAGAATATATCGGAACCTGGTTCTGATATACAGTAGTTAGCCACAATTAAAAAGAACCGAAAATGAAAACGAAATTAAATAGATTTAAAGTATACAACTTTCGCTCAATCGAAGAAAGTGAATGGATTGAAGTATCAGATAATTCTTGTCTTGTTGGCACAAACGAGGCCGGAAAGACCAACCTATTAATCGCACTTTGGAAATTAAATCCAGCTAATAATGAACCTATTGTTCCATTAGATGATTTTCCCCGACATTTATATAGTAAATATAAAGCCGACAACCATTCGGAAGATGTATTTATTGAAGCTGACTTTCAACTAAGTGAAGATATTCAGAACGAAATTTCTAGTGATTTAAAGTGTGACAAGGAACAAGTATCAATAGCCTTTGTAAGAAGGAAATACGATGGAAAGTATTACATCTCTTTCCCTTACTCAAAAGTCGATTCTTATCCAGTAGATAGACTTTATAAACTCATTGCTGACTTTGAAGATACTCTATTTGATTCTGAAGCATTTACAAAAGAATCTGCAGAGCTTCAAGACGGTATCAAATCATTTTTAATTGAAGAAAAAGACAAGTTGCCTAAGGATTTAATCAAGAAGAAAGAAACGAATAATCTCAAAGAATCAATAGAAGAATACATTCGAAATAAGTTCGGGAAAAAGAAGAATTTACCTGAGATTTTCAGTAACCATTTATTAAATCAACTTCAAAAAATGATTGAAGCATTTGATGGTGAACCTGTAAAAATAACTTCTGCGATTAAACAAAAGGTACTCAAGGAAATCCCAACATTTGTTTACTACTCGGACTATGGAAACCTTGATAGTGAAATTTATTTACCAAGGGTAATTGAAGATTTTGAAAGGGATGATTTGACGGAATCAGCTAGAGCTAAAGCTAGAACTCTTGACGTTCTTTTCAAATTTGTTAAACTTTCTCCAACAGAGATTTATGAACTTGGAAATGAAACAAAAACAATCATTAAAAAAGTTGATAACTATGATAGAGAAGTTAGTGAAGAAGAATTAGAATTGACAGAGAATCAAATTCAAGAATGGGCCGACAAGAAAAGAGAAAGAGGCATTCTGTTAAGGTCGGCTGCAACTCAACTTACTCAGAATTTTAAAAAATGGTGGCTTCAAGGAGATTATATTTTCGACTTCGAAGCAGACGGTCGACATTTTAGGATTAACGTTTCTGATTCATTACGACCGGAGCAAATTGAATTAGAGGGAAGAAGTAGAGGACTTCAATGGTTCTTCAGTTTCTTCCTAGTATTTCTTGTTGAAACAAAAGAAGGTCACTCGAACACAGTATTGCTTTTAGATGAACCAGGTTTGTCATTGCACCCAATTGCTCAATATGATTTAGCCAAGTTTTTTCGTAAACTATCCGAAGAGAATCAGCTTCTTTACACATCACATTCTCCCTTCTTAGTTGACATGGAAAACTTAGCAAACGTCAAATAAGTTTACGTTGATTCGCAGACGGGTAGAACGATGATCTCATCTAATTTAAGATACAATGAGACTGATGCTGAAAAATCTATATTCCCAATTCATGCAGCTTTAGGGCTTACTGTTTCAGACACTTTACTTCTTGGTTGCCTTCCCATTTTAGTTGAAGGACCAAGCGACCAAATCTATCTAAATTTAATAAAGAGACATTTAATTGGAAACGGAGATTTGAAAAACTCTAAAGAGATTGTATTTATACCTACAGGTGGAGTTCGAGGAATGGGACCAGTAACAAAACTAGTTTCTTCAAGAGATGAATCTCTTCCATATGTTTTGTTGGATTCTGACAATGTTGGGAACGATTATCAAAAACAGCTAAAGAAAGGAAGGTATCGTGATGAAAAGGAAAAGGTTCTAGGTGTTGGAGATTTCTTAGGTGATAAAGAATGGGAAATAGAAGATTTAGTGCCTGCGGATTCTCTAATTTCAATTATTGATAGACGTTACAGGTCTGACCAATATTTTGAAGATGTTTACAAAAAAGACGAACCGATTGTTGACCAAATAGAAGAATGGGCTAAAAACAATTCTATCGAGCTTGAAGATGGTTGGAAAGTTGAAATAGCACGAACTGCTCAAAATCGCTTTGATAGCATTATGAAATCAATTCCTGAAAAGATTTATAAAACTTGGATCGAGCTATTCGAGACACTAACAAAAGAATAAAAACTGTGCCCAACAAAACCTATACGCAATACCCTTCGGGATACTGCGCATATCCAAACCGTTGGCAACAATGATAAAAAACAAAAACTAATAGTATGGAGCTATAGTTGTTCAATTCGTTTAAAAAGATTTACGATTCACAAGCTATTTCTGTTTTTATCTCAATCCATACTGTTTATTACTTTTCCCATTCAGCTCCTTTTCCTTAGTTTTTCTTTTGACTTGGAATTGATTCGATTATGGTGTAAATTTACATCAAAATAAGATTATGTCCAGACAGAGCATTTCATTTACAAAACCCAATGATGAGTGGTTAAAAGCCCAAGTGGAGCAAAATGAATATTCGAGCAAAAGCGAACTGGTCAATGATTTGATTCGTCAAGCTCGAAGTCAACAGATCCAAATAGACTGGATTCGTGCCAAGTTGGATCGAGCTGAAAAAGAAGGATTTACCAAGGATACTAAAGAACAAATTTTAGCCCAATCGAAGTCTTTACGGGATGGCTAATTATCGATTGAGTCAAGAAGCTAAGAAAGACTTGATCAGAATCCACCAATACGGGCTTGAAAAATTCGGAATAGATCAGGCAGACCGTTATTTTCATTCCTTTTTTGAAGCTTTTGATCTCATTGCCCAAGAGCCTTTTTCATTTGAATCGGTAGATCATATTAAAAATGGATACAGAAGATGTGTTTGTGGGGTGGACAGCACTTATTTTAGAGTCAACAAAAATAGGGTCGAAATCATGGCCATAGTGGGGCGTCAAGATTTAAACCAAATACAATAAAATCCTGTTTATTACTTTTCCCATTCAGCTCCTTTTCCTTGGGCTTTTATTTTTAATTTGCAATAAATCGTTGTGATGGATATCGGAATATTGGTTTTATCGGCTTTGACCTTTGGGTTGTTGTTGTTTTTGTTGTTTCGAAAACAGGGGAACCGCGGGATGTCTGCCGAGTTGCGGGAGTTGATAAAAGGAGAGTTTTACCAAAACCGTGATGAGTTGACCAAAAACCTCAGGGAAACACGTTTGGAGATCACCCAAAGCATGGAACGCCTCAATGAGGTATTGTCCAAAAAAGCCAAAGAGGATCGGGAGGAGCTACGAACTACGCTCAAAGATTTTCAGGCGTCTTTTTCTAAAAATGTAACGGCATTCAACGAATTGCAAAAGCAAAACTTTGATCGCCTAAATCAAAAGCAAGACGAATTGGTAAAATCTACTGAGCTAAAGTTGGAAAAGATGCGTGAAACGGTCGATGAAAAGCTCCATAAAACCCTGGAGGACCGTTTGGGCAAATCTTTTGAGGTAGTGACCCAGCAGTTGCTTAAAGTCCAAAAGGGACTGGGAGAGATGCAGACCTTGGCATCGGGGGTAGGCGATCTGAAGAAGGTGCTGAGCAATGTCAAAACCAGCGGGGTATTGGGCGAGATACAGTTGGGGAATATCTTGGAACAAATCCTGGCGCCAGAACAATACGATGCCAACGTTAAAACAAAAAAGGGATCGGATGCCTTGGTGGAATTTGCCATCAAACTCCCAGGGAAAAGCCATAGCAGTGGCCCGGTCTATTTGCCAGTGGATGCCAAGTTTCCACAGCAAGATTATGCCCGATTGCAGTCGGCCTATGAAGAGGGCGATACTCTGGCGATAGAAACGTCCTTACGCACCTTACTCAGTTCGGTCAAAAAATTCGCCAAAGACATTTCTCAGCGATACATCGATCCTCCGCATACAACAGATTTTGGCATCATGTTTTTACCTTTCGAAGGCTTGTATGCCGAGGTGACTCGACATCCAGAGGTGATTGCTCAACTGCAAAGAGAATACAAAATCATACTGACGGGTCCTACGACACTAGCGGCGATGCTCAACAGCTTGCAAATGGGCTTTAAGACCTTGGCCATCCAAAAACGCAGCAGTGAGGTCTGGGAAATTTTGGCCAGTGTCAAAAAGGAGTTTTCGACCTTTGGAACGGTTTTAGAAAAGGCGCAACGCAAGATCAAAGAGGCAGATAATGAGATCGAAAAAATGGTGACCACTCGTACCCGTATGATGTTGTCCAAACTTCGAAAAGTCGAACAAATCGAGCCGCCTCAAGTAGAAAATGAAAAGGAGGAAGACGACCTCTTTAAACTCTCGTGATTACTGTCCCGAAATAACCGCTACATCAGGGTGTAGGGTTTTAAAAGCATCAATTCCTTTTTGGGTTACTCTGGTATTCCAAAGGAATAGTTTTTTAAGGCTTTTGATCTGTCCCAGTGTTTCAAAAGCTTTGTCGCTCACTCGGGTGCCGTACAAATTGAGGTGGTTGAGGTTTTCCAATTCTTTGAGTACCTCCAATCCCCGATCGGTTATCAAGCGATTTTTTTGAATTTTGAGTCGGGTAAGGTTTTGAAATTCCGATAGTATTTCCAATTGATCATCTTTTAACATGCAGTCGCTGAGATTGAGCCAAGTGATGTTGTCTTTAACTTTTAGGAGTTCGACCAGATCATTTTTTTGAATATTTTTGGCGGTAAACTTCAAATCGAGAAAACTTTCTTCGGGATTTAGAAATCGCCACAGGTATTTTTCTGGGTTTAGGGCATTCAGGTGACTTACAGCTGGAGGGTTCAGTGAGAGGGTTTCCAAATAGGATTTTTCCTTGAGATCGAGGCCGTGTTGAACTTCCATGAGTCGCATTATTTTAGGATCTTTTCGGGCCAAGGTGAGTGGAATTTGTTTTTTGGCGCCATTGTCTATCCACCATTCAAGGGTGGCGATCTGCTCATAGCTCAGGGGTACTCCTGCCGGAGGCATGAATTTTGGATGATCCTGAGGGAAACTTACTCTTTTAAAGATCAAGCTTTGGTAGGGGTTGCCTTTTTTAATACCTGTACCGCTATTTCCCCCTTTTACCATACTTTCAAATGCACTCATATTGAGGCCTCCATACGCTAGTTTTTGATTGTGGCAGGCCATACATTTTTCCTCCAAAATGGGTTGAATCAAATCTTCATACACGTACAGAGAGTCCACAGTTGATCGCTTTGCTTCGGAGATTAATATTGTTTTTTCTTTTTCGACAAAAGGAAGATTTTCGATCAGGTAATTTTGACCATGGGTCATTTCTCCTCCCATATGCCCAGTAATGGCCAGCAGAATAATGGCTGTGGTATTGAGAAAACGATTCAAAGTACGGGTAAACCGAAAGTTTAAATATCGGAGCGCCCAAAGGATAAAACAAATTCCAACCAGTGCGA
Source organism: Flavobacteriaceae bacterium (assembly GCA_038107695.1). Taxonomy (GTDB): domain Bacteria; phylum Bacteroidota; class Bacteroidia; order Flavobacteriales; family Flavobacteriaceae; genus UBA8316. The sequence goes on along the minus strand of JAYNHF010000045.1, from coordinate 12,206 downwards.
TTCCTCCCCATTTGTGAATCTTGATTTGTGATTCGAAGTAGTAGCCATTGTCTCCCAAAAACCAACCAAATAGTGCGGCCAAGAGCCCGCTAAAAAAGGCAAAGAACCAGCCCAAGGTGATGACCCTGTGGACGCTGTTGTTTTTATTTCTCATAAAAACATCGATGGCAATGGTCAACAGCACGATTCCAATGGGCAAATGAACAATTAGGGGATGGAGACTACCGAGAAAATCGAGGAATTCTGTTAGCATAATTTTAGGCCAAGACCTCCTTTACAATATTGCCGTGAACATCGGTCAATCTGTAGCGTCTTCCTTGGAATTTAAAGGTTAATTTTTCGTGATCAATGCCCAACAGGTGCATTAAAGTAGCTTGAAAATCGTGAATGTGCACGGGTCTCTCGGCAATGTTGTAGCCAAATTCGTCGGTAGCACCAATGGTAATTCCTTTTTTTACGCCTGCCCCAGCCATAAAAATGGTAAAGCATCGGGGATGGTGGTCCCGCCCATAATTGTCGGGTTTGAGCATTCCTTGAGAGTAGTTGGTTCGACCAAACTCTCCTCCCCAAATGACTAGGGTATCTTCCAATAATCCTCTTTGTTTGAGGTCTTGAATGAGCGCAGCGGTGGCTTGATCTGTTTCTTTGGCTTGTTTTTTGATGTCTTTGGGCAGGTTGCCATGTTGGTCCCAACCACGGTGATAGAGTTGAATAAATTTGACGTCTTTTTCAGCCAATTTTCGGGCCAATAGACAGTTGGCTGCAAAAGTGCCTGGGTTTCTACTGTCATCGCCATAGAGGTCAAAAATGTATTCGGGTTCATCGGATACATCCATCACCTCAGGGACTGAGGTTTGCATACGGTAGGCCATTTCGTAGTTGGAAATTTTGGTTAAAATTTCGGGGTCACCGATGTCGGCATGCTGAATGGATTGTAGTTTTTTGAGGGACTTGAGTTGCTCTTCTCTGATACCACTGGTAACCCCTGGGGGATTATCGAGATACAGTACAGCATCTTTTCCAGATCGGAACTGAACCCCTTGGTGTTGGGAGGGGAGAAAACCATTTCCCCAAAGTCTTGAATACAGTGGTTGACCGTTTTTACCTTTGGTCACTAGAACAACAAATTCGGGAAGGTTTTTGTTGTCGGTTCCCAAACCGTAACTGAGCCACGATCCAATGGAGGGTCTGCCGGGGAGTTCTGATCCAGTTTGGATCATGGTAATGGCAGGGTCGTGGTTGATGGCATCGGTGTACATGGACTTGATGAAACAGAGTTCATCGACGATTTTGGAAGTGTGTGGCATGAGTTCACTCATCCAAGCACCACTCTGACCATGTTGGCGGAATTTAAATAGGGAGCCTGCCATGGGAAAGGAATTTTGTCCAGAGGACATTCCCGTCAGCCGTTGGTCTCCGATAATGCTTTTGGGAACCTCTTTGCCAAACATTTCATTGAGTTTGGGCTTGTAATCGAAGAGATCCAATTGTGATGGGGCTCCGCTTTGAAACAAATAAATGACTCTTTTGGCTTTGGGTACAAAGTGCGGCAACTTCATTTTTTTACTTTCCAAAAGATTTAAAAATTCACTGTTTCCATAGGCATCGACGGGACTGATAAGGGAGCCCAGGGAGAGTGCTCCAAGTCCAAGAGAGGTCTTGGACAAGAAATCCCTACGGGAATAATTTTTGTTTTCGTGATGGTGGTCGTTGCAGTGCATTTTAACGTTTGGTGTATGTTTCGTTATGGTTGAGTAGTGTATTGGCGACCACGGTCATGGCAGCGGTTTTTACACTGTAGATATTTTGATCACGGGCTTTTTCACCTACGCTGATTACTTGATAGGCTTTGTCCCTATTTTGTCTAAAATATTGGTATTGACTGTTGTACAGGTCAACCAAAATTTGGAGTTCGTTTTGTTTGGGATATCGTGCAGTGGCCAATCTGAATCCATGGATGATTTGCTCTTCAGGAGTTTCTTTACTCTTGATCATACGTTCGGCAAATACTCTTGAGGCTTCAAAAAATTGTGGATCGTTAAGCAATACCAATGCCTGTAGTGGGGTGGAGGTAACGTCTCTTTTGACGGTACAGGTTTCCCTAGATGTCGCATCGAAAGTTATCATGTTGGGTGGTGGGGATGTTCGGCGTATGAAGGTGTAGAGCCCTCTTCGGTAGAGGTCTTCTCCTGTGGATTCTTCGTATTCGTAAAGATAGGTTGAGAAGTTGTTTTTTTCTTTCCAGAGCCCTTTGGGTTGGTAAGGTCTCACACTTTCTCCCCCTATTTTGGGATTCAAAAGACCACTTATTTTAAGGGCGTTATCGCGAATGATTTCTGCGGGTAAACGACTGGCATTGGCACGAGCAAGCAATAGGTTATTGGGATCTTTTTGATCTAGCAGTTCGTTGCTTACTGATTGTTGCTGGTAGGTTTTGGAGAGCACCATTTTTTTGATTAGGGCTCTTACATCCCAGTCTTTACTGAAGCTTATTGCTAACCAGTCGAGTAACTCGGGATGAGAAGGCAGTTGACCTTGTACTCCAAAATCGTTGGGAGTTGCGACGAGTCCCTTACCAAAGATCATCTGCCAATATCGGTTTACGGCTACCCGAGCCGTAAGGGGATTTTTGGAATCGAACAACCATTGGCTGAGTCCCAAACGGTTTTTGGGTAAATCGTTGTCCATTGCAGGGAGTATTTCTGGCACTTTTGCCTCTACTGTGTACAAGGGTTCACTGTAGTTTCCACGATTGTAGAGGTAGGTGGGTCGTGGGGTGTCCATTTCCCTCATGACCATTATTTCCTCGATGGGGGCATAAGCATCTAGATAGGCCTCTCTGTTTTTTTTGAGCTGATTTTTGAGTTGAACGATTTTGGGATCTTTCTCAATGAGATGTTGTTTGACCAATGGCCAATCAATGTCCTGTTCTTGTTCTAAGGTTTGAGAATGTATGGACTGGACTTCGAAGGGGGTCAGTACGCCATTGAAAAATTTCAATTCATCGAGTTTTCCCGTAAAAAGACCATAGTCACCTGTAGATCCCTCGTAAGATCGACCGATGGTCAAATCTCTTTCGGTGCTTACAAAACCTTTTTCACGATCTCGATGGGTAGGACGAATGGTTTTGTAGAGATTGTCTATAACTCCAACTTTTTCCATGGCTTTACCGTTTCGGTAGAAACGAACGCCCTCGGCTTTTCCGCTTCCATCGACTGTAACGGCAAGATGATGCCACTCATTTAGGGATAAGGAGTCGATAGATCTTACGTGTATTAGATTGGAAGGGGTCACATTAATAAGTCGAAGATTAACTTTGTTGTGATCATCCAAATAGTACTCCCATCCCCTCCACAGATCGTTTTTTCCGCCAGAATTGGCAATAAGGGTTTGGGTAGATCCTTCTTTTAGTTTGCTGGTATTGATCCAAATGGATAGGGAATAGGGCTGGGTCCACTCCAGGTTTGGGATTAGTTTGTTGGTGACTTTGAGATGGTCGTAATCTTTGCTAAACTGGAAAGCATTACCCTTAATTCCCTTAACGATTTCAGGCATTTGATCGGCACCTCCATAGAAATCTTTTTTGCCATCTACGCTGTGTTTGCCTTTTTTGATTTTTGCGATTTTTTCGAAAGCGCCTTGAAAAACCAATTCAGGTTTTGCTTTGGTATTGGAGACCAGTTCTTCTGAGTATTGATAGACTTGTTCGAGTTGCTCGCTGGTAATGGCAATATTTTTTTTGATGGAGTTCAATCCTTCATTGAGTTGGTCCAGTTTGCTTTGAGCTTCCTTATCGGAGAGTGGAAGCAATGGTCCAAATTCCCCATCATCCCCTGTCATTCCTAATTCTCTAATATTGTTAAAAAAGGCGGTGAGTTGGAAATAATCTTTTTGAGAAATGGGATCGAATTTATGGTCATGACATTTGGCGCATGCCACGGTTAGTCCCATAAATGCGGTGGATAGTGTTTCGGTGCGGTCAAATACGTAATGCAGTCTCCATTCCTCATCGATGACTCCACCTTCGGCGGTCATGGGGCTGTTGCGATTGAATGCAGTAGCGAGTTTTTGTTCTTGGGTTGCATTGGGCAGAAGGTCTCCAGCCAATTGCCATGTTACGAATTGATCGTAGGGCATGTTTTGTTTGAAAGCTTTAAGCACCCAATCTCTCCATGGCCACATGGTTCTGGCACCATCGGCATGGAGGCCGTGTGAGTCAGCATAGCGAGCAAGATCGAGCCAGTCCAATGTAAGTCTTTCGGCATGGGCATCGGTATTGAGAAGACGATCGACCAAGTTTTCTAAGGCATCATCGCTGTTGTCATTAAGTACCGCGTCAAGTTCCTCTATTGAGGGCGGCAGACCCGTAAGATCCAAATACATCCTTCGGACTAAAGTAGCTTTTGTGGCTTTAGGGGAAAAGTCGAGTCCTTCTTGATCTAATCTGTTTTTGATGAATTGGTCGATGGGGTTGGGCAATGGGGAGTCACTTGGGAGATTCTGTTTTTTTGGAGGTAAAAATGCCCAATGTTCTTTCCACTCGGCACCTTGCTCAATCCATTTAAAAATGATGGCTTTTTCTCTGTTGGTCAAAGTCAAATTGGCTTCGGGTGGGGGCATGACGATATCGGGATCGTCGTGTATGATTCTTTTTGCGCTTTCGCTTTTGTACAAACTACCAGGGCTGAAAGCCCTATTGCCACTTTCTAGTTTGGAAAACGCGATGGATTCTAGATCAAGTCTTAAACCGGCTTTTCGGGTGTTTTCATCTGGGCCGTGGCACTGATAACAGCGATCTGAAAGTATGGGTTTGACATGATAATTGAAGTCTACTACTGCTGGTAAGTTATCATACTCGCGGATGATTTCTGTGGGAACTTCTAAAGAACAAGAAAATAATAGGTTTGCAACGACCAGAACAGCGAAAATCTTTTTCATAATCATCAAACGAGTTTGAACTGGAAAATATTGATCCTTGCTAAGTTAGTTAATTTTTGTAATAAACGTATGGGATTTCTCCAATTGGAAATTTTAGAAACTGCAGGACTTCAAATTCATTTTTTAGAGCGTTTTCCGGTCGGGGTTTTTTGGGAGTAAATACCTTCAGTTTTTCTTCATCTAGAATTTTAATAAAGTTCTCGTCGATCTTATTCTCAGTTGATTTGTCAGGATTGAGTTTTAGGTGTTTGGTTAGAAATGCGTAGGCAGCGATTCTTTTAGAATAGCCGTAGTCATGTTTTTCGTTGGGTAGATGAACATTTTCAATATGGTTATTTTTCCCCATAGTATTGTAAACTTTTTGGAGGTAGGGGAATTCTACTTTTGGGGTGTTTCGAGTCCAATCATCACCATTTGAGATGAGTAGCATGGGACGAGGGGCGGCGAGTGCAGCAATTTCAACATTATTGGTTTGTAAGTTGTCGGTTTTGTGGATAGGCATTCCGCTTTCGCAAACACAACCACCAAAAAAATGGGCAGATACTTGCACCACCGGCACTGATACTTTGATTCTTTGATCGATGGCGGTAAGTACAAAGGTTTGTGTGCCTCCACCAGATCCTCCTGTCATTCCTATTCTCTGTGGATCTACCTCTGGAAGACTGAGTAAATAGTCCAGTACTCGCTTGCTGTTCCACGTTTGTAACAATAGGCTGATGGGCATTTTGTGTCTTATCTGGTTGCTTTCCGCATAGCCAACCATATCGTAAGCAAAAACAATAGCACCTTTACTGGCTAAATAGGCACTGCGGAGTTGTACATCTTGGGTGAACCGTTTGTCCTTGAAATGTCCATGGGGACTCAGTACGGCAGCATAGCTCTCTTGTTTTTTTTTGGGGCGATAAAGGTTTCCAGTAACGTAAAACCCAGGAAAACTCTCTAAGGCAATGTTTTCTACTGTGTATCCCTTCATTACTTTTTTAGAATGTTTGATGACTTTTACAGGCCCATCGTGGATGGAAATTTTCTTCCATTGCATTCCAGTCAAAATATTTTCTCTTATGTTTTGAGCTCTTTTTTTCCATGATTGTGCATCGTCCCAAAGATGTGAGAACTCCTCTAATTTGGTTTTGCCCTCTGCCTCACTCCAATGACGACCGTTACAAACTCTCGCATCGGTAACATATTGAGTTCCTTGATCGGTTTCTATTTTAAAGCCTTGAGAAAGGAGGAGGTTGACACTGAGTAGTGCCATAATGATCCATTGTGCGGAATGAGTTTTCATCCTATCTTTCATTTTAATTTAGTTTCAAAAAATACACATCCCTTAAATTAATAATTTTTTATAGAGAGAGGTTAATCAGAAGAAAAAATAACTATGGGGATTTACGTTGTGAGACACTCTGTTAATGTAACTTCTAATCATATCTTACATCAATCTTCTCTAATTTATTTCTTCCATTAGAACCAAATACTGATTTTTTTCAAAATATTTCTGATCAAAGGATGTATCATAGAGAAAATTCAATTGGTTGTCTTCGTCTCTAAGAAATAGTGGAATTTTATTTTTTACATTTTTGACAGAGGATAGTTGTTTTGATAAATCATCTTTATTCGAAATTATTATTTCGTCAATAGAAAAATCTTTATCGACAGTTTCAACAAATAATAAGTCTTCAATTCCAAATAATAGTGGCCTATCTGTATTGTTGGAGGACTTGATTTCATCAGATCCATAAAGCCTGTAAGCTCCATTTTCTCCAAATTGAGATCTGAATTTCTCAATGGCATATTTATCAATCTCCTTATTTCCAGTTAAAGCAAACAAATAACCAACTTCGCTCAACTCCAAATCATCCAAGAGTTTATTAGAGAAAATATCAGAATTAAATGCTTCTAGTCCATTCTTTTTTGCTTCCGAAACTTTGGATTTATTAGAATCGATCAAAACTACTTTTTTGCCTATGTTATTCAAATAAAGGGCAATCTGTCTTGGAAGTTTAGATGCACCAATAATCAAAATACCCTCAGAATTCTTTAAAAACACTCCTAGTATTTTCGATAAAGTTCTAGCTGTTAATGAATTCAATAAAACAGTTCCGAAAACAATCATAAAAACCATTGGTGAAAGGAATTCTGCATTTTCCATTCCGTCATTAACAAGTTTTATTCCAAATACTGATGCTATACCAGCTGCGACAATTCCCCTTGGTCCGATCCAACTGATAAAAATCTTCTCCTGAAAACTCAAAGATGAATTCGAAGTTGATATGAAAACTCCCAAAGGCCTAACGACGAGAATTAAAATTGAAAAAATCAATAATGTTTGCCAGTTAAAAACAAGTTTAATGTCATTTAATTGGATATTCGAAGCCAATAGTATGAAAAGTATGGAAATCAATAGAACGCTAATGGACTCCTTAAATTTCATAAGATCATCAAATTGAGGCAGATCGGAATTGCCTAAAAATACTCCCATTACAACCACCGATAAAAGTCCTGATTCGTGGGCAAAAACCTCAGAAAAAACATAAACAGTTAATACTGAACCAAGAACCAATACGTTGATCAAAAAATCGGGAATTATATTTTTTTTGATTGATAAACTGATAAGCTTAGCAGAAACATAGCCAATCAGAATTCCCAAAAACAGAAATTTCGAAAATTCGTAGAATGTTATGAGTGAATAGGATTCATTTTCTCCAGCATTGATAAACTCAAATACCAAAACGGCTACTAAAGCTCCAATAGGATCGATCAAAATGCTTTCCCACTTCAATAGGGTTGAGACATTTTTCTTCAAAGGAATATTACGCAAAATTGGAGAAATTACTGTAGGTCCTGTCACAATGATCAGCGCAGCAAAAAGAAGTGATATTTCCCAACTCAAACCAATTATGTAATGAGTTGGAATAGCAACACCAATAAAAGTAGTAATTGCCCCTAGTGTGATTAACTTAACAATCACGGGTCCCATTTTTTTTAACTCAGAAAATTTTAAGGTTAACCCTCCTTCGAAAAGAATTAGACCGATTGACAATGAAATAAAATGAAACAAAATTTGTTCTGGAAGCAAGCCTTCGGTTCCATTCCAAATTGGCTCAATCCATTTGGTGCCATCTGAACTAAGCCATTCAGCGGAAATTGGACCTACAATAAGACCTGTAAGAATTAGAGGGAGTATGGCAGGCACCTTAAACCTCCAAGCCAAATATTGGGACAAAACCCCTAAAATAAGTACTCCAGCTAATTCAAACATTGTTTATTGTGTTTACAAATAATCTTAATTTTCGAATGGAAATGAAGAATGATGAACATCAATTTTTAATTCCCCTTCGATTAATTTGTAGCCAAATGTATTTTCTTCTTTTGATTCATTTCCATTGAGATCAGTAAAAAAGTAATTTCCCATTGAAATTGCTCTTTCTTATTCTAATATCAATTCTGTATTTTCAAATCTTACCTCTGTCCAAGGTTGTATTGCGAAACCTTTATCTTCACTACAAACGCTATCATCACCAGCAATAAAATAAGACGGTGCTTCGGGTTTTGTGGGTCTAAATTGCTCTGTCTCACATTTGGTTGGTTTAAACAATACGGTACTCGCTCCAAAAGCATAACCACCTAGAAACTTGCTTGCGAATGCTTCACACGCTGTTCTGTTTTCTTTTAATGACCCTATTTTTACGACTCCATTTCCCATTTTTGTTGTACTTCCATCACTTGTTCTTTTGTTATCACTTTTTTAGTTTTTAATAATCAGTAATGGTGTTTTAGATTTGTTAACTATATTAATGTATTGTTCATATTGCTTTTTTCTTCCATTTTTAACAGGATCATCGATACACAAAAGATCAGAATTAGTGTATTTCAAATATTTTAAAATCCCTAAGTTTTCATTGTTGGTTTGAAATTCAAATATATTGAATTCATTTTCCAAAACCTCTTTGGATTTTTGTACGAAAAAGCCCTTATTATTTGTTATTGAATGAAAAATATTTATGGTGGGGAAACTATTTTTTAAGAGTTTTTTAATCACCTTATTTTCTTCAAAGAATACCTCTGGTTTGAAACAACTCAATTTAAATTTCTTTTTTGGAAGGGTATAACTTTTATCGTCTGAGAGAACAATTGGTCCTTTGAACTCGTCCAAATAGTCAGGAATAATTTTTCTTGTCAATGTGTTTTTGATTAGACGATCTTGGTTTATTAGAATGACATCAGGTTTTATTTGTTTTAGATGAAATTTAACAACTGAAGATAAGTTCCCGAAATCTACTTTATAGGAAACAGGAATTTTTTCTTGATCCTGGATAATATTGATTATTTTTTTTAGTTTAATTTCAATCTTAGAAATTTCTTCTTCAGCCAATTTTATGAAGTTTAGAGGATTTTCGGTTGTGTTCATGGAGGTGGGATTAATGACACAAAGAATATTTATCTCTCCATTTATTCGTTTTGCAAAATTGACAGCATTAATCAATAGGTTTTTGATCTGTTTTCGTTTTTCAATCACGACCAATAAACTACAATCCGTCAAGTTTGGCTTAATGCCCATTTAAGCACTTTTTCTTTTGTTTAGAAACATCTGATTCAAATTATTGGGATTACGCAATTCTTCATTTTGCGAAATTATTTTGACGTTAATTTTCTTTTCTTTTGAGGTACCCAAGAAATCGTTTAGGATCTCAATGATATCATTGTCCAAAAATCTTGTTTTGGAGAAATCAATTGTTAGGCTTGTATTCAATGGCAATGCGCTCAATTCTCTCAAAATGTTTTCCTTATTGATAAAGGTAACCTCCTCAGAAAGGTTGATGATAATTTTGTGTTCATTACCCTTAGGGTTATCTTTTACAGTAACCGAATGTGAATTGTGATAACTTTCTTTTAAAATGATTCCGATACTAAAAATTAATCCCATAAAAATTCCAACTAATAAATCAGCGAATATGATTCCGCTCACAGTAATAAAAAATGGAAGGAATTGTTTCCATCCCAAAGCGAACCTGGCTTTAAATAGTTGAGGGGTTGCTAATTTATAACCTACACCTCATCGGATGGACGCACGAACGGATAAGGGAATTTTATTGAGTAATGTGGGAATGGTAATAATAGAGATCAAAAGCAAAAAACCATGCATAATCGCTGATACCTTTGTCTTCCCACCAGATTGAATATTGGCGGAACTTCTGACGATTACTTGGGTTACTGGAAGTCCACCTATGATCCCTGAAAACATATTCCCAACTCCTTGAGCAATGAGTTCTCTGTTTTTTGGAGTAACTCTTTTATCAACATCCAATTTATCTGTAGCCTCAACACACAATAATGTTTCTAAACTGGCCACCAAGGCAATGGTAAAGGCAACAACCCATACACTTAGATTTGTAATCTCAGCAAAATTCGGGAATGTGAAAAAGTTAACCAATGAACCAAAATTTGTAATTTCTGGTATGTTCACTAGGTGTTTTGTAGGAATTTCCCATTGAGGGTTTCCCGATGTTGAAAAGGTGTATATTATTCCCGCAATCACTGCAACCAAAGGGCCTTGTATGAGTTTGAAAATTTTGCCTTTATTAGATAAAATGGATTCCCAAAAAATTAAAATGAACAAACCTAAAGAGGCTACAATTGTGGATCCTAAATCAATTAGAGATAAAGTATTCACAATGGTTTGAGAAACAGTTTCACCATTGGATTGAAAAAATAAAGAACTAGTTTCTGAGGTTTTGCTCAAACCAAAAAAATAGGGGATCTGTTTAAATATTATGATTAAACCTATTCCAGTGAGCATACCTTTAATCACTGAAGAGGGAAAATATTGACCGATTACACCTGCTCCTAATATTCCAAAAATAAATTGAATTACACCTCCAAGAACAACTGCTAAAAGAAAATTTTCGAATCCCCCTAGTGAACCAATTGAGGTTAAAACAATTGCGGCTAAACCAGCTGCTGGTCCACTTACACCAATATCAGATCCACTAATAATTCCTACGATAATACCCCCTACAATACCAGCTATCAAACCTGAAAAAAGCGGAGCTCCACTGGCAAGAGCAATCCCTAAACACAATGGGATCGCAACAAAAAATACAACAATACTTGCTGGGATGTCATTTTTAATATTACCAAAATATTTTCTCATTACTATAAATATAAGTAAAACTAATATATAGTTAATAAATACTAGTAAAATTATGACAGAAACTTTAGTAAAAATTATTTAATTATTTTTGAACATGATTATAACTAATTTCAAATTTCCGGAGGATCTGGCTTTAAGGGATCCCTTGAAAAGTGAGCTGGGTAAAAAGATCTTAACGAATAGTGTTTTGTTAATTGATGATATAGGTTTCGAATCCTTTACTTTCAAAAAATTAGCAATTAGAATCGAATCCAACGAAACTACGCTTTACAGATATTTTGAAAATAAACATAACTTGCTTTTGTATTTGGTAGTCTGGTATTGGAACTGGGTTGATTATCTAATCGATTACAATACAAACAATATTGAAGATCCCAACAAAAAATTAGATATTATAATTGATACTTTTGTTGACGCAACGAAAGAAAATTCATCCGTCAATTTTATCAACGAAAAAATCTTACACAATGTTGTTGTTAAAGAGTCTTCTAAATCTTATCATGTAAAAAATATTGATGAAGAAAATAAATTAGGTTTCTTCAGAAGCTATAAAGATTTAATCCGTAAAGTTTCAGATGTAATTCTTGAAATAAATCCCAAATTCCCCTATCCTCGATCATTTGCAACCAATTTGTTTGAAATAGCAAACAATGAAATTTATTTCGGAGAACACCTACCCAGCTTAACGAACATTGAGATCAAGAATAATGATTATTCTGAAGTCAATAAACTTTTAAAGTTTTATAAATCCAAAGTTATTTGTTTTCAAGACCAGTAAAACTTCTTATCTATTGTAATACTCTTTGTTAATTTACACTCTACAGAATAACCTCCTGATTATCTCAGATTCTTGTATTTATCTCATTAATCACTCATTAATTTTAAAATCACATATTGTTATTTAGATTTTAATAAAGTCAAATGTTATCATTTATTTTGAAAGTTATTTGAGATCATATTTTCAGATTCAACAAAAAATCTTCCATATTTATACAATACCCAATTGGGGATGATTTAAACAAAAACACAAAACCCTGCAAGCCATAGACTTACAGGGTTAATATGTGGTACCTCCAGGAATCGAACCAGGGACACAAGGATTTTCAGTCCTTTGCTC
>JAYNHF010000044.1:15468-20068 GCA_038107695.1 Flavobacteriaceae bacterium | reverse complement strand
CAGATTGAGTGAATCTGGGAGAGTGTTGATGCCAGTTTAATCCATTTTCTGGTAGGGAAATCAATTTGTCTTTTAGTTTTTCACCCCATCCTGAATTTTCGGCAAAAATCCATTCGATAGCTCCCGTTTTTTTATTGACTTTAACCATTGCGCTTTGATAACGAAAATTCACCAAATAAGCATCTTCATTTTCAATTGGAACGATTGCATTTGCGTGAGTCCAGTCAATGGTATCGCTAAAACCTCTTCTTATCCAAAAATTACTGAAGGTTTCATATCCAATTCTCATAACTGGCATATGATCAAATGTATTCCATTGATGAACAATCTCTCCTTTTGGATTAAATTCAACAACTACATCTCCCATAACGTTCTGTTTTTTTAAGGGAGCCTGTGAGTCTAATTCACTACTGTAATAGGAATCTATTTTTCTGGACTCGGTACTCAACACCAATCTGTTTCCATTGGGTAAAAGAGCAGTATCGTGGTGAAAAGTAGGTGTGTCAACTGGGATTGCCTGTTTGTCTTCTCCCTGAGGTCTTTGGGCAGCATACCATTGACCAATTACATTTCCTGCAAAATCAATCTCAGTAATTTTATTGTCTTGTGTGATGTAGGAAATATTGCCATTGGGTAAAAGATCGAAATCGCTGATTCTAGAATTATTCTGATAATACCACAACACTTCCCCTTTTTGGTTTACGATCACCAACAAACCATACATTTGATTAAAGCTATTGCCTGTATTTTGAAGCACGTTCCCTCTTCGACGTGGGTTGATAAGAGTCAATTTTTCCTCAGTAGGAATTGTGTTTTTAGTGATTACTATTTTTGGAAAAAGAAAATCTTCTTGGGGGAGTGCAGGGGGGGTGAAAAGGAGCTTTTCTTTAACTTCATAAATTCTACCTGAGCTGTCCTTTAGTGATAGAGAGATGTTATGTTCAATGTTAGGTATCATGTATTTTAATAGGAACCCTAATCTTGTTTTATTCCCCTGGTCGTACCTCAATACTGTTTCTCTTTGACCATCGGTAATGTTGACGATTACACTGTCAATAGGACGATGAGTTTCAAAATCAATGAAGGCTGTTAGTGGGGTAGAGGTATTGTTGTTATTAATAATTTCTGGAGATTTTTTGAACAGTGGAGGGCTAAATTTTCCGCAAGTATTCAATACCAGCATAAAAATTACAAATAGCAATAAATTTGATTTTTTCATAAATACTTTTATTAACAACAATTGTTTTTACCGAATAAGAAGCCGTAAGCAAGTTGGAATTGACTCATGATCAACCTTCAGACGATGATGTGATCAGTAGAGAAATACATCTACCTTCTTGAATTCAGTTTGGCTAAAAGTCTTAAAATTTCTAGGTAAAGCCAAATCAAGGTCACTAAAAGTCCAAAGGCGCCATACCATTCCATATATTTTGGAGCTCCTTTTTCAGCACCTTCCTCTATGAAATCAAAATCTAGAACCAAATTAAGTGCTGCGATGATAACCACGACCACGCTGAAGCCGATGCTCATTGGTGAAGCATTGTCAATTTGCATGACACCCATACTTGAGCCAAAAAATCCCATAATAAAATTAATAAGATAAACGATGGCTATGCCTCCTGTAGCAGCAAAAATTCCCAACTTGAAATTTTCTGTTGGTTTGATGTAACCTGAACGGTAGGCTACAAGTAATGAAAGTAGAATACCAACAGTCAGGAAAATTGCGTCTGTTACAATACCATCATACAGATTGTTGTACATGAACGACACGCCTCCCAATAAACCTCCTTCCAAAATAGCGTAGAGGGGAACCGTAATGGGAGCCCACTGTTTTTTAAAAACAGTTACTAGAGCTACCACAAACCCTCCTATTCCGCAGGCGATCAAAATACCAGGACTGATGGGGTTGAAGGTTAAATAACCTGTTCCTATCAGCAGCAACAAACTAATTCCTGTTTTATTGACTGTTCCATTAATGGTCATGGTTTCGGAGAGATCTGATCCGCTAGTAAAAGCAGTTTTAGTAAGTACTGGATTACCTGATCTGTATGATAAATGATTGGCCATAGCGAAGATTTTTAATGCCTGTAATGAGATGATTACACTCACAAATATAACTTGAAATATGGTGAAAGTAAAGACTCAGTTTGTAAAACATTCAAAAAATTTGATCCAAACCATTGCTGTTGCTTTAGCTTTTACTACTGTTGGATCATTCCTAAATATTTGAACAGTATTTTGAGTTCAAAAAAGAAACTTAATTTTACTAATACGATAATAAGAAAATTCGCTCCAAGAAAACGATTTAAACTTTTACTATTGAAATTATGAAGTATATAGTTTGTAATAAACCCAGAGACCTAGAAATAAAGGACAAAGATATCCCAATAAGAAAGGAAGGAGAGGCTTTATTGAAAGTCAATAAAGTAGGGATTTGCGGGACCGATCTCCATGCCTATGAAGGGAATCAGGCTTTTTTTACGTATCCAAGAATATTGGGACATGAATTAGCGACAACGGTTTTAGAAATAGATGAAAATCCACAGGGAATTGTTGTTAATGACAAAGTGGTTGTTATGCCTTATGTAAGCTGTGGTAAATGTATTGCCTGTGGAAATGGTAAAACAAATTGTTGTTCGAATATTTCGGTTTTAGGAGTTCATGGTGATGGAGGGATGCAAGAGCAAATAACAGTACCCACCAATCTTTTGCTCAAGACCAAAAATTTGAGCTATGATCAAATGACTATTGTTGAACCATTGGCAATTGGTGCCCACGCCATTAGTAGAGCTTTGGTTAAAAAAGGTGAATTTGTTGCTGTTATTGGTTGTGGACCCATAGGGATTGGAGCCATGAAAATTGCTCAAATTGCAGGAGCAAAAGTTATTGCATTGGATGTAAACAAAGAACGTTTGAAGTATGTGAATGAGCAAATAGGAGTTAAATTCACAGTTGATGCGGGAAGTAATCCAGTTGAAAAAATAACTGAAATAACAGGTGGAGACATGACAAATGTTGTGATCGATGCCTCAGGAAATAAACACGCAATAGAAGCAGGGATAGATTATATGGCACATGGGGGAAGATATGTTTTAGTGGGTCTTTCAAATGGTGAATTAACATTTTCACATCCTGAGATTCATTCAAAAGAAACAACTTTAATGTGCAGTAGAAACGCTACAATCGAGGATTTTAAACATGTAATCAAAATATTAAATCAATTTCCAACGGATTCATTTATTACTCACAATGTTAATCATACTGAAGTGGTTGAGCAATTTGATAGCTGGCTGAATCCAAAAAATGGGGTAATTAAAGTAACTGTAGATTTTTAAACAGAAAAACAAATGAATCATCCATGACTAATTTTGATAATCATTGGAATGATTTTGGACTTTATGAACTGTTTTTTGAAGGAATTATTGAGCGTTGAAATATTTTTCCAATGCTATAATATCATTTTTTGAAGTCAGATCAGGAACATGTTCTGCAATCGGAATGCCTGTTACTGGAATAGAACCATTGATCATGTTCGTTAGTGCAGTTGGTAACTCCTTTTCATCTCTGATGGGATGAGGAGGACAATTTTCTAAATATTTAAAAAATAACTTACCATCAAATAAGAAGATGTTCATACTCACTCTTATTTTTTGAAAAGCATCGGTATAATTTGCTATTTCACTGGGTTCAGGTTTTTCAATAATGGAAATCAAATCGTACTTCTCATTAAATTTCATCACGGCAAATCTTGAAATTCTCTCTTTGGTGTATTTGAGATGATCAATATCATAGGCCAAAATGGCTTGCTTTGAGGGTGCGTTTTTTAATGAAGAGAGGGCATTTAAAGAATACAGATTATCACTATTGCAGACACAAAAGGTATCTTCTTTCAAATGTGGGTACTGTTCTAAGCATTGAAAGAGAGCATCAGCTGTACCGTAAGGTTTTTGACGGTTTTCAGGAATGAATTGGGTAGCGAAATGGATATTGAGATCAGAAAAATCGGGATTGTTTTTGAAGGCTAAATGAAACATTTCAGCATTTTCTCCCGTGATGATAAACACGTTTTTAAATCCTGCTTTTAAAATATTATCTAACAAATAGCTTAAAAATGGTTTTCCTCCTAATTCAATCAGACCTTTACTGAGTTGATTGGCTTCTGCAATTTTTTTTGCAGATAAACTTTGATCTACAGATTTTTTCATTCGGGAGGAAGCTCCACCCGCCAGGATGATAATGTTTTCAGTCATTATGATTTTGATATTACATTTGCACCATCAGTTATTTTGACAGCAAATGCATCCTTTGCACCTGTTGCTTTTATGGCTTCTATGATTTGTTGTTTGTTGTCTTCTTTGGCGATGGCTACGATACAACCACCCCCTCCAGAGCCAACTATTTTGCTCCCCAAAGCCCCCGTTTCATTGGCTGCGTCTATCATTTTATCCATCAGAGGAGGAGTGATTTTAAGATAGGTTTTCAAAATATGGTGATGTTCATTCATCAATTCACCCACCAACTGAATGTTAATGTTTTCTTGTTTTAACGCCTCTAACGCCCTTTGTGTGATGTCATGATTACAAACTGCTGCATAGAAGTA
>JAYNHF010000044.1:0-15417 GCA_038107695.1 Flavobacteriaceae bacterium | reverse complement strand
TTTGAGTTTAGTGTCAACGTACTCCATGTTTTTTTTGAGATCACTCATTTTGCTTGAGGCAATATCAAAATCTGGTATTTGTGCTTTTACCTGATTAATTGCACTCCAGGCGTTGCTTTTTAAATGGGTGAGTGTTCCGAAGGTATCTTTAGAGAGTCCCGAAACTCCAACTACTAAATTCAAGTTTAGATCGTTGAAATGTCGAACTTCATCTGTATCAGTATTCAAAAAAATAGTATGGCCCATGGCAATGGTGAATTGATCCATTTTCCCCCCTGAAGAACCTTCTTCAATTACCTCTGTTTCATATGCTAAAAGTGCTATTTCTTTGGAACTAAAAGACTTTTTGGAAAATGCGGCAATTAAAAATTGAAGCCAAGAAATCGTCAAAGCTGAAGAGCTTGACAAACCAGCATTGATGGGGATGTTGCTACTGATATTGAGTCGGTACCCTTTGGTAGGAATTATCTTTCTTTTTTGTAAAACTTTTAGTGCAATTTTCAAAAAATCTCCCCTTTCAATTTTGGTAAAATCTGGTTGAAGAGCAATATTTCTTTTGTGACCCATATCAGGCATATTGATCTCAAAAAAATCTTTTCCATTTTCAACCGCATCGATGGTCATCAATCGATCGATTGCGCAAGCGATAACTGGAAGATCAATATAGTCTTGGTGATCTCCAAAAAGGCAAACCCTACCCGGAGATTTAGAAATAAATTTTGTCATTTTAATTTCTAATTAAATTGAGGCAAATGATAACCATTGTGGTATTCTTTGGTTAGATAGGTGTTATTAATTTTTGGGTCTGAAAATTGATTGTTTTCCGCCTGCCAAGTCAATTTTTGATTGGCTCTAAAAGAGATGTTACCCATTTGGGCTACTTTGGCAACATGGGCAGCTTGTTCAACATTACAATTCAATAGTTCTGGATTATTTTCTCTGATGGCTTTGAAAAAATTAAACTGATGATCTCGGTGACCGTTGTTAGATTTTTTTCGAAGTGGTATTAATACCTTATTTTCACTTCTTCTTTCTTCAATGACTTCCCATCCTCCTCGGTCGAGAACCAGGGTAGCGTTATTTCCAATGAAAGCAATACAGTGATCCCTTCCATAGGAGCCATTGTCAATTCCCATGGCAGAGTCCCAGACCAAGTTAAAACGATCAAATTCGTAGAGCGTAGTTAGCGTATCTGGAGTCTCTTGACTTAAATCTGGGTAGGCAAATTTTCCTCCCAAGCCCACCACGGTTTTGGGTGCAGTGGCTTTCATTCCGATTAAAGCATAATCCAACAGATGAACACCCCAGTCTGTCATCAACCCTCCTGCATAATCCCAAAACCATCTGAAATGGAAATGAAATCTACTGGCGTTAAATTCTCTTTTGGGGGCGGGCCCCAACCATGCATTGTAATCAACACCTTTGGGTGGAGCACTGTCTGCTACGATGGGTTGAGGTTTCATCCATCCTTGATAACAGCATACTTTTACAGTTCTAATCGGGCCTAATTTTCCACTGTGAACAAATGCCATTGCCTCTTGGAAATGAGTACTGCTTCTTTGCCATTGACCTACTTGAACGATAGAACTGTATTTTTTTTGAGCGGCCACCATTGCCTCACATTCTCCGATAGAATTACCTACGGGTTTTTCCACATAAATGTGTTTTCCAGCTGAGGCTGCATCGATCATCATCAGTGCATGCCAGTGGTCGGGTGTTCCTATGTAAACGACATCGATATCTTTTTGTTCTAGCATTTTCCGATAGTCCTGATACACTTTGATTTTATCTTTGACAGCTGATATTGCTTTATCATTCAATCTTTTTTGAATAACATCATGATCCACATCACAAATAGCCACCAAGTTGACTCCTGGAACTTCCATGGCTTTGAGTGTATTTCCCCAGCCCATTCCGTTGATTCCTATGGTGCCAATGTTGATTTGATCATTGGCCGAAATATTTTTATCAGTCTTGGAGAGTGCGTATCCTTTTAGGTGGGTTAGGAACATTCCACCTGCACCCATAACGATTGAATTTTTTATAAATGCTTTACGGTTCATGATTTATTTTTAAAAGTCGAATATAGTAAACATGTAACGAATTAATAAAAATTATGTGTAAGAATAATAGCACATCGGATAGTACAGAAAATAATGGAAATACTATATTTGCAAAATATTGTGTTTTACTTTTGAGTAACAATGCAGTATTAGGACGCGTAGCTCAGCTGGATAGAGCATCTGCCTTCTAAGCAGACGGTCACAGGTTCGAATCCTGTCGCGTTCACTAAAATAGTTTTGGTGATCCAATAATTTTAAAGCTACTAACTATTTAAATCTTCGATGTTCCAGATTTTAATTAGCTTTTTCATCTTCATCAGTAGCTCAATTCCACGGGTGTGAGGAGAATCTTTACCAAAAACAATCCAATCAATTGAATATTGGGGGTAGTGCTGACAAATATTATGCAAAACAGTATGGCTGATTGAGGACTTATTTCTGATAGCAGAGGAAATAGAATTTCTTCCAACGCCAATTTTTCTCTCGAAGGCAGCTACTGATATATTTTCGTTCTCAATGATTGTTGATATTCTACTATATATTGTTGCCAAAACAAAAATATTCTTTTTAAAAATAAGTAAAGTTTTAGGTGAAAACACCAAATGACAATTAACTTGGTCGAAGCATGTCTTTTGAATTGAATATCAATGGCTTGTAAATGTTATAGAAGTCAAAAGAAACAAATAATTTTGTTATTATTAACAACTGTATTTGTTGAGATTTAGAAATTTCTTTGAGTTTTTTTATGCAATATTTCAGATTGCAATTTCAAATATTTAAAGACTTTTCTTTCTGCAATTTTTTGTTTGATGGTAGGGCTTATTAAAATATTTCATGGTAAAGTGGGGTTGTTTAAATAAAATTATATAATTATGTGGTAATTGCAATCATTAAATTTAACCTTATTAATTTGAATTCAATCAATTTAAAATCATTTAACTCTTACATGTTTTTTAAGCTTCCCTCGGCATGGTGGTCAGGAGTTAGATTGACAAAAGTAACAGATTCACTTACAGAAGTTTCAGTCAAACACCGATGGATCAATCAGAATCCATTTGGTTCAATCTTTTGGGCCATTCAGGGAATGGCAGCAGAATTGTCCACAGCCGTTTTTTTGATGTGGACCATTAAAAATGCCAAACAAGCTGTATCTATGTTGGTAATTAAAAATCAAGCTGTTTTTAAAAAGAAAGCCAAAGGTCGGGTTAAGTTTCACTGCTCTCAAGTTCAGGAGGCAATTAATGCGGTTGAAAAAACCATTGAGAGTGGTGAAGCAGTTCTTATCAAATTAAAATCCATTGGTACTGATAGTTCTGGTGACATTGTCTCTGAATTTGAATTTCAATGGTCATTAAAAAAGAAATCAAAATGAAAAAAGACTTTCATCAATCACTGAATTTACCATTAATTGCGGCTCCTATGTTTCTTATTTCGGGCCCTGAATTGGTCATTGAATGCTGTAAGAATGGTATTGTAGGAACCTTCCCTGCACTAAACCAAAGAACTTCTGAAGGTTTTGAATCATGGGTGATCCAAATCAAAGAAGCTTTGGCTACTTTCGAAAAACAAACAGGAAAAAAAGCAGCACCTTTTGGAGTTAATTTGATTGTTCATCCTACCAATATCAGAGTAAAGGCAGATCTAGACATTTGTGAAAAACACAAAGTTCCTCTTGTGATTACCTCATTGGGAGCCATTGCCGATCTGGTTAATGTTGTACATGGCTACGGAGGGTTGGTATATCATGACATCATAAAAAAACGCCATGCGGAAAAGGCTGCTGAAGCAGGTGTCGATGGACTCATTGTTGTAGCTGCTGGGGCGGGAGGACATGCCGGTACTTTACATCCCATACCGCTCATTAACGAGGTTAAAAAGGTGTTTGATAAAAAAATAATTCTCTCAGGATGTTTATCCACTGGTAAAGATATTGCTAGTGCCCTTCAGATGGGAGCAGATATTGCATACATGGGAACTCGTTTTATAAATGTTGAAGAAAGTATGGCAGACGAAGCTTACAAAAAAATGATCATGGAAAGCAGCGCCGAAGACATTGTTTATACCGCTGCTGTTTCTGGAGTAAATGCCAATTTTTTACGACCTAGCCTTGAAGCTATGGGCATTACGGAGAAACAATGGAAGGAAACAAAGAAAATTGATTTTGGAACTGAAGAAGATGCAATCAGTGAAGAAGCAAAAGCGTGGAAAACCATTTGGTCTGCTGGACAAGGAGTGGGTAAAATTGAGGATACCCTTAAGGTTTCTGAATTAGTAGAAAATTTGAAAAAAGAATTTATCGATTCTATTAAGAGTCAACAGCAATTACTGAATCTGTACCAATAAATTGTATTATATATCTTGTGTGAGAGACTTTACGATTTTATTTTCTGAAAGAAAAGCCTTGAAAATTACTTTTAATGCCGTGTATAATGGAATGGCTACAATCATTCCACTGGTCCCCAGCAAGGTTCCTCCTGCCAAAATCACAATGAAAATCTCTAAGGGATGAGATTTTACACTGTTTGAAAAAATAAGTGGTTGGCTAAAGAAATTATCGATTAATTGGCCAATAAAGAAACCAATCATGACGTAAATGGTCTGAGGCAGTATTACCGAACTGAAATCAGCCTCTAAGTTGCTTGTCATGGTCAGGATCATCATCAAAACTGCTCCTATGAGTGGTCCGATGTAAGGAATTAGGTTTAGTAATGCACACAGAAATGCTATGACTATGGCGTTTTTGATTCCAAAAATCAACAAAACTAGACTGTAGACAAATAGTAGAATACTGATTTGAAGTAGCAAGCCCAGAAAATAACGAGAAAGTAAATTTTTAATCTTTTCAAAAGACTTTTTTAATCTTCCTTCGCTTTTGTCATTGACAAATACTAAGATTGCATTTTCTAAAATATGACTGTCTTTTAATAAGAAAAAGGAAATGAATGTGACAGAAAACAAACCAATGGTAAAACTTCCCAAAATACTGAGTAAATAATTTAAAAACTCGGGTATGGCACCTAAGTTTTCTATATTTATGATGTTCGTTAGAGAAGAATATTGTTCTATACTAGAAGAGTCAAGATTAAAAAAAAGTCTTATTTCATTCATCAGTTTTTCAAGATTTCCTTCCAATTCGTTTAAATTGAGCAATGAAAGGTTTTCTCCTTGCTGAATCACTAAGGGAATAAACAGCGAGACGATACCAAACAAAACTCCGCCCAAAACCAACAATGAGCTGGTGACGGCAAGCAGGTTATTGAATTTGAGCCTTTTTTTTAAGAACAATACAATTGGGCGTCCAATCAAAGATATAACAGCAGCAACAATTAGATACAATACTAATACCTTCAATTCCAAAAGAAGATATATTCCTAAGGCAATCAATCCAAGCCTGAGGACAGCGGCAATAATTCCCTTGGATATATTATTAGTTTCCATGATCTAAAGATATATAAAAATAAAGCTTCAATTATTTTTTTAGCACTTCACGTAAAGTAGCCACCATACAACAAGCAACAATCCCCGCTGTTTCAGTTCTCAACCTTTGAGAGCCTAGAGAGATACCTTTAAAAGAATGTTCTAAAGCCGTATTCACCTCTCGGTTAGAAAAATCTCCCTCTGGTCCAATCATGATGATAATTTCACACTCTAAATTTCCAATTTTATGCAATGTTGTTTTTTCTTCATTTTGACAATGAGCGATTAATCTTTTTCCTTGAGGATCTGATTTTATAAAGTCGTCAAAAGAAATAATGGGGTTGAGTTGTGGTAAAAAGAATTGGGCGGATTGTTTGAGTCCTCCTACCAATATTTTTTTCATTCGATCGATTTTAAGAGTCTTTCTCTCCGAGTGTTGACAAAGAATGGGGGTGATTTGAGTGACGCCTATTTCTGTGGCTTTTTCTAAAAACCACTCCATACGATCATTACTTTTGGTTGGAGCAATGGCAATGTGAAGTGGAGTAATTTTGTTTTGATGTAGGATGATATTATTTTTTTTTGCGACTACTTTACGAAGCTCTGTTGCAATTATTTCACCTTCCCACTCAAGTCCTTGACCGTTAGTTACGCGAATGAAATCTCCAATTTTTTTGCGCAAGACCCTTACAATATGACGACTTTCGTCAGAATCAAAAATCAACATTTCATTTTCTTGAATGAGTGTTTCTGAATAAAATAATTCCATAATCAGAAAGTCAATCTTGCGCTTACAGTCTGATCCATTCGTCCCAATTGATGGTCTTGAAGCTTTTGATACCCGACAATTCCTATCATGGCAGCGTTGTCGGTTGTATATTGAAATGGGGGCAGATAAACCTCCCAGCCCTCTTCTTCAGCTTTGAGACTCAAAACTTTTCTTATTTCAGAATTAGCAGCTACTCCACCACCAATAACCACCCTTTTCAACTGATGTTTTTCCTTTGCCTTGGCTATTTTTTTCATAATTACTGTTACCAATGATTTTTGAATTGAGGCACATAGGTCGTTGAGATTCTCCTTAATAAAACTGGGGTTTTTATTAGAGTTGTTGTTGACCAAATTGATAAACGCAGTTTTTAAACCACTGTAGGAGACGTTCAAATCGTCAACTTTAGGGATGGGAAAAGGAAATGCATCGGGGTTTCCCTGCTTGGCCAAACGGTCTATCTCTGGACCGGCAGGATAGTTAAGTCCCATTATCTTACCACATTTATCAAAGGCTTCCCCTATGGCATCGTCCAATGTTTTACCAATTTCTTTCATCTTAAAATATCCCTCGACCAACACCAATTGAGTATGCCCTCCAGATAGGGTTACTCCTAGGAAAGGGAACTCAGGAGGATCTTGTTCATTGTTTTTGATGAAATGACAAAGCAGGTGAGCTTGCATGTGATTTACTTCAATCAAGGGAACATTGAGACTCAATGCAAGTGACTTGGCAAAAGCACTTCCCACCAAAAGAGATCCCATCAATCCAGGACCTCGAGTGTATGCAATTGCAGAAAGTTCTTTTTTATCGATATTTGCAATGGAAAGAGCTTGTTGTACGACAGGAACTATATTGGCTTGATGTGCTCTTGAAGCTAACTCAGGCACGACACCGCCGTAGGACTGATGAATTTTTTGATTTGCAATACAATTCGATAGAACTTCATTGTTTCTCAAAACGGCGGCGGCTGTGTCATCGCATGAAGACTCTATACCCAGTATGTAGCTTGTTTTTTTCACATTAATTTTCTCAACGGTAACAAAAATAAAGGATTACTATCAAAAAATTATACAAATTATCACCCTTAGTATTACTGATTGTCATTGTTTTGGGCTTGATTGGTATTTTGATCTTGAGTATTCCTACTGTTCAAAACCACTTGGCAAATAAATTGACTCAAGAAATCAATCATAATTTTCAAACCGAAATAAAGGTCGAAGGTGTGTCAATAGGGTTTGATGGCGCAGTGAATTTGGCTTCTTTTTTTGTTGCAGATCACCATTCCGACACTCTGTTTTATGCAAAAAATTTCAAAACGGATCTTTACAGTTTACATCAGTGGGTCAATGGTAATTTGTTTTTTTCCACTACAGATTTTGAAGATATTTTTTTAAAAATCATAAAGTATAAGGGAGAAGAAAACAATTCCCTCTCTTTATTCACAAAGAAACTTTTGTCTCATACCGAGCCTAAAAATGACAATCTCTCCTCTGTCTGGGTTGACAATTTAAATGTTTCCAATGGTCGATTTATGATGATTGATAAAAATGATATTCAAGAAGAAATACTATTAGAAGAATTAAATCTTTATGCCGAGAATTTTATCGTTTTAAATGAGGGTTTAGAGATAACTTTAAAAAAATTCAATTTTTCATCTCATGAGTGGGGAGATTTGAATGTTGTTGATACTCAACTCTATTATCACCCATGTAATGTTGAAATTAATAATTTTGATTTGTCCATTGGAAACAGCTATTTGAAAGGGAAACTCACTTTGCAGTCTCAAGAAGATGACCTTTTGAGCTTCCAAAATAATAGCAAAATAAAACTCGATTTGAAGAGCATGTTGTTTAGGGATCAACTCAAAAACTTTATCGATTTACCAGATGGTTTTCAACCTCTTACCCTAGATATTTCAGCAACGGGAAATATCAATGACATCAATTTTAACAAAATAGTGGTCAGTCATAAGATGTTAGAGTTTGATGCTCAACTCCGTGTAAAAGAAATATCCTCAAAACTTCCAGTTCAGGCCCAGTTCGACTTTGAAGATTTAACCCTCAATGTTTCGGTATTGTCTCAGACCTTGCCTTCTTTTTTCATTGAAAATATACCTAAATCTTTTCTTGGCTCTAAGCCATTAAAAGGACAAGGTTCTCTTTACTTATCTGGTCTAGAATTACAATCGGACCTACATTTAAATCTTGAAAATGCAATAATTCAAAATAACACGTCACTCCATTTCGAACAAAACGATGGAAATATCAAACTCTTCCGTTTTGATGGAGTTTCACAATTAAAGAATCTCGATTTATCACCATGGTCCACAAAATTGGGTTCCTTCACTTCTCGTTTATCTTTTGATGGCATCAGGGATACTAACAATGAATTTGGTTACAACTATGATTTAGATATTGACGAAATTTTAATAAGTGATAAAAAATTTAAAAATATTGATCTTAAAGGAGATTTTAAAGAAAAGACATTAACGACTAATTTAAAAATTGATAATCAATACATTGTCGCAAATGCTGCCTTGGCTTTTTCATGGTTAGAACCGCAAATCAAATATCAATTCGATATCAATTTGGATCAGCTTAATCTTCATCTTTTTGATTCAGAATTAGGGGGAGGAAAAGCAGTTTATTCTGGAGATTTAAACCTTTTTATGGTAGGTGAAAATTTTGATCAACTACAAGGTAACCTGCTTTTTAAAAATATTCAATTTGAAAATCAAAATACTCTAGATTCATTCAATGACTTCATTCTTGAAACCAACCTTTTTGGTCAAAGAAGAATTGTCAGAACCATCAATTCAGACATAATCGACATTAATATCGAAGGCGAATTTCAGTTGAGTAAATTGATTGACCTGTACTCGAATGCATTAGCTGAAGCCTTTCCGTTTGCTAAAAAGAAAGATTTTGATAAAAGTCAAGATTTGATTTATGATATCAGTGTAGAGGCGAATCATTTGAACAAGGTCTTTCCACAACTTCTCGTTGATAAAAAAGCGGTTTTTAGAGGTATATTGTCCACCGAGGATAAGGTGTCTAAAATGACTTTAAGTATTCCCAAAATAACTTTTAATGGAATCAGTACTGAAAATATTGAAATGCAATTAGACAACCAAAATCCATTGTTTAATACTTTTATTTCAATCGGAAAAATTCAAAGTGATTCCTACACCATTCAAGATTTTTATACTTTGGGGATTAAAGGTCTTGATACTTTGAATTTTAGAACTGAATTTTCTGGTGAGCATCAAGCAAATGATTTTTTTAAACTCAATTATGCACTCACATTTGAAAACGGCGAATCTAAATTCTTAATCAAACCTTCTACTATAAACTTCAAAGACAATCGTTGGATTCTGAATCCAAAATCAGATAACAATCATATTATCTCCTATAACACCTCTGATCAAAGCATCCGTGTTAAATCCTTTGAAGCACAATCTGATGAGGAACAAATTCAAATTAAAGGTCAGTTTCATTCCCTTGAAAACTATGGACTTTCGCTTAGCATGGATAAGGTGTTGCTTGAAAAATCATCCTTATCTAGTAAAAAATTCGATTTGAAAGGAGTCATGGATTTAAGATTGGATATTCAACGTTCTCCATCCAACAACACCCTTAGCTTTAATGGATCTGTGAACGATTTTATATTAAACGATTCGAGTATGGGATCCTTGCGTTTTTTTACTGAAGGAAATACCCAACTCAATTCCTATGAAGTTAATGCAATCTTGTCTGATAATGAAAATATGAGCATGGAGGTCAAGGGAAGTGTTTTAGGATTTGATCAATCCCCACGTCTCGATTTGGACTTTAATTTTAATGATTTTGACCTCTCATTTCTCGATTCTGTGGGAGGAGATAACATCAGTAAAATTAGGGGGGAGGTAAGTGGTAAAGTCAACCTTTGGGGGCCTATTGATGCTCCCCGGCACAATGGAAAATTGATTCTAGACAAGGGAGGGTTAGGAGTTCCCGAAATCAATACCGATTACCGCATTGCCGATGGAACTCTAGTGAATCTAATTGATCAAACTTTTAAATTCAATACTACCACTCTCCAAGATATCCGATATGATACTCAAGCTGAGGTGGAAGGAAGTATCAGTCACCAGAATTTCCAAAACTGGAGTTTTGATTTCGATATTATTTCTGATCGGATATTGGCACTCAATATTCCTGAAGACGAGGATGAATTTTTCTTTGGTGATGGTTTTTTAAAAGGAAATATCCACCTACATGGCCCTTCAAAAAATTTAACCATTGATGTAGTCGGGTCAACTGAAAAGGGGACAAGTATTAAAATCCCTTGGGCAAAAGATTATGGATTGGCTGATACCTCTTTTATTAAATTCATCGATAAGAAGAAAAATAAAGTAACTCAATCTCAAAACCCTCAAGACACTTACAGTTTTTCTGGTTTACAGATGAATTTTGAATTGGATGTCAATAATAACGCTGAAATTAAGGTAGTGATTGATAAAGAATCGGGTAGTTTTTTAAGTGGTCGTGGTGCAGGAAATATCTTGATGGAAATTGATACCAAGGGAAAGTTTAACATGTGGGGAGATTTCATCACCTACGATGGAATTTATAATTTTAAAAACTTGGGAGTTATTGATAAAAAATTTAATCTTAAACAAGGCGGAACTATTGTTTGGGAGGGAGATCCATTGGGAGCTCAGATGGACTTGGAAGCCGTTTATGATGTCCCAGGTGGTGCCAATCCTGCACTATTGTTGGACAATCCCAATTTCAACAGGAAAATTCCTACCGAGGTGTTGATAAGACTACAAGGAAACTTACTCAAACCAGATGACCCCATTTTTGAGATTGACTTCCCCAATACCAGTGCTGTTTTCACCTCTGAAATCAACTACCGCTTAGCCGATCCACAAATCAGTCAACTTCAAGCCATATCCTTATTGTCTCAGGGTATTTTTATAAATGAAGTGTCTGTTAGTGTTCAAGGAATAACCAATAATTTATATGAAAAAGCTTCGGATCTGTTCAGCAATCTCCTGGGAGATGATGATGGAAAACTTCAAGTGGGACTCAATTATCTTCAAGGTGATAAAAGTAAGCTCTCGGACATTAACACTGATGACCGCTTAGGATTGACTCTTTCTACGCAAATAACAGATAAAATTTTACTCAACGGAAATATAGGGGTACCTGTGGGGGGGATTGAAGAAACTCTAATTGTTGGAGATTTACAAATTGATTTTATTTTGAACGATGAAGGAAGTTTAAAGGCGAAGGTATTTAACAAAGAAAATGAATTCCGATACATCGGAGACGAACTGGGTTATACCCAAGGAGTAGGACTTTCCTACCAAGTTGATTTTGAAACCTTTAGAGAGTTACTCACCAAGATTGTAAAGGGAGACTCCAGGAATCAAACCATTCAAAATCAATCAAGGCTGAGTAATCCAACAAAAGCAGGTATTAATTTCATCAATAAAAAATAAATAAAAATTTAGTCTAACTGTTGAGGTTACTATGTATTAATAATTAAATTTGCGCTGTTTGTTTTGCTTATGCCAAATGAAATAAAAAATTTAGGAGTCCTCACCTCCGGAGGCGATGCTCCCGGAATGAACGCAGCCGTCAGGGCTGTTGTTCGGACTTGTGTCTATCACAACATAGAATGTCATGGTATTTATCAAGGTTATCAAGGGCTGATAGATAATAATATGGAGCCCATGAATGCGAGAAGTGTCAAAGACATAATCAACAAAGGGGGAACCATTCTAAAGTCTGCAAGGTGTCTTGAGTTTAGAACACCAGAAGGAAGGAAGATTGCATACGATAATATCAAGAAAAACAATATCGATGCTTTAGTAGTTATTGGAGGTGATGGCTCTTTTACTGGAGCTATGATTTTTCAAAAAGAATTTTCCTTCCCTGTTATCGGTATCCCTGGAACCATTGACAATGACATTCAAGGAACAAGATTTACTTTGGGCTATGACACTGCACTGAATACTGCAATCGATGCCATTGATAAAATCAGAGATACAGCAAGTTCTCACAATCGTCTTTTTTTTGTAGAAGTAATGGGAAGAGATGCAGGACATATTGCACTCAATGCGGGCATTGGAGCAGGTGCTGAAGAAATACTGATTCCTGAAGAAGACATGGGACTCGAACGACTATTAGAATCCCTCAAAAGAAGTGAGAAGTCTGGAAAATCCTCTAGTATCGTTGTGATTGCCGAGGGTGACAAAACAGGAAAAAATGTTTTTGAAATTGCCTCTTACATCGAAAATAACCTTCCTTACTACGAAGTTAGGGTTTCGGTATTGGGACACATGCAAAGAGGTGGTTCACCCTCTTGTTTTGACAGGGTACTGGCCTCCAGAATGGGAGTTTTTGCGGTCGAAAGTCTTTTAGAAGGAAACTCTAATAAAATGGTAGGAATCATTGACGAAAAAATGACGCTTTTTCCGCTGGAGGAAGCGATTAAAGGAAAATCTCAAATCAACGAAAACCTCATAAGGGTTTCAGACATATTATCAATATAAATTCAAATTAAATTTAAACACAATTAGAATGGCATTAAAAATTGGAATCAACGGATTTGGAAGAATTGGAAGATTGGTTTTTCGCTCTGCAATGAAGCAGACAGATGTTTCAATAGTAGCAGTTAACGATTTATTGGATGTAAATCATTTGGCATATCTTCTCAAATACGACTCTGTCCATGGTTCATATGACGGAGAGGTGGTTGTTAAAGGAAACAACTTAATGGTTGACGGTCAAGAAATTAAAATTACCGCTGAACGCAATCCTGCCGATATTGGATGGGGTAACATGGGTGTTGACATCGTAGCAGAGTGTACAGGAATTTTTACAACCCTAGAAAAAGCTCAAGCCCACATCGATGGAGGAGCTAAAAAAGTAGTGATTTCCGCTCCTTCAGCTGACGCTCCAATGTTCGTTATGGGTGTCAATCATATGGAAGCAACTGCCAATCAAACCATCGTCTCCAACGCTTCATGTACCACCAACTGTTTGGCACCCATTTCAAAAGTGCTGAACGATAATTTTGAAATTGTAGAAGGGCTTATGACTACAGTTCATGCCACTACTGCGACACAATTTACAGTAGATGGTCCTTCCAAAAAAGACTTTAGAGGAGGAAGAAGTGCTTTATTGAATATTATGCCTGCTTCAACAGGTGCCGCCAAAGCAGTTACCAAGGTTATCCCCTCACTTGTCGGTAAATTGACAGGTATGGCGTTTAGAGTTCCCACTGCAAACGTATCGGTTGTTGACCTAACTGTCAAACTCAAAAAAGAAACTTCCTATGAGGAAATAAAAGCAGCCATGAAAGCTGCTTCAGAAAATGAAATGAAAGGAATTTTGGGTTATTCCGAAGATCCTTTAGTTTCTCAAGACTTTGTAGGTGATATCAGAACTTCCATATTTGATGTTGATGCTGGAATGGAACTTAATCCAAGCTTTTACAAAATCATTTCTTGGTATGATAATGAGTGTGGTTATTCAAATAAGTTGATTGATTTGGCCAAGCACATTCAGCAATTATAAATCAATAAGGAATGATATTTGTTGTTGACAGCGGCTCCACGAAGACCGATTGGATAGCTCTTGATGATTCAGGAAAAATACTTTTTTCTACCCAAACCCTTGGTCTGAATCCTCAAGTACTTCCGAGTGCAATTCTAACCGAGAGAATCATCAACAATTACGACCTTTATCAAAACAGAGAAAAAGTCTCTCATGTATATTTTTACGGGGCAGGGTGTGGCGTAGATTCTCCTGCCCAGAGAATTGAAAAAGTGTTTTCAGAAATTTTTACTCAAAGTGAGTTCTCCATACTAGAAGACACCTACGCTGCAGTATATGCGACCATCCAGCCCGATAATCCTGCAATCGTTTGTATTTTGGGAACAGGATCCAATTGCACCTATTTTGACGGTAATGAAATAGAGCAAAGAATCACTTCATTGGGCTATGTTCTGATGGATGAAGCCAGCGGTAATTTTTTTGGAAAACAACTCATCCGTGCCTATTATTTTAAAACCATGCCTGAGGCATTGGCCAAAGAATTTGAATCACAATACGATCTTTCAGCAGATGTGATCAAAGAAAACGTTTACCGAAAAGAGAATCCCAACACCTATTTGGCAAAATTTGCCAAATTCATTATTGAGCATAAGGAAATTTCTGAGATGAGATCCATCATTGATAATGGTTTACAACGCTTTATTGCGCATCAAATTTTACAATTCAAGAATGCCCGTGAAGTTCCCATTCATTTTATTGGTTCAATAGCTCATTACCTGAAAGATGAGATTGATGAAGCTTTGAAAAAAAATGGACTGAGTTTGGGAAATGTAGTAAAAAGACCGATTGATGGTTTGGTAACCCACCACCAGAAACTACTCAACCAACAATAAAATTGAGTTTAGTTATTGTTGGATTGCGATCATTGAGATTTCAACATTAACGTTTTTAGGAAGTGTTTTGACTGCTACGGTCTCTCGTGCTGGTGCAGTTTCATCATTGAAGTAACTGCTGTAAATTTGATTTACCCTACCGAAATCTTCCATTTCTTTTAAAAAAATTGAACTTTTTACAACATTTTCAAAATTCATTTGAGCAGCTTCCAACACCGATTTTAAATTTTCCATTACTTGCTTGGTTTCTGCTTCAATGTCATGGTTCACCCATTCCATTGTTGATGGCTTCAATCCTATTTGGCCTGAAATGTATAGGGTACCATTGGCCAATACAGCCTGATTGTATGGACCAATAGGGGAGGGGGCATTGGGTGTGCTAATAATTTTTTTCATATTTGCCTATCTTAAACGTCTGTCAGGTTCTCTATTTTTCTCGTATTTAATATCGCTCAAAAGTCCTGATTTGATTCCGATAAAGAAATTCCAGGAGGCACGATTACTAAAAGGAACCCAACTAAAATCTAATCTCCAACTGTCCAAATCTCTGTTAAACCTCAGTTGAGTGTAGGTAAATCCATGGTTTTTGAAATCGAAGCCCGAAGATCCTCCTACTTTCCATTTAGGGGTCAGTTCAATGTCTCCAGAAAACATGAGTGAGTTGTTTGAAAAATCATTTTGATTTCTTGAATTGCTGTAGGTCAGTGAATAAGTAAGTCTCA
>JAYNHF010000043.1:0-20484 GCA_038107695.1 Flavobacteriaceae bacterium | reverse complement strand
TTTTCAATGATTTACGAAATTAATATTTTCTCAGAGCAGCGAGATTTTATCTTAAAAAAGCCCCCAAATGACAAATATTCGATTGTCTCTTGATAGATGTTTTAAAATTCTAACCTATCGTTTTCTAATAACTCTATTCGTCCTTCTTTATTCTCCCTCCTCCACAGGTCAGAGTTTAATGAAAGCAACAGGTTATACTAATCCCATTAATATAACATACGTTATAGATTCAAACGGTGAAGTTTGGTCCTGGGGAGGGTATCATGAAAGTGCATTCTATGTACCTAATATTTGGGCACTTGGAAGAAATTGGGAGGAAAATGATTATCCTAATGGAAATTATCCTAACTACGGAGGTTCGTTTTCTTTACCCGGAAAGGTGTTAAAAGGCGACTACGAATCCTCAGATTCATCCATAACTTATTTAGGAGAAAAATCAGATAACCCTGTAACCAGTATTATTACATCATTAGGGAATAAAGGAAATAATGTTGTTTTTATAACTGCTAGCGGTGAAGTGTTTTACATGGGTACTGATCCAGAGGATTTTATTGATGTCGACGAAACGGATTTTAAAAAATCCCCAACTAATATTTGGAGTTTAACAGATGTAGCCACTTATGGTAAAGTGATCGATGCCGCTTTAGATCACAATACTATGATTATCATCACAAATTCAGGTAAAATTTTTGCTAGAGGATATTTTAAAAACACTTCGAAATCGATGTTTAACGACTATTCAAATGAAAGTAATCTAGTTGACTGGGGGAATGACAGCCCTGCCAATCAATCCTCATTCAGGGAAATTAAAAATATCGAGTCCACGCTCTCCGGAAATCCGATCCAAGTTGAATGTTCAGGTAATTATCCTACGACAAACCTTTCCTCGAACAATTCAAAACACTCATACTTCATCAAATATGACGATGGAAAATTAGGCTTTTTAGGAGCGTTGAAAAACAAGAATAATAACCTTTCTTTTAATCCATTTCCAGGTTACGATAGTAAATATATCTATGGAATTAAAGCAATTATTGATGGCAGTTCAAATGTTTTAAATGATGTAGAATTATTGGCTGCTACTCATAACTCTGTTATGATTAAGCGATCAAATGATGAATCTGTTTGGTATGCTGGGAGGAACTTAATGACTTCTGGAGAGAGTCAAACAAATTTTACTAAAGTTTTAAATCAAGACGGAACAACTTTCGATGCCACCAATATCTTTAAAATCGATAACACAAGCTTTGAATTTTATGCCGCTTCCACAAGTGGTATTTATAGATGGGGGGAATCGAATGGAGCGAACCTTAATGATTTTGATATAAGTTATCCAACTCTCATCCCAAAAGGAGATTATCAGGGTACTAGTTATATCGGTGATAATACTGACGATCCTATTTTAGATTATTTTGTTGGAGACGAAACATTGATAGTCCTAACCAATAGCGAAAAAAAACTATATGCCTTAGGCTTGAATAATCGTCATCAGTTATCGATATGCCCGTCGGAAGGAAATACAAACGCTTTCTTAGATTGGTGGAAAACCGCGAAGTCAGATGAACCCAGAGAAATCATTAGTTCAATAACAATATCTTCTAATGGCCGATATGTTTCAGATTGTTCAGAAACATTTTCACTCTTTATTGATCCTCCTCCTACAATGACTATCTCATCTTCAGATGTAAGTAGTGGAGATACAAGTAATGACTCATCGATTAATCTAAACTTTACCGCTAATGAGGCAACCAGTGATTTCGATGCTTCAGACATCAGTGTGTCGGCAGGAAGCATCGGTAATTTTACTGTTGTTAGCTCTACCTTATATACAGCAACACTTACCCCTTCTGGAGATGCCACCTATACTATTGATGTCAACTCTGGCGTATTTACAGATGCAGGAGGTAATGGTAATATTGCAGCTGGTCAATTCAGTTGGACTTACGATGCAACCGCTCCTACACTTTCAATAACAGGAGCAGATACGACGCTAATAATAGGGGAGACATCAGTGGTTACCTTTACTTTTTCAGAGGATGTATTAGGATTTACAGATGCAGACATTACCCTTACAGGAGGTGGTAGTTTATCGGGTATAAGTGCGACGTCGAGTCAGGTATTCAGTGGAACATTAACCCCTCCAAGCAATACAACAGGAACAGTAACAGTTACGGTAGGGGCAACAGCCTATACAGATATAGTATCAAATGATAATACAGCAACAGCTACAATACCTTTTACAGTCGATACCCAATCTCCAACGTTAAGTTCAGTATCGATAGCTTCTGATAATACAGACAGTTCAAAAGCTAAGGTAGGAGATACAATCATACTTACTTTTACCACAATAGAAGCAATACAGAGCCCAACAGTTACAATAGATGGAAATGCTGCAACAATAAGTGGAAGTGGTAGCAGTTGGACAGCGACCTATATACTTCAATCAGGAGACACAGAAGGGACATTAAGTTTTACGATAGACTTTGATGATTTATCAGGCAACACAGGAACTCAAGTAACTGCACCCACAGATAGCAGTACAGTAACTTTTGATGAAAGTGCACCCACAGTAGATTCGATAGTTACAGATGACTTAGACGACAAGGTAAAGGATACAGATGTAGTAAGAGTGACCACCACCTTCAGTGAGTCGATGGCCTCAGCTCCAAGTATCAGTATAGATTTACCAAATGGGACAGATGTTACCAATGTGAGTATGACGCAGTCTACCACTGCAGATGTATGGTATTACGACTGGAGAGTATCAGATGGTGGTGATGGTGTAGCTTCAATAACAGTTTCAGGGACTGACTTAGCTGGCAATGCTTATGCTGGAGCAGATACAGATACCCTTACCACAGACAATACCGCTCCTACACTTTCAATAACAGGAGCAGATACGACGCTAATAATAGGGGAGACATCAGTGGTTACCTTTACTTTTTCAGAGGATGTATTAGGATTTACAGATGCAGACATTACCCTTACAGGAGGTGGTAGTTTATCGGGTATAAGTGCGACGTCGAGTCAGGTATTCAGTGGAACATTAACCCCTCCAAGCAATACAACAGGAACAGTAACAGTTACGGTAGGGGCAACAGCCTATACAGATATAGTATCAAATGATAATACAGCAACAGCTACAATACCTTTTACAGTCGATACAAAGGCACCTACCACAACAGCATTGGAATGGAGCGATGTAGCTAACCTAATGTTAACTGTAAGCTTTTCTGAGGCTGTTTATTCTACTAATTCTGGATCTGGAAGTTTAACCACTTCAGATTTTACAGCTGCAGTAACTGGTAGTGGTTTTAGCGCTGTTAGTATTTCACAGGTAACACAACTTACACCTAATTCTTACAGTATTATTCTCTCTACCACAGGGACTGGAGCTGGTGAGGATATTTTTGAAATTCTTCCCGTAGCAAATTCGATTTTTGATTTATCAGGAAATGAAATGAGTACTAGCCAAACAGTTAAAAATATTCAATACAATTCAAAACCATCATTTTCAGACACCTCTTCCATTACCATTACAGTAAATGAGGGAGCAACTGCAACTGTTCCTTTTACAGGAAGGCTAAATGCGATAGATAGTGATGGTCCTAACGCACTAGTTTACAATATAAAAGACATGCCTTCAGTTGGAAGCTTAACAGCTTCCAAAACCCTAACTGGAGATATAAGTTATACGCATGACGGATCAGAAGGAAAATCAGATACGTTTAATTTTATAGCCTATGATGGAGCATCTAATAGTGATCCTATAGATGTAAATGTTGTTGTAAACAATGTAAACGATCTTCCATTAGTCAGTAATATTACCAATTCCCTTACTGTAGTAGAGGACACGCTTACAGACATTGATCTAAGTAATATCACTATTACCGATCCGGATGTAGCACCTGAAGATTTGGTTACTTTTAGTTTAAGTGTATTAAGTGGAAGTATTAGTGCCAATGCTACTGTTAGCGTATCCATAACACAAACAAATAGTAGCACTATAAAACTAACAGGAACAGCAACAGATGTGTCAACCTATTTAGATACAACTTCCAATGTAAGTTATTTAAGTGCTCAGGATGAGAACGGAATAAATAAAGATGTTATTTCTTATATTATAAATGACAATGCTGGTTCCTCAGACATTGGACTTGTTTCCACCACTCAAGTAGACATCACAAATACTAATGATGCTCCTATAGCAGTAAGTCAGACCTATCAAGCTAATCTTGGTGATGGAGTTATTACCTCAGGCACCGTTAGCGGTTCTGATATAGACCCTTTAGAGTCATTGAGCTATACAGTTGTAACAAATCCGAGCTATGGATCTGTAATCATGGATGCCAATGGAGATTTTACGTATACCCATGACGGTACTGCCTCTGCAAGTGATTCTTTCACATTTACAGTAAATGACGGGGAGGTAGATAGTGCATTTACAGCTACTGCTACACTTTCTTTTAACCAATCTCCTGTTTTACAAGACCAATCGTTTACTGTATTAGAAAATAGGAGTGTATCACTTACTCCCGTCTATACTGACAACGAGAACGATCCTATTTCTTCATATGCTATTGTAAGCCAACCAACTTATGGAACGGTGGTTTCACTATCAGATGGGTACCAATATAATCATGGTGGGACCAATGGAATAAACACAGATACTTTTACAATCAAAGTAAACGATGGGTATTCAGATAGTGGTGTTGCTACAATTACAATGAACATTACCCCTGTAAATGATCCACCAGTGGCACCAAGTGTGAACCTTACTATTAATGAAGGTGAGTCATCAGTTATTGATTTTACAGCTACTGATGAGGAAAACATGCCCCTGAGTTATATCTCTATTAGTGATCCAAACAATGGACAAGCAACTCTTAATGAATCAAGCGTTAGTTATAGCCATGACGGCTCGCAGAGTGAAAGAGATATAATTATATACAGTGTAAGCGATGGCGTTAATACGGTAACAGGTACCATTAATATTTCTATTGTTTTAGTTAATGACCCTCCAGTGGTTCCAACCCAAATAGTTTATGTTCATGAAAATGAAAGTGTTTCATTTAACTTAAACGCTTTTGATGAAGAAGGAGATGCCATAGACTCTTATGCCTTAGAGAGCGAAACATCTCTGGGAGGTATTACAATTGACAGTAATGGAAGTGCATCATTTGTTCATACTAGAGGACTTACAAATGAATCTATACCGGATAGTGATTATTCTTTTGTATATCCCGATTCATTTAGCTACCAGGTATCTTCATTTGGGCAAACTTCTAATATTGGAACCGTACAAGTCCTAGTGATTCCATTTGACCATGATCAAGACGGAGTAGCTTCTAAAATAGAAGACTTGAATAACAATGGTAATTTCATGGACGACGACACTGACAATGATGGAATTCCTAACTTTTTAGATGTAGATGATGATAATGATACCATACCAACTTTATTTGAGAATTTCTTTGCCTCAATTTACAACGGAGACTCTGATAATGATGGTACTTTGAATTATTTAGATGAAGATGACGACAACGATGGTATACTTACAAAGTTTGAAACATCTTTTAATCAATTTTTTAGTCCAAATAGGTCTTCAAATGTTGTTAGACACAAGAAAAAGTGGGATTACAATCCTAAGAGATGGACACTAAGCAAACAATACGCCTCAAAAGGTTTAACCAAAAAAGAGAGACAAGTTGAATACAAAGATACTGATGGAGATGAAATTCCAGATTTTGCAGATGTTGATGACGACGGAGATGGGGTATTGACAAAATATGAAGTTCCAGATCAAAATGGCGATGGGTCTCCTAATGATGCATTAGACTCTGATCAAGAAAGTGTACCTAACTACTTAGATATAGACGACGACGATGATGGGGTGCTGACCAAAGAAGAGTTTGCAGACCAAAATGGAGACGGTATCCCTAATGATGCATTAGATAGTGATCAAGAGCAAATACCTAACTATTTGGACATTGACGATGATAATGATAGTATCCTAACCTTCTTTGAGAATCCTGATCAAAATGGAGATGGGGTTCCCGATGATGCGCAAGATTCTGATAGTGAAAATATTCCTGATTATTTGGATGTAGATGATGATAACGATAATATTCCAACAATCAATGAAATTCCAGATCAAAATGGCGATGGGATTCCCGATGATGCACTTAACTCAGACAATGAGGATACACCCAACTATATAGATGTAGATGATGACAACGATCAGGTTCTGACTATTGATGAAGACGATGATGGTGACGGTAATCCTTTAAATAATGATCGAGATAATGACGGCCTTATTGATGCCTTTGAATCCTCTTTAAAAGATATAGATGAGGATGGGGTATCTGACGAGTATGATTCTGAAAATAAAAACCCTAATAATGATCAAGATGGGGATGGTTTTGGCAACCTTGACGAGACGCTCTGCGGCTTTGACCCTCTTAACTCTACCTCTTATCCTTTTGACATAGATGTTGATGGAACAGTAGACTGCTTAGACGACGATATTGATGGAGATGGTATTTTAAATGAACAAGATAATGCGCCAGAATCTTATAACCCAGACCAGTTGTTTGTTGAGGGGACATTTGAACCTCTAATCCCTGAGGTATTCTCTCCTAATGGTGATGGTATTAATGATACTTGGAACATTATTAATATTGACCGATATCCAAATACTTCAGTTTGGATTTTCACTAGAACGGGGAAAAATATTTTTGAGATGAAACGCTATAACAACAACTTTGACGGAACCAATGATGGAAATTCACTGCCTGAGGCAAGTTATTATTACATGATTGATATAGATGGAAATGAAAGTATTGATTTCAAAGGATGGTTATACTTAACAAGATAGGATGAAAAGATATTTACTCATAGCACTACTTTTTCCTATATTAGGACTGGCCCAACAGGAATCCTATTATAGTTTGTATCAATTTAATATGCAAGTGATTAACCCTGCTTATGCAGGAGCTGAAGCTCCAACTATGGCCTCTTTATTGAACCGAAACCAATGGGCTACTGTAGAAAATGCTCCAAAAACGACAGCTGTAGCATTCTCTTCAAAAAGAAATAATAATGTAGGTATAGGAATATCCGTTGTCTCTGACAAAGTTTTTGTAGAGCAACAGACCTTTGCCTATGTCGATTTTTCTTATAGGCTTCAAATGGATGATGCCACGAATCTTTACCTTGGTCTTAAAGGGGGCGGAAACTTTTATAATGCCGATGGCACAGGATTAAACAGCTACGGTGTTGGACTCGATCCTGCTCAAAAAGTATTAAGTAGATTCAATCCCAACGTAGGAGCAGGAGCTTATTTACAAAACCAAAAGTATTGGGTGTCATTTTCTATACCCAGACTCTTCAATGTAGGGCGTGATCAAGAGCTGGCAGTAACCGCTAAGGATAGAGTACACACCTATCTAGGAGCAGGGTTAACACTAGAGATCAATGATGCTTTAAGTTTAAAGCCCAGTGTAATGCTTAGAAAAGTACAAGGCTTGCCTGTAAGTGCAGATTTGACAGGATATTTGTCTATTCAAAAAAGAGTTGATTTTGGGATTTCTTATAGAACCAATGCATCAATGTCCTTTTTAGCGTTTCTAAATGTATTTAATGGACTCGATATCGGCTATGCTTATGAAACTCCATCAGATCAGCTTCTTTCGGACATAAGCTTAAAGACCCATGAATTGGTGTTAAGAATAAGATTAGGTGTTAGGACGAAAACTACTGAGGATAAAGCCGATGAAAGTGAACCCATGAATCAGTAAATGGAAAAATTAAAACAACTTAAGGGAAGCTTAAAGGAAGCTAACAGAAATACCATAACTTTTATCTAATGATTTTAATTTTTGATTGCAGTGTGTGAAATTCCAATCATATTTTCAATTTCGCTGTAAAAATTTGTATAAAGAAGATTTTGCGGCATAGAATGCCCATAAACGACATGCCAATCCCTCCCAAAAAAGTTCATCAATCTTTCTCAACCATTTGTTGTAAATATCAATGATTTTAAATTCTCTTAGAACTTTAATATGAGCCTGCGTTAACCTTACAAACAATCTTGGGTCATCAAAATTATTGTGATGTGCAGAGATTGAGGCGTCATTTTATCCAAGTATAGTTCATCCTATATCTCTTAGTTGCTTATAATTATTATTCCACATTTCCTTCTGTCTTTTAGGGTCAGATTCTTCTGTAAAGCGGAATATTTTAAGTGATCGACCTCTTGAGGTGTTTTGGTCTGAAAACGTTTTTTATAGCTTGTTATTTGAGATTCTTCTTGACTTTGAAAAGTATCTTTGGGGCGAAATGCAGAAACTAAATACCTCATTACCGCAATAAGTTTTCTTATTGGAGGCATGTTGAGCATAATTCTCATTGGAATTTCTTTCTCATGCCTTCAATATTATAGAGGCTGTTTTTGAAATTGGGAGTAAGGAAGTATTTGAATACTAAAATTTAGATGTTTACTTATTGAATTCCAGCATCAATAAATCCTAAAATGGGTTGTTTTTTTGTAAATTTTGACAAAAGAAAAAAAGCCTAAATCTCATTTAGTATTATTATTTTTACTTATTAAAAAACAAAAATGAAAAGAAAAGTAAATGCAATTTGGAATGGTGACGGTGCCGATGGCAATGGATTTTTAACAGTACAAAGTGGGGCGTTTAATAATATGCCTTACAGTTTCAAAACCCGTTTTGAAAACGATAACGGCAAACTAGGGACCAATCCTGAGGAGCTTATTGCTTCAGCACTTGCGGGTTGTTTCAATATGAAATTGGCGTTTGTGCTCAATGAAGCGGATGTTAATCCTACCGAATTAAACACCAATGCTGTGCTTACATTTGAGGACGGATCAGTAACATCTATCGAACTTTCCTTGGAAGGGAAAGTGCCGAATTTGGATGAGGAAAAGTTTAAAGTATTTGCAGAAGACGCAAAAGATAATTGCCCAATTTCAGGGGTTCTTAATTGTGAGATTATCTTAAACGCCTCATTGGTTTAGATACTTCAATATTTAATATGTTCCCGGAACATTCTTGCCGTTATTTCTGTCGCTAAAATCATTTCACTTTAATGGCACTATTTCTAATTAGTTGCGCCAATTATCCATTCCTTAGCGGGTCGTAAAATATAAAGCAATCCAATATGGTTTGATTGTCAGTCAAGAGTTTAAGGATACCAGTCCCATCTGCTCTACCAAAAAAAGAAACATTTTATGGCTCAATAGATCAACCAAAATCATCAATGTGCATCTGTGTTTCTGGTACCGCTTTGGATTGTAGGATGTCTTTCATACTTTTTAAAAAAGGAGACATGCCAACCATATAGTAATCATAGGCTTTAAAATCATTGAGTTGCTTTTCCAGAAATTCAGTATCCATACGGCCATCCATCTGCGACAAACACAAATGATACGTATAGTTGTATTTTCTTAGCTTAATATTCTTGAGTTCTTCGTGATAGGCAATGTCCTCTATAAATTTGTTGGAATAGAGTAAGGTGACTTTCTTTTTACTTTTCTGGGCTTCGAGATCTTTGAGCATAGATAGTACAGGTGTGATCCCTATCCCAGCAATCAAAAACACGATATCACGATCGTTGTCTTTAAGCGTAAAGTCTCCCTTAGGACCATAAATTTTTGCCAACTCCCCTTTTTTCATTGCCATACAACTTTTCTTAAATGCACTGTCACTAGTGCGCATGGCAAAGCGCAAGACATTTTCACTGGGATGCGAGGCAATGGAAAGCGGACGGAGTGGCATATCCAACTTATTGAACTTTGGGGCCTCCAAGGATACAACTGCATATTGTCCAGCCTGGAAGTTTTCAAAATCTTTGGGTTTTTCAAAAACCAGTTCAATAGTATCCCTAGCAATTTCATTTCTTTCGATAAGTGCAGCCGTTTGCGTATCCGGTAGTTCTGCAGGGTCGAGATGTTTTGCTTTAGGATGCTTACTCAGCATTAGTTTTGAACTTAAAATGCCTGATATAATGGCTCCTGTAAACCCACCTCCAGGAAAAGTCCAAGCCGAAGAAAAATATAAGTTTTTAACTGGGGCTTCTAATTGTGGTCTATTATCTGGCGATTGTTTTAGCGTTTGTGCATAGCCGTAGGGCGTGCCCTCTGGAGACAATATATAGGATTGAATGGTACGGGGGGTTCCTACTTCATAATAGGCTACATCTTCAGCAATACCAGGGAGAAGTTTGTCCAGTCGTTCAATAAAACATTGCGCTACATAATCCTTTTTGGCTTTGTAGTCTGCTTCGCTCATGTTTTCCCATTCGTGCAGATAACTGATGGTACACATTGCGCCTACAGATTTATCTTGGGTTGTCAAATGAGCATCGATTTTACTGTAATCCACAAATACAAACCCTCTCTGGTTGAAATCCAAATTGAATTCTTTCTTGTAACCTTTGGTGCTGGATGCCGCTCTCACTATAAAGGTCGAATAGGCCTTATTCTTATACTTTGCAGCTATGTTGGCATTGAAACCTACATAAACACTGAGGAGTGAAATGGAGGGTTTCAGGTTTTTGATGTGATTCTTGAGCAGTAGTTGCTCTTTTCCCGTCAACATATTGGCAATGTTTGGAATCGGTGCATTTCCAATGACCAAGTTGGCATTAACTGTATGATTGGGCGACTGCAGATCGAAGGCGTTTTGGTAGGTTACTCCTACCGCGCTTCCTTTTTCGCATAGGATCTCGGTAACCCGTTTGCCCAGTAGCACCGTACCAGAATGATCTTCTATAAACTGCGCCAAATAATTGGATAATTTTTGCGACCCTCCTTTGATATACCAACCGCCACCTTCCATATAGCCGCCTTGCGCGGCACTGAAATACGTGAGATTCATACTGTACGGATCGTCATGGTAGTAGCTTAAATTTGCGATCAAAATTGTTTTGAGTCTTTCGTCTTTGATGATGGCGTCCAAATAATCGCCGACATTATAATAATGCCAAAAGGCAAATTTCCAAGAACGAAAAATCCAAAACAGCGGATTCGTATGACTTAAAATCGTTAGAAGAGGACTAGAGGCCAAAGCCAAAAAAGGAAAAAAAACAGGTATTAATAAAAAAAAGACTTGACGTTGCCATTTTTTAAGTTTGCCATATTTTAATATGTTATCTCGCATTCCTGTTATGAACCAGAAGTACTTGTTGATTCCTTTCTTTTCACTGGGAAATTTTTCTATGAGTCGCTTTTTAGCAGTCTCAACATTGTCAGGTAGAATAAAATCGATACCACCTTCCTTTTCTTCAATCGTCCGGTAAAATTCTGGTACAGCAATGAGTTCTATACCATCAAAAATACCGAGCTCCTCGAATACCGCCGTTTTGATGTCCTTGTTGTCCAACCCGTCCATTTCGTGAAGACCCACTTCCATCACAAAATCTTTTCGTTTGAAAGTGGTCGCACAACCCCCGGGAATGTAATGTTGTTCGAGGATCAATACCTTCCGGCCTTTTTTTGCTAAGCGAGCTCCAGCAGTAAGTCCACCTAAACCAGCACCAATGACGATGGCATCATATTTTTTTTTAACATTCATAAATTGAATAGATTAAAATTTGCCAAATTTGAAGTTAAGTCCAATATAAGCCCCTGATAAGTCGCTTTCATTTAGGATTTCTAATTCTTT
This sequence comes from Flavobacteriaceae bacterium, assembly GCA_038107695.1. GTDB lineage: Bacteria > Bacteroidota > Bacteroidia > Flavobacteriales > Flavobacteriaceae > UBA8316. The sequence goes on along the minus strand of JAYNHF010000043.1, from coordinate 8,797 downwards.
GTTAAGTATTATTTTTCTGTAGGATACTTGTAAACTGGGGACAAAATAGCGGGATACATTAAACTCAACATTGATACCAGGTTCAATAACATAGAGGCTAGAAGATTCAATACCGATATCATTTGCATGATTCATTTTTTGCTTTACTTCCGTATGACCAGCCATAAGGTTGATGGGGAATGATAGGTGAATAGGATTTGTTGCGCCCATCAAATATTCAACAAACAGTCCACCAGCTCCATAAGAGAAATGTAATTTGTCAAAATTGTTAGAGGGGTCTTTGATAGAATTGCTTCCTGTTTTGCCCATTCCAACCAGTCCCAAAGCTAGTTTTCGATTGATAATAACGCCTCCTTTTCCACCAATGACGGAGCTCCATTGGTTATCAAAATGGCCAATTCCAAATATGGGGGTTCCAAAACCGCCTAGGGTGGTTTTTTTGTCGTTGTCAAAAAGCGTCCGAATTTCTTGTTGGGCCTCTTCTGTCTCTTGAGCAAGGGTTGCATTGCTTACAAAAAAGCTTAGTGCAACGATCCAAAAAATTTGATTCATGTAATTCATAGTATTATATATTAAGGGGTTAAATTATACGTGGTTATGATGACGCCATCTTTCTCAAGAGGCAATATTTCGACAACGCTTCCATTTTTTCGAGCATAAAAAGTGGGCCCGTTGAATGAAGAAGTCAAAACACTATTTCCAGTTTGCACAGCATGAAAAAGAATATCTACTGCGTGAAAGTAGGGAAGCCATTTACCGAATTCTCCATCGTCAATATTGCCGAAAAACAGTTCGGTTTGCTTCATTTTTTCTTTGATATCGGGAAAGTGAAAGTCAAAACAATCGGCCGCCCCAATAACTACGCCGTTCAAGCTGGTTTTTTCAAAAAATTCTTTTCCTATAGAATATTCTTCCGATGCCGTATGCTTTTTAAAGCTTTTTGAAATGATTTTTCCATTTGGATCGATAATAGTAGAGGCCTCGTTGGGTCGATCTGAGCCAGACGGAAAATAGAGAACACAGCTCAGATAAATATTATTTTTTCGAACAAAATCTTGTACCCGATTGAAAAGCTTATTGTGTAAAAGTGTGTCCGTATGAATTTCGGCTTCGGGCCAAACTACAAAAGTGGGTAGGTCAGTGCGGGTAATTTGCTGTAGTGCATTTTCGGTCATTCGTTCCAACTTATTGTAGTCTTCCTCTATCAATAATTTTTGGGTGTTATCGTGTGTTGCTTGTAGAGCAATCAGGTTAAATTTAGGCTGATGGTTGTTATCAAAGTTGAGTAGTTGATTGGCTGTCGAATACAAAACGGGCAGTGCGATTATGGCAAGACCCACAAGCACAAACTTTTTTTTGTGCAAAGCATAAGCGATTAGGATGTTGGACAACAGCACCCACCCGATGACGGGATAGATGCCGCCCCATCGGGCAAGTTGGACCACTAGCGTGTTTTTCCATTGGGTGTAGCCCAAATGGGGAAACCACCAAAAATCCACCCCAGGTGTTTGCACACGAAATGCCACAAAGGCCAGCCAAGCCAGAGCCAGTGTGAATGCAATTTTTAAAAAACCAGGATTTTTTAATAGAATCGGGAGGGTAAAGATATTGGCAAAAAGTACCGGGAATGTCAGTGCAAGAATCGCCTGCCAAGTCGGCATAAAGTAGAAAAACCAAAGTGAATTGGGGATGAAATAGGCCGATGCAAAAAGAAGCCCAGCCCAATAGCGAGGCCAGAGACCTGTTAATTTGGGATAGGTGTAAAACATAGGTACCAGTGCGAATAGGGCAACAAATGAGGCTGTGATAAAATGACTGTGGAGTACACAGAAACCCATCAAAAGTCCTGAGAGAAGATGAGTAAAATAAATGTGTTTTTTGGCTAGTGGAAACATGCTATTTGGGTTTTAAAAAGCTTCATTAAACTGAAAAAACACTCCAAATCCATCATCTTGAAAACCAAAATCGATTCTGAGTTTGGACAGACCGAGGACATTGACACGAAATCCCGCGCCATAGGTCAGCTTTATTCCATCAAAAGCCAAGGGGGTGGTTTCGGACAAATTGCCAAAATCAACAAAAGCGCTTAAATCCAACAATTGATGGATGACATTTTTGCGCATTTCTACACTGCCCATAAAGTAATGTTTCCCCCGAAAGCGATTCCTTCTGAATCCCCGCAGGCGGTAACTTCCTCCCAGATTATACCGTTGCAAATAGGAGGGATTTCCATTGAGGGTCGTTCCCATTTCAAGACGGGTGGCAAGGATTAACTTTTCACTTAAAAAGGGGGTGAATCGTTTTCCGGAAATTTCCAATTTAGCAAGATGGTCATTAGTAGTGAGTGTGGAAAAACCTGGTGGCAAATAAGAAAACCTAGCCACGATGGCCCCCCCTTGTTTTGGGGCATTGAAAAAGTCGATGGTATTTTGTTCGAGTTCGAATTGTAATATGGTGTTGGCTTCGTGTTGTGCAAAATCGAAGGGAATTTCGATTTCTTCTAATTCCGCGTTTTCAACGTTGATTTTAAATTTTTCAGGAGTATAATTTTGGTATCTAATGCTGGTTTTAGCTGACCAATTACTTTTGAGAGTATGGTCATAAAACACTTGTGTTTCAAAAAACGTTCGTTCCAAAAGCCCCCGATCAATTTCCAGTGTGTTGGCATTATCACCAAAGAAATTTTCCAAAAAATTGTCGTACTTAACTTGCAAACCCATGCTGTGTTCTTTTTTGGAGATGTATTTATAGTTACCCACAACATTGATTCCTCCAAAGGTATTGGCCAACACGATGGCATTGTAAAAAGATGCAAGGCCGTCAAGGGGCCAATGGAAATAGGCAGCACCATAAATAAACCCTTGGGTAGGAGAATAACCAAAGGCTGGAGAGACGGTAAAGTCACTGTTTCTTACAGCTTTTGGTCTTTCGTTTTGGTTTGCGATCACAGGCCCTGATGGGTCATAAACCTTGATGCCGTCGATATAGGTGGCTTCTATTTCAATCTTTGCCAATGACTCGGAGGCAATTTGTAAAGGGTTTTGACGAAGGACAATAAAATCTGCCGTATAGCCTTCTTTAAGTTGTCCGACTTGTACCTTGGGACGACCAACAAAATCTTTTGCAACAATCAGCTCAGCAGGTCGGTAGGTGTAGGCGTCAATAAACTGCTTCCGGTCAATGACATTTGAAGCATTCGCTAGAGGCAGTCCCTGCAAATTGGTTCCTGTGGTAAGTAAATGCATGGCTTCAAAAGGATTGATAGAAGCCATTTGATTTTTTTGTAAAATACGATTATGCTCAGGCCAATGACTACTGAGAACGATCTTTTCCGAGTGAGCAAACAGATCAGCATAAGAATTGGTCGAATCTGATAATGATTTTTGATACAAAAAATCATACATGGGCATACTCAAGGCAACGTTGATTTTGGTCAATCTATCCAAATCCGCTTTTTTGATTTGCGGTACATAATCGATGATTGGAACATTGTAAGGTTTTTGTCGGAGGGGATAGCTTTCCAAGGCATCAAGAACGGTACCAAATGTAGCTTCTTTTTTGACTTCGAATAGCATGGGGTTGTCGTTGGCTGTGATCAGTCTGTGGATATTTTTTAGGTCCAGTCCATCAAGCGTGCTGGCGGGAATTTTGGCATAGGTATTTTTCATTTTTTTAAAGTCCACATCCTTTTCAATCAATCCGATTTTTTTTAAACTCATCGCGGGAAGTAATTTTTCGGTGATTACAATACCCCCTTGTGATTTGGGAAAAACCCGAAGCTGAAGTTTACCGTCGTATTGCGTATTTCTCAAAATTTTAAAACGATAGGGATAGTAAGTATCATCGCTCACGGTAGTAATGCCATTTTTTAGCAGTTCGTTTTGCGCCCGCAATACCGCGTATTGTTCCACGCGAGAGGCATTTCGTTTTTCTTGCAATACTTGGCTGAAAACAGCTTGACCATTGAGAAGGCTTCCTTTGTCTAATTCTTTTTTTTCGATGCCGAGTATTGCCGTAAATTGATCCAATTCAAAAACTGTTCTTGCCTCAGTATTAAATAGGACAGTCTTGTTTTTGAGAATAAGAACTGCTGGAAGGTTTTTAAATTCCATGTCTAACCAAGCTGACGGATCGTTTTGATCAAAAACTTGCTCGCTAAGTCCATGACCGAAAAACATGCTTTGTTTTAGTTGGGGTTTGATGGTTGCGATATGTTGGTTTAATTCATCTAAGGATTTTATTTCTCTTAGGTTCATCCGAAGCAAATGGTTGCCTGCTTTCAACAAATGGACTTGGGTATCGACAAACCCTGGAAGGACGTAGCCCTCATTTAAGTCGATTTTTTCATCAAAGGTTCTCGATGGGGGTAACCCTTTTCCCAGTTCGACAATCACGTCATCTTGGTTGACAACAAACCACTGTTTTGTGCTGTCGTTTGCCGGATAGAGATGGGCGTTGTAAAACAATTTTTCCTGTGCCCAAAAAATCCCTGGGAGCATCATCAAAATATATACGATCTGGGGTCTAGACATAAGGGTGTTTTTAATCGTTCAATTTAATCTTGATGGCAGCATTGCCATCAAAATCAAAAACCGTTTCTTCAAAATCGGGGGCAGAAAAGGTTGCTTGAGCATTATTCGAAAAACCAAAAGGCTCCATTGGTATGCCCAAAAAATTCTTGTCCAAGCTTCCATTATCGTTGATATCTTGGTAGAGTTTGATACCATAGGAACCAAAATCAAGTCCTTCAATTTCAACTGTTTGTGTTTTTTCTTTCACAGGAATTTTAAATTTTCTGATTGCGTAACTCCCATTGTCATTTCCTTTATTTCCATCGTTTTCATAGTCCTCGGCATTGTCAAACACGGCAATAAGAAGAAACCCTTTTGTTTTTTTAATTCCACTTACGGTAAGAGTTAACACATATGAAGTCGTTTGTGATTCTTTTTGCGCCACCGATTTGGGCGTCCACAGAAATCCTATTAAAAGGAGGAGCAAGAAATGTTTGTTATCGATTTGAATTGTTTTTGATTTCATAAGGAAGTAGATTTTAAAACTTTGACCCTTTGTTCGTTGTGATTATTTGATGTAAAAGTAGGCGCATCTTTCCCAACACAACTTCCTTTTTTTGGAGATGTTATGAATGGGTCAATTTTTGTGACCGACGGGACAACTATTGGACGATTTGACTAAAACAGTGACGATTGGGAAAGTCTCTGTTGTTACTGACCTAGTGTTTTTAACAAAGGTTTAGGAAATTGCCTTGAGACGGGAACTTGAAAAACCAAACCTACGATTTCCAATGCATAACTTCGGGCGTTGCCATTTACTTTTTTTACGTGATCAAAATTGACGATAAAAGATCGATGGCATTGTTTGAAAAAATCATAGGCCGACAATTGCTGTTTAATTTGAGACAAGGGGCAGCGAAGTAATTTTTTGATCATCTTGTCCTGACTTAGGTGATAGACCATTACATAATTACCCTCAGACTTAATACAGTAGAGATCGCTTACCGCAACCTCTATTTGATGATTTTTGGCTCCCAAAAAAAGTGTTGTGTCAATTGCTGTTTTGTCCTTTTGCTTGTCCAGTAAAATAGATGTCCACTCTCTGGCTTCCAATTTCTTTAGGTGTTTCAACAATCGCTCACTGAGGAGTATTATAAATATGATTGCCAAGGCACCGACGGTCATTGTAAAAAAAACAAACTGGAGAAAAGTAAATTTTTCATCAATCAAACCATTACCGAGGACTTCGGTATATTTCCAGTTCAGAACCGTAATTAATAAAAGCCCTAAGAAAGAAAAAACAAAGGCTTTTTTTACATTCCAATGATCCCTATCAAAATAATTAGGTAATAGCATAGGAGTCACAAAAAATAGGATCAGTGATACGATCAGGGTGATCAAGCCATACCCCAGAAGGATTAGAGGTTTGTAAAATTCAATGTTACTGATACCAAATGGTTCAAAGATCGTTAGAAATAGAAAAACAAAGACCGAAAGACCAAGTACAATTAAAATTTTTTGATTGCGATTGGGGAAAGGAAAAGGCGTATTTGGATTCAAAATATTGGGGCTTTGGTAGTCGATTCAAATTTGGCGCGTTGAGAGAAATTTTTCTACTAACTAATTTAAATCATTAAAGTAAAAAAAACAAGACTTTATTATTTCTCAGTTTCAGAAAGAATTTCCCATATGAACAATTCAATTTTCAGCGAGAAAGCAATAATTTTTACACTTACGGGTAGAATAGCGTTAATTTCGTTTCTTGTTTAATTAACTTTTATAAACAATCAGACAGGTCTTTTAGCGAACTTCTTATCCACCTATTTTATCTCTAATTGGATGAATGAGAATTCATAACACCTGCATTCAAGGATATTTAAAGCCCTATTAAAATATTAATTAAGACGGTAAAGAATTTTATAATTCCCCCCTGTGAGTGAAATCAAATTGTATTGATCATCATTCTTTTTTAATTTTTTGATTTCACCATTGACGAATACTTTATTGTAGGCAGTTGGAACGAAAACAAGGGCTTCACTTTTATCGGGGACTGTTAATTCAATGTTCATACCCTTAGTGGTTTTCTTCAGGGCAATTGCGACCTTTCCTGCTTGAGTAATATTTCCTGTTTTTGCACGGTTTAGTCCCACGAGATTGGGTTTGACTGTAAATTTTTTCCATCCTGGCTCCAAAGGATAAAGACCACAAACGTATTGAGACAGTATGGTCAAGCCACCTCCACTCCAGGCATGGTTGGTGGAACCCCCACCAAACCCATCTTTACCTGCGCCCCACCCTTCAAAAAGGGTTGAATGTTCTTTACTTTCAACCATAAACCTAAAACGTTTTTTCATGCGTTGGAGGGCGTATTCCTCTCTTCCCATATGAAAAAGCGCCTCACAAACATATTTTTCCATATAGGGACTGGAAAATTCCTGAGTGAGGAAAATTTTGAATAATGCATCATATTTATCCGGGTTTGCCAGTCCTGAGACTACTGCTAGGGCTTGGGCACGGTCATCGGTCTCATCTTCATGCTCAGGAGATTTGTATTGCTGGCCATCCCAAAAATATTGATTAAAGGCTTCTTTAAAATCACTCATGGCTTGTTGCGACCAAAGGGTCTCGTTTTGGTCGTCCAATGCTTTAGACATAAGATTATATCCCTTCAGGGCAAGATAATACCACGCATTGATCAGCAATTTTTTATCCACATTATCTCCCCAATCCCCCCAATACCAAGTTGTTTTGGTATTTTTTTTGATTATGTCAATCAATATGCCATTGGCATCTATCTTCCATACATCAAGATATTTTTTTACTCTTGGATAAACTGTTTTTAGCGTTTCAATATCCCCTGTATTCAAGTAGTAATTCCAAAAACCAAAATATCCTACACTGGCCAACATTTGCCCTGGTAATTCTTTTTCCCAATTGCCGCTAGGTACAGGGGAGTAGATCGTATGATCTTTTCTCTGCCAGGCCATTAATTCCAAAATCCCCTTTTTGGTCAACAATTGCCCTTTGGGATCCAGGGCATAAAAAGCCTCTCCACTTTCGTTGACTACATCACCCCACCACTGAGATCGCTCCCGATCGGGACAATCCATATAAGTGTCTCTCATGGTGACATAAAGTGTTCTTTTTGCCTTTTGCCAAAGTGTATTAAAAAAATCATCATCTGATTCAAAATATCCCGAAAACGCTGAATCATATCCTGTTTCCCTGTACAAGAGATCAATCACTTTTATTCCCTTGGGAATGATGTAATAAACTTTTTCACCATTCATCCAACCAAGGTTTTCATATTCTTGCTCTCCATTGGTGGTGATGTATTCACCTCTTACATTAAATGCTCCACCTCCTTTGTAATGATCAGTTTTTATAGTTATCATTTGATCTTCCTGAGCATCAATTTTAAAATAGGGAGTGACATGTGCATTGTAGGGAAGTTGACACACAAGGGTATCCCCTGAGCTTATAAAAGGAAATGCAATGGGGTTTTCATAAGGTTTTAGTCCGTAATTTTTCCATTGGGGGACGGGACGCTTTACCAAATTATTCCAAGGGGAAACTGGGTAGGCACCTAGAGATTCTGCATGATCCCAATTTTGGATTATTTGATGGTTCTTTATGAAATCAAAATCACCCAAACGTGCATCGTACTTTATGCTCGATTCTGGAAGCCTCCAATTGGGGAGTGGGGGCGCTGCAGTTTGAAATTCAGACCTAATGGTCGCCCTCCAACTTTTGTCAGAGATCAACTCAAAATCTGGAGTTTGGCAATCAAATATCAATCCGGCCTTACCACTGCTCTTATGGGAAAATCCCTCTTTCCCAAAATACCACACCAATAGAGAAATATAATTGACCCCTGATTTTAGATAGGGACTGATATCAATTTCATCGTAATAAGTATCCCTAGGATTTGGACCTCTTTTGAGTTGTCCCTCAAAAACCGCCAAAGTTCCATTGATCCACATCCAGTATTTTGAATCACATGCTATTTTAGCAAATGCCTTGTTTGGGACTTTTTCAATCTCAAAAGTCTTCCCGAATGCGGTCCAATTGTTAGGTAGATCTTTTTGTCCCGTTGCTCCAATCCAATTCGCTTTCCATTCGATTTTTTGATCCACTGAAGGCGATTGAGCATACATTAAAATATGTAAAAAGAAGAGGCTTACTATTTTTTGGATTTGAAGAATTGACGGTTGCGTATCGAAACTTTTCGATCTTAATAAAACCAATCTCATTTTTTGTATCATTTCTAACGGTGTATTTATTTA
>JAYNHF010000042.1:10420-21259 GCA_038107695.1 Flavobacteriaceae bacterium | reverse complement strand
TAAAGCGGTAAGCATATGATAAGCATCCCCATACAGTTCTTTGGGTGTTCCCTGCCAAGAATTCACGTCATGAGTTAGGGTGTAATTTAGGAGAATATTTTTTTCTTGATGATTCTCCATCACCCATTGAAAATGGTTTTCCAGTTGGTCCACACTCATTTTACCTTTTGCTATTTGCTTGAGAAAATAGCTTCCCGAATGATAGGATGCATCAAATTTGTTAACCAATTCTATCCCTCCCGGGTGTTCAACATCAGTTTCAGCAAGAAGGAAAAGAGGCTTCAAAGTCCTAAGCGTTTTGAAGGTCTGATCAAAAAATGATTGAGGAACTGCATAAGCTTGGTCAACTCTAAATCCATCTATGTCAAATTGCTCAACCCAAAAAACCATTGCCTCTCTCATGGCCTTTTGCATGTCTTGGTTTTCGTAATCCAAATCAGCGACATCAGTCCAACCCCAGGACTTTCCTGTTTCGTGATTGATAGGATCAATAATCTCCCCCCTATCATTTTTTAAGTAATATTCGGGATGCTCTTTAATCCACACATGATCCCAACCCGTGTGACCTGGAACCCAATCCAAAATTACAGACATTCCCAATGAGTGCGCCTGATTTACCAAATTCATAAAATCGGAAGCGGTTCCAAATTCGGGGTTCACTTTTTCATAATCAGAAACAGCGTAATAACTTCCCAAAGGACCTTTACTCTTTGTAGTCGATATGGGATTGACGGGCATCAACCAGATAATTTTAATCCCTAGTGTTTTGAGAAGCGGTAAATCTTTTGTAAATGCATTAAAACTCCCTTCTGGAGAATACTGCCGGATATTGGCCTCATAAATAACTCCATTAGAAATATCATTGGTGCTGATGGAATGAGGAGCCTTTTGGCTTTTAGACCCTTCATTGTTTTTTTGAATATTTTGTTGACAACCTATAAATATAGTAATCAACAAAAGGTGAAAATATTTCATTTTTTAGGGATTCAGTTCTATTATCATTACCGATTTAGCTTTGATTTCCAGTTGATCATTGAATTCAATCATTTTATCTTCTAAAACTTCGTATCCTTGATCAAAACCATCAATTACCTGACCGTAACGAGACAAATCAAGGGTCTGATTACGATCAACTCTATTAAATATCACCCATACTTTTTTGTCTTCATAAGTTCTAAAATAGCTGTAGATTTCCTCCTTTCCTCCGGGCTTGGGAGCATATTGAATTAATTTACCATGATGAATTACCTCATTGTTTTTTCGCCAATTCAATAATTTTTTAAAAAAGTTTAATGTTTGACGTTGATCCTGACTTAAGCCTTTTCCTATGAAGGCATTCACAGTATCGTCAGGCCATCCCCCTGGAAAATCAGAACGAATCAAACCATGACTATTGGGATTTTCATTACTGTCCATCAAAATTTCTGTTCCGTAGAAAAATTGTGGGATTCCTCTCATTGTCGCGTAATAAACTATCCCCATCTTAAATAAATCTAGATCATTATCGACCTGAGTAAAAAATCGAGTCATGTCGTGATTGTCTGGAAAGATTACAAGATTATAAGGATCTGCATAAAGAAAATCGTTGGCCAACATTCTGTAGGCCTTCGTAAATCCTTTACCCCATCCCAAATCATCTTTCAAAGCTTCAATAAAGGCAATTTGAATAGGGAAATCCATCAGACTAGGCAGGTAGGAGACGTAACCGTCATGATTGACTTTTCCTCTTTGCCAATAGGAAGTGATGGCTGGATTTGATGACCACTCCTCACCTACTATGTTGAAAAATGGATATTCTTCCATGATGGCTTGGGTCCAATCTGCCATGAAGTATTTGTCAGAATAAGGGTAAGTGTCCACTCTTATTCCTGCCAATTGGGCATATTCAATCCACCATATTGCGTTTTGAATGAAATATTTGGATACAAGTGGATTTCTTTGATTCATGTCGGGCATTGTTTTTACAAACCAGCCATCTGCATGTTCTTTTTTATCAATTTCCGAAGCATGAATATCTTGAACTGATTCTCTTACATGGGTCGTATTTTTGTATTCGTTTTGATTGTTAAACCAATCATGAGTCGGGGGATCCTTAAAAAACCAATGTTCACTCCCACAGTGATTGGGAATGATATCCATTATTATTTTGATATTTTTCTGAGCAGCTTTCTCAGTCAACTCCTTAAATTTAATGTTAGATCCAAAGCGAGGATCCACTTTGTAATAGTCTGTGGTAGAATAACCATGATAGGATGCTTTTGCCATATTATTTTCCAGGGCAGGGTTGAGCCATATGGCTGTGAAACCTATTTCATGAATGTAATCCAAATGGTCAATGATACCCTGAAGATCTCCACCATGACGTTCATAATCGCCATCACCAGGTTTGTCTTTCATTCCCTCTATTTCATCGTTTTCTGGATTACCATTGGCAAATCTGTCAGGAGTAATTAAATACATTACATCAGCAGGAGTAAAGCCTTTAAGTTGAGAAGCATTTTTCCTCCTTTCAATAAGTCGATATGCTTTTGTGTATTTCTTTTTTTTACCCTTGTAAAAATCAATATTGAAAAAACCAGGTTTGGCATTGGTTTCTATTAACAGATTCAAAAAAAGGTAATTGTCATTTTGGACGCGATCAACGGAGGTCAATTTTACTCCTTCAGCCTCAATTTTGGGAATTAATTGAGCAATATTATCCCCATAAATTAATAATTGAATTTCAGACATTTTCATTTCAGTCCACCAAAAAGGAGGTTCAATCCTTTCAACCTGGGCATTGATTTTAAGACCAATGACCAGTACCAATATTATTAATACTTTTCTCATGCAGTTAGGTTTAATTTTTTGGAGGGATTTACAGTTATGAGTTGATCGTTAAAGAAAATTTCTAAAGACTGTTCTCCGTTCCAATGGAAAGAGGTTTTACCATTTTGATGGTTTATGGTCAAAAGATTTCCTCTAAAATTGATTTTAAAATTCAATGCCTTCCAATGCGTCGGGAGTTTAGGTTCTACAGACAAACGTCCCTCTTTAATTTTTAAGCCACCAAAACCGTTGACCACACTCATCCAAGTACCGGCCATACTGGTGATGTGAAGCCCTTGCTCAACTTCATTGTTGTAGTCGTCCAGATCGAGTCGAGAGGTACGCAGATATAACGAATGAGCTTCTTCCATTTTGTCCAAACGCACGGCTAGTATTGAGTGTACACAAGGAGATAATGAAGACTCATGTAAAGTAAAAGGCTCATAAAAATCGTAATGATTTTTCAATTGTTGCTGTGAAAAATGATCTTCAAAAAAATAAAAACCTTGAAGGGTATCGGCTTGCTTAATCAAAGGAGATCTCAAAATCCTATCCCATGACCAATTTTGATTGATGGGTCTATGATTTGGATTCAGTTGATCAACGGTAATCATTTCTTTGTCCAAAAAACCATCCTGTTGTAGGTAAACATTGAGTTTTTCATCAAATGGGAGATACATGTTTTCGGCAATGTTATTCCAGTGGTTAATTTCATCATCTTTAAAGGCTATTCTCTCCAATAAATTCGCAAGTTGATCTGGCCATTGAGATTTTCCAATTTCGATTTGCTGAGCAGTGTACTGTAAACACCAACGTGCGATGTAATTGGTGTACCAATTATTATCTACATTATTTTCATACTCATTAGGACCGGTTACTCCTAGAATCACATATTTATTTTTTGATTTGGAAAAATTCACCCTTTGACTCCAGAATCTAGCGATGGCAATCAGAACCTCTAATCCCATTTCTTTCATGTAGGAATTATCATTGGTGAAATTAACATAGTTAAAAATAGCATAGGCAATGGCACCATTTCGATGGATTTCTTCGAAAGTGATTTCCCACTCGTTATGACATTCTTCTCCATTCATGGTGACCATTGGGTAAAGAGCAGCTCCATTGTTAAACCCTAATTTTTCTGCATTTTCAATCGCTTTTGACAATTGATTAAAACGATATTTTAGCAGTTTTTTAGCTACTTCCTCTCCTTTGGTAACCAAATAAAAAGGCAAGCAATAAGCTTCTGTATCCCAATATGCACTTCCACCATATTTCTCTCCAGTAAAACCTTTAGGACCAATATTTAATCGCTCATCTTTACCCGTGTAGGTTTGATTGAGTTGAAATATATTGAAACGGATGCCTTGTTGAGCCCCCAGGTCTCCTTCAATTATGATATCGGATTGCTGCCAAATTTGATTCCAACAGAAAGCATGCGCCTGATAAAGACCTTCGAATCCTTTTTTTGTTGCGTACTTAATGATTTGTTTTGCAACCGATTCCAAGTCCTCCTTTTTGTGATTTAGAGAGCTTAGATAGCCTCCGTATTTGGTAATCGAAAGGCGATCTCCTCTGTGAAGTTCTACCTCTGTTTTGTAACCCAATTTGTTTTCTTGGTTAAACTCCTCAGAACTACCAGATAATGTTTTTTCATTGAGACTAATATCGGCATACATGAATGTACACACATTGAATTCCGTTTTTAGTGTTTGAGAGGAGAGAAAAGCAGACTTACCCTCAACTTTAGACACCAAATGATTCCAAAAAGGATCTTCCCAATTACTGTCTTCATTTTTTATCTTACCACTGATGTAGGGCGCAACATTAAAATTAGCTCTATCGCTTAATAATTCGATGTTGTAGTCTATCGCACCTATTTGATCCTCATCCATCGATAAAAACCTTTTTACTTCGGCCCTAAGCTGAACCCCGTTGGACATTTCTAGGTCGAAAGTACGAGTGTACAGACCGGTTTTCATATCAAGTTCTCTGGTGAAGTGGTTGATTTTTTTGGCGGCAAAAAGATCGAGTGGAACTTGATTCACTAACAAATCAATCCCTATCCAATTGGGAGCATTGAGTACTTTAGCAAAGTACTCAGGATAGCCATTTTTCCACCAACCAACTTTGGTTTTATCGGGATAATAGACCCCTCCAATGTAGCTTCCCTGAAAAGTAGGGCCTGAATATTGCTCTTCGAAATTGGCCCTTTGACCCATAGCACCATTGCCGATACTAAAGATACTTTCAGAACTTTTGACGCGATCGGGCTCGAATCCCGACTCTATGATTTTCCATTCATCCTCTAAAATATATGATTGATTCATTGAGAGGTGTAATTTTTGAGTTGATTTGATAGTTCTATCAAATTAAAATTTTCAAATGTTTGAATTCTTGCATCGCAATTCAATAAATGGGCACTACCAACTCCAACGGCAAACATTTTGGCATTCACTGCCGCTTGAATTCCCGCCTGAGAATCTTCAAACACTACACATTCTTTGGGGAGGATATTTAATGCAGTAGCAGCTTTTAGAAATACTTCTGGATGAGGTTTTGAATTTTCAACCATATTCCCATCCACAACAATTTTAAACAAATTCAAAATACCGAGTTTGTGTAGAATAATTTTAGCATTTCTACTTGCTGAGCCCACAGCCAATTTCAGTCCTACTCTGTGACTTTCTTTGATAAAATCCAATACCCCTGGAAGTATATCTTCGGGTCCAATACTTTCACAATAATTCAGATAATAACTGTTTTTTTCGATTGCAAAATCATTCAATTCCTTTTGAGAAAAATCTTTTCCCGCCCAATGAGTAATTTTTTTGATGGAGTCATTTCTACTCACTCCCTTGAGTTGTTCGTTTTGTTCCTCTGACAAATGAAATCCCCATCGACTTGCAATTTGACACCAAGCTCTGTAATGCAAATGAGCGGTATCTGCAATGACCCCATCGAGATCAAAAACTAATCCATTGATCTGTTTATTTTGCATAGTAGCTAATGACATTTTTATCTGTAATTAGGAAGTTTGAAATTCCTGAAATAATTAATGAAATTCCAGCAACGACGATTGCGAAAATAGATGCATCACCTATCAATCCACTTAAAAAATTAACCCCACCTATAGCAGCAAATATTTGTGGAATGACAATAAACATGTTAAAGAGTCCCATCATAATTCCCATTTTTTTGGGGTCTATTACATTTGAAAGCATGGCATAAGGCATTGACAGAATGCTCCCCCAAGCCACTCCTACAAAAGCAAACCACAGCCATAATAGCTCTGGATTGGGTATGAAATACATGAATAAAAATCCTACTCCTCCCAAAATAAGTGAACCCATGTGCAAATACTTTCGGTTGACCTGTCTTTTTGAAGTGTAAAGGGTCAGCAATAATGCAAAAACCATTGAGGATAAACCATAGACACCCATATTTGCCCCAACGTTATTTGATGCTTTTTGAAACGCTTCATTTTGAATTTGAAAGGCCTTTGAGGAGTTAACATCCATAAAATCAAAATTTTCTTCAATTGGAACAGGGGCTTGATAAACGTGTTCTGTCAATGCAGGGTTAGCCAAACTCCACATTGAAAAAAAGGCAAACCAACTGAAAAACTGAACAACCCCAAGTTTGATCATTGTTTTTGGCATACGGATAATATTCTCAAGAATTTCTCCCACCGCACTTTTGCTCTGGTTTTTTAACTGGGATTTGAATGCCTCAAAATCCTCTGGAGGTTCCTCTGTTGTGGTCAATACTGTATAAACAATACTTCCAAGAAATACAAAGGCCCCGATTCCAAAAGCTAATTTTACAGAAAAAGGGACTACACCTGGAGGAGCTGCATCGCTCACACCCAAAAAGGATATCAACCACGGCAAACTACTGGCGACCCAAGTTCCAACACCAATAATCAGTGCTTGAAGAACAAATCCATAGGTACGTTGTGACTCTGGAAGTTTGTCTGCAACCAATGCCCGAAAAGGCTCCATACTGATATTGATCGATGCATCCAAGATCCATAAAAAGCCAACGGCCATCCATAAATATGGGGAGTGAGGAACAAAAAGCAATGCCAAAGAGCTTAAAACTGCACCGATTAAAAAATACGGTCTTCGTCTACCCCATCTGCTGTGCCATGTTCGATCACTTAAGTAGCCTACAACGGGTTGTACCAACAAACCAGTAAGCGGAGCGGCCAACCATAGTAAAGGAAGTTCATCCTTAGATGCTCCTAAAGTTTGGAAAATTCGTGACATGAAGCCACCTTGTAATGCATAACCAAACTGAATACCCAGGAATCCAAAACTCATGTTCCAAATATCCCAGAAACCCAGGTGTTGCTGTTTCATAATTCAAAGATTTAAACTATGACAAGCACCACGCTCGTCAAAAAATTAGTGAAGTGTGTGAAATTTTTTGACAGATCAAACTTAGTGGATTTTTTTATAAATCCAAAAAATCAAGTAGATTCTCTCTCGATTATGGTTGTTTTGATAACATATTCTTCGAAAGTAGTTTCTGCATCATCTTCCTTTTCCAAACGATCTATCAGCTTACTCGCAGCCATTTTCCCAATTTCTTCTCCGTGCTGTTTTACCGTAGTCAGAGTGGGAGTGGAATACTTGGATATCAATCCATCTGTAAAACAGATAATACTCACCTGGTCAGGAACTGCAAGGTTCAACTTTTTTAATGCCCTTAGGGCTGCCCCTGCATAAATTTCATTGACTGCAAAAATCCCATCAATTTGTTTATTGTTACGAAATGCTTTTTCAATACTCTTTTCTAGGATAGACATGTCTTTATCTGAACTTTGAGTATCAACAGTTTTAATGATTAAATCGTTGTCCAAAGGCAATGCATTATCCTGAAAAGCCTTGATGTATCCTTGCGTTCTCAATCGTCCAACATTGACATAGTCTTGTGTGGTTAACAATAAGATATTTTTTTTGCCCTTTTCTATCAGAAGGGCAGTCGCATCATAAGCCCCCTTAACATCATCAACAACTACCTTATCGCACTCGATCTCGGGTATGACTCGATCAAAAAGAACCACGGGCATTCCTTGCCGAATGGTTTCATTGATGTGGTGGTAATCCTGATTTTTCATGGTTTCTCTGGATAGAGACAAAATAAAACCATCAATCAGTCCATCGGCGAGTGTTTCTAAATTAACAACTTCTTTCTCAAAAGATTCGTTGGATAAAGCTACAACAACATTATAACCGTTCTGCCTTGCAATTTGTTCAATACCGTTAACTACTAAAGCAAAAAAATAATGGACTACATCGGGAATGATAACACCGATGGTTTTGGTTTTTTTATTCTTAAGACTTAAAGCAATATTGTTGGGACGGTAACCCTGAGATTTGGCAAATGCCTTAATTCTCTCTCTGGTTTCGTCTCCTATTTCTGGGCTGTCCTTTAATGATTTAGAAACAGTAGAAATCGACACATTTAGCTCATGTGCCATTTTCTTTAGAGTAATCTTATTTTTCATTCGTTTTACAAAAATAAAAATTGATGGGTGTCAAAAATAGTAGATTCTTAAAAAAAGCTGCAAAATTTAAAAATACTACAACGTTTTCGTGAATTCACTACAAGGTTATAGTAGTTTTTTATGCTTATTTGTAGGGGAATTCTTTGAATATTTACATATGTTTGAGAAGTGAACGTGTGAAATAAATATTTTGATTTTAGTACCGGTTTTAAATTTTTGAATTTAAAGTTAAGAGTAGAACGCTCTGATTTTCATTGCATTTTTACTTACTATTTTAAATGTTTTTTAAAATCGATTTAATTGTTAATCAATATTAACATAATTCCAAAAGATGGGCAAAGGCTCATTTTGTAAATTAATTTAAAATGAACGACTTAATTAAAAATTCACAATCAAACTAACACTATGAAAAATTATTTAATAGTCTTTTTCATGTTTTTCCTCGGCTTCCAAGCTTATGGGCAGCAAATTAGTGGTACAGTTATGTCGAATGGGGAACCCATACCAGGTGTTAATATCATCAATAACACAAACGGTAAGGGAACACTCACTGATTTTGACGGTAACTTTACACTTGATGAAGTTTCGGAGGGTGATGAGGTTGAGTTCAGTTATCTTGGTTTTAAAAACCAAAAAATTGTCTACAACGGACAAACTGATATCAGCATCTCACTCGAAGAATCCAGCGAAAAACTTGATGAGGTAATTGTAACGGGTTACGGTACTCAGATTGCCAAAAACCTATCTAGTGCTATTGTTAAAGTAGACGGAGAGAATGTCAAAAATACAGCTCTCGGATCATTTGAACAAGCACTGCAAGGAAGAGCTGCAGGAGTTCAAGTAGTTACAGGTTCGGGTATGTCCGGAGCTGCAACTAAAATCAGGGTCAGAGGAGCCAACTCTGCTACCGCAAATTCTGAACCTCTTTACGTAGTTGACGGAATCATTATGGAATCAGGTGGTTATATGGATCGCGACAATTCTGTTGGTTTCATGGATCTTAACACCAACTTATTGGCCAGTATCAACCCTAATGATATCGAATCAATGGAGATCCTTAAAGATGCTGCTGCCACCGCTATTTATGGTGCAAGAGGATCAAATGGGGTAATTTTGATCACTACTAAACAAGGTCAATCTGGGGAAACCAAAATTGAAGCAACGTTTGATGTAGGTTTATCCGAAGTCACTCGAAAACTTGATTTTGTAAATGCAGAGGAATATTTGACACTCGCTCAAGAGGCTTGGTATAACTCTGGAAATGATCCTACAGCTTTTTGGGATTCAAGTAATGTATTAGTTGATGGACTGACCAGAGCTGAGGCACAAGCTACCGATACTGATTGGCAAAATACTGCTCTTAGAAGCGGTATAGCGTACAGAGGTAATATTTCAGCATCAGGAGGAAGTGATAAAACAAAGTTTTTTATCAGTGGTAATTTTCTACAGGAGGAATCTATTTTCGTTGGAAATGAATATTTGAGACTCAACGCAAGAACTAATTTAACGCATCAATTAAGCGATAAAGTTAATGTAGGGTCAAACATGAGTTTTAGTTATGTCAATAATTCACCCGTACCAGCACAAAATGGAATAGGACGTTCAAATAACATGTTACCCATTCATCCTGTTTACAAAGCCGATGGAACCTATTTCAACGTTCAGCGCAATCCAAAAGCCTGGTTGGATTTATTTGAAAACAATCAGAAAAACAGAACTTTCACCGCAAACTGGTACCTGAGATATCAATTGGCTGAAGGTTTAAGTTTCAGGACAGAATTTGGTTTGAATACTGTTGCAGTCAATCAATCTCAGTACATGGATGCAAGACTTCAAAGCAATGGTTTGGCTCAAGCACAATCATCTTCATCTACGAGGAATTCATGGAACTGGAAAAATCTTCTGAACTACAGGAAAAATTTTGGAAATCACAACATCGACTTTTTGGCTGGAATTGAATCCTCAAAAAACAAGACGATCATTAACAACCTGCGTGGAATCGGTTTTTCTAGTTCTACTTTAAAAACACCCATAGATGCAGCTGAGCTAGTTCCAAATTTTGCGGAAAGTGCTTTTACATTTTTATCTGTTCTATCGAGAGTCAATTACGATTATAAGGGGAAATATTTATTTTCTGTAACTGCACGTAGAGACGGTTCTTCTAGGTTTGGTAAAGAAAGAAGATGGGGTACATTCCCAGCAGCCTCATTGGGATACAACATCAGTGAAGAAAGCTTTTTTGAACCCTTAAAAGGAATATTTAGTTACCTAAAGCTCAAAGCCAGTTATGGAATTTCTGGAAATGCTGAAATTGGCACCTATGCTAATGAATCTCGTTACAGCCAAGCCAATTATAACGGTTTGAATGGTATTACTTTATCCAACATTGCTGATGATGAGTTAGGCTGGGAAACCTCAACACAAACTAACTTTGGAGTAAGTATGGAGCTAATGAATGGAAAATTTAGAGCCGATATAGATTATTACGACAAACTCACCAAAGACTTACTACTGCC
>JAYNHF010000042.1:0-10320 GCA_038107695.1 Flavobacteriaceae bacterium | reverse complement strand
CTGGGGATGCCTATTGGAATTACTAGAATACCCGTTTGGGGTGGCGTTGATCCTGCAACAGGAGAGGACACATACATCCACCAAGAAAGTGGTATTGCATATACTGAATCTCAAGCAGCAGCTGAGGCAGGAAGTCTCAATAATTTCCTAAATGAAAATCAAGTTGCCTTTGGTAACCCTTATCCTGATTTTACAGGTGGTTTCAGTACCAATCTTTCATACAAGAATTGGACTGTCAGGGCACTATTTTCTTTTGCAGTAGGTCAAGACTATATTGCCTCTGGGGAAATCATCAATTCCAAATATGCATTTGGATCAATGAACTTGACTCCTCTTCGAAATATGTTGGGCAGATGGAGAAATCCTGGAGATGTTACTCAAGTAGCACAGGTAACTACCGAACCCACCATTTGGACTAGAACCACAGAATATGTATCCGATTTAGATTATTTAAGGATGAGGGATTTAACGATATCATACAATGTTGATGTCCCTGAAAACAGTTCGATCAAGGGATTAGATCTATATCTAAAATTGACCAACTTTTTAACATGGACAAATGCACAACCATGGATGTATGATCCTGAAAATTATGTAGGAGGCGGAAATCTCAACTTGATGGACAAATGGAAACAAGTTCCTCAGGCAAAGACAGTCAACATAGGTGTTAATCTAAAATTTTAAACTGATGAAAAATAATAAGAAATTTAAAATGAAAAGATTATTTATTGGTTTGATGGTATTGAGTCTTGCACTTACCTCATGTGAGGAATTCTTGGACGAGTATTCCACCATAGGTTTGTCTGCTGACAAATTAACCGACATCAATGCGATGAACTCGCTCAATGCAGGGGCGTACAACGATATGCGAGGTTTTTATGCATATCAACACATGATCACCACTACATTGATGAGAGATGTACAAATAAGAAGGTCGGCCAACTGGACTCCCTTTTTCAAGTGGACCTCCTCTGGAATCCCTGGTATGTTTACCGAGAATTCCTATAGTAACGGCTACAGAGCCTTAAACAAAATCAATACGGTACTCAACGCTGATATTGATAATATGTACGGAACCAATGCTGAAAAAGCAAGTGCAAAAGGAGACGCTTATTTTTTAAGAGCGGCAGTATACTTTCAACTTAACAATTATTACACTCACCCCTCAACTGGAAAATCTGTTCCCCTTGTTTTGACAGTTTTGGGAACCAATGATAGGGTCTCGCTAGCCAGCTCAGAGGAAATCAAAACTCAAATTGAATCTGACATCGAGGCGGCAAGAACCAATCTTGCTATTGGAGAAGGAATAACCACTCACGGTGCTGCCACTGCAATGGCCGCAAGAATTTATTTCTACCATGGCAAATATGATTTGGCCTATGAAAGAGCCAATGAAGTGATTGAATCTGGAGGGTACTCTTTAGAGTCGAATGTTGCCGATATCTACCTCAAAGGAAGTGGATCTTCAGAGGTCATTTATTCTATCATTCAAGATATGAGTGAACAATCTTTTGGTCCAGCTCAGATTGGATTTGACAACCATCAAGCTGACGAACAGGTCGGTATAACCTCAATAAATCCTGACGGATTGATAGGACAATTGAGAGCCGCTGATCCCAATGATAAAAGATTTACTGATTTGATGTCTGAAGGAGATGGTCACGTATACCTCAATGGTAAATGGCCAAATAATAACATTGACTATGTCGCACTTAGGCTAGCTGAAATGCATCTTACTAGGGCGGAAGCCAATGTAATGGCAAACAATACTGTTTCTGCTGATGATATTGCTGATGTAAACGCCATTAAGACCAGAGCAGGAGCTGCCCAAATGGTGGTTGGCAATCCCACTAAAGAAGAAATGCTAGAAATTATTTACAATGAAAGATCCAAAGAATTGTACAATGAATGGGGAGACAGATTCCTAAACACTAGAAGATTACAAAAGGGTATTGTTAATGAAAATGGGAGTGGAATGACTTCTTTCAACAATTACAGCAAAATCCTTTATTATCCTCTACCAGTGTCTGAGGTAGATATACATAACTTACAATAAACACAAAAATTTTTAATCAAAACAATTATGAGAAATATATTCTTTTTTACATTAATACTTTCACTTGCGCTTTTTAGTGCTTGTGATAATGCCGATTCTTTCGACGTTAGGGAAGATGCCTTGGTAGATTACAAAACAGACATCAATGGTGAATGGAGTTTGCACAGTATCCACAGAAATGGAACAGACCTAAGCGGACAATTCAATGCATCTGCTTTGACTCTAACCCTCTCCGATGGATCTTTTTCACTGAGTTCATCCGCTCTTCCATTTCCAACATTAAAAACTTCTGGAACTCCATTTTCTTCTGGTAGCTGGTCGTTTGATGACGATTTCAAACCTACCAATATTCAATTTACTGATGGATCTGACATCGTTCCAGCAAGTTTATCCATGCCATTGTTTGGTAAAAACAATAGTTCTTTAGGATTAGAATTTAGCCTTGGATGCGGAGCTACAATTTATAAGTATCACTTTAAAAAATAAAAAAATGCAAAAATTTAATTTTAACTATAAAACATTTCTAGTAGGATTTATAGCACTTCCACTAGTGTTCTTATTTGTAACATCTTGTTTTGATATAACAGGAGTGACACAACCTGCATCTGCCAAAGTGGGTGATAGTATTACCATTACTGTGGATGTAAACTATGATTCTGAAAATACCGATCAGAATTATAAGTTTTTGATCTTTGGTATGTTAGCCCCTAAAAGTTGGGATTTGGCCAACAATGCTACAGTAAGATTTGATTCCTCAATTAATCAAAGTCCCGATCGCCCTGGTTCAGGAAATATGATAGTAGACCCTGAGGACTTGAGTTTTTGGGGTAACAAGTCAAAAGGTTTAGATGGAAATGAAACAGGAAATTCATGGACAGTGGACATGAATGAGATCCTGGATATTGGTGAAAACTATGGTGAATCTGAGTGGATCGCATTTCGTT
This sequence comes from Flavobacteriaceae bacterium, assembly GCA_038107695.1. Taxonomy (GTDB): domain Bacteria; phylum Bacteroidota; class Bacteroidia; order Flavobacteriales; family Flavobacteriaceae; genus UBA8316. The sequence goes on along the minus strand of JAYNHF010000042.1, from coordinate 7,320 downwards.
CAGAAAATCCTATAGATGCTTCTCAAACTTCAGTAGATGGTACTATTACTGTTACGCTAACTGTAGGAGAGGGACATTCTGGAGCCCAATTAGGATACTGGGTTGGAGGTCATAACGATGGATTCAAACAAGAGGATTCTATCGATAGTTCTACCCAAGATGCTCAATCTCGTTTTTGGGATACTCACTTCAAAAATATTACCATTACAGGTGCTGGAAGTGCTGCCACTGATCTAACAGGACCTGCACCTACCTTCACTGCATTTATCAACCCAGAAGGTTATATGTTTGATGATATTATCACCATAAGGTTTGATGCGAAAGAGGGACTAGATGGTGGAAACACAGCACTTCACAACGCTGGTGCAGTAAACATGAACGCCACTGCTCTTTTGGGTGATGGATCCACAATTGTTAAAGCTGACAGAGATGCTGCGTCAAGCATGACCCTTGTCGGAAATAATATTTGGGAACTTACCATCTGGCCTCCAGCCTATTTTGGAGTTACTTCTGGAAACATCATCACTGAATTGCACCTAAGCTTCGCCAATCCCGATGGTTCTGTAGTAGTGAGAAACCCAGGATATGACAGTGATATTGAATTTGGAGCGAGCTGCGAATAATTTTGATATTGCTTTATTGAAAAATTAAACAGAGGGAAATGATATCATTTCCCTCTACTTTTACAACCCTTCGAAACTTTTAAAAATGCGTTTCCTGAAATTTTACCTCAGTCTCACATTTGCCATTCAATTTGCAATTGGACAAAACACATTTATTAATCCCATCATCCCTGGTGGATATCCTGACCCCTCCATCTGCAGAGTTGGCGATGACTTTTACATTGTTAACTCTTCTTTTGAATATTTTCCAGGCTTACCCATTCACCACAGCAAAGACCTGGTCAACTGGGAATTGATCGGTTATGGATTGCACAGACCCAGTCAAGCTTCTGGAGCCGTCAATCTTCTAGATGTGCAAGAAAATGGTGGTATTCATGCTCCTACCATACGATACAACAAGGGTACCTTTTACATTGTTACTACTAATATGTATTCCCAGATCGATAAAAACAAACCCAACAAAACAAAATCTAATACCAACTTTATAATAACAGCAAAAAATCCAGCTGGACCCTGGTCAGAACCTCATGTCATTGAAGGTGCACCAGGTATTGATCCAGATCTGTTTTTTGATGACGATGGCAAAGTCTATTTTGTAGGCACTCATAACCCAGGGGACATGACCGCAAGTGGAATCGGGGCTATTTGGGCACAAGAATTGGACCTTGAAAACTGGAAATTGATCGGTGAACGACATTCTCTTTGGGAAGGTGCTTGTGATAAAAAACATACCGAAGGGCCTCATATTTACAAAGAACACGGAAAATATTATTTATTAGTAGCTGAGGGTGGGACTAGTTTTCATCATGCAGTAATGATAGCAGCCAGCGATGATGTATTTGGTCCCTACGAAACTGGGTTGAGAAATCCGATCCTTACTTCAAGGCATTTGTCTAAAAAAAATTGGGTTCATAGTACTGGACATGCCGACCTTGTCAAGCTTGAAGATGGAAGGTGGTTTATGGTAGCTTTAGGGAAAAGAAATGAGCGAGATGGTCATTCCAATATGGGAAGAGAAACTCACCTAATGCCCGTTATCTGGGAACCTCAAGTGGTAAGGTGGCAGCAAGTGAGTAAAACAAAATGGGAACCTGTAAGCTATTTGTTCCCTGTTGTTGCTCCTGAAACAGGAAAAGTAGAAAGGCTTAACCCCCTGCCCTTCCCCGACCAATACCAATATTACAATGATGCTTTTCACGATAATTTTGACAGTGAAAAATTAAAACCCAATTGGAACTTCAGAAGGGTACCCCAACCCAATACCTACTCTCTTTCAGCTCATAAAGGACACCTAAGACTTTACCTCAAACCTGAGAGTTTCCAGCCCAGAAAACGGTACAGTGCAATGGGCTTCACTCAAAAAGAAAGTCAATTTGAATTTGAAGCAAAAATGAAGTTTGAACCCAAACAAAATATGGAGGAAGCGGGAATCAGCATTTATCAAAAAGACATTAATTACATCAACCTAACCGTTCAAAAAATTGGGAAAAAGCACTATGTCAAATTAACGGTAAAGGAGAAAAACAATGCTGTCACTGCCATGACAGACTCTGCTTTGTTTGGAGATACTAACGTAAAAGCATTCAAATCAAAAGCTTTATCTGATTACAAAAACAATATAGTACTCAAGATAACTGCAAAAAGTGGAAAATATTTGTATTTTTTCTCTTTGAATGATGGAATAACATATGAGAAATTGGCTGAAACTCCAGACAATATTGTTTTAGGCATGATGTACACCGGTGCTAATATTGGAATTTACGCCACTTCTAACGGTAAAAAATCCAGTGGATATGCTGATTTTGATTGGGTCAGCTACAAAGGGTTTGTGAAGCGTTAACCCTCAAATAAAAAAATTTCAAAAGGTATTAATCTTTTGTTCTTTTTTAGAAGGGTGGATAGCCAATCAAAAAATATGCTCCAAAGTCAGTGTCTATGGAGCATACTGGAAAAGGAAGGAAATCATAAATAATTGTTGTTAAGAGAAAAGTAACATCGACAACTTCTAAATTAAATATGAAATACAACACGCCACTTTTACTGATTATGGTCTTGTTTATTTTTGGATCCTGTTCACTGGAACACAAGTACAGAGTATTCAAGAACACCTTTGAAAAAGACATTCAAAAGTTAGAGCGGTTAACAGATCACCTCGAAAAAGATGATTATCTACTGTTTATTGGTAGTTCCAGTATCAGACTGTGGAATACTATTGAGGAAGATATGGCTCCTTATTCAGTAGTAAAAAGGGGCTATGGTGGAGCACACTACTATGATCTGATTCATTACGTTGATCGTTTAGTCGAAGGCAAAGAGAAAGCCAAAGCTGTTGTCATATTTGTCGCCAATGACATCACAGGACGCAATAGTTGGGACAAATTACACAAAGATCTGACACCCCAACAAGTCAAAGAATTATTTAAGGCCATCGCCAAAAAAATTCATCATAACCTATCTCCTAAGATCCCAATATATGTTATTGAAACTACTCCAACACCCAGTCGATGGAAGGTTTGGAATCAAATTGCAACTGCCAATGATTTTATAAAGTCTCACACTGAAAAAAACACCAATCTTCAATTTATTTCTACTAGGGATTCTTTCATCAATCAAAGAGGAGTTCCCGAGGGAAAATATTTTGTGAAGGACAGTCTTCACCTCAGTCAAAAAGGTTATGAACTATGGGAAAAAATCATAAAAAAAGCACTTACTGAAAAATTTATTCCCATCAAAAAACAATAATATTCACGGGTGAAAAAATTAATAAATTTAGTCTTATTCCTATACTTTGTATCGCCTACACTAGTAGCACAAACAAGCCTTTCGCTTGAAAGAAGTACACCCGAAGCCGAAGGAATTTCCTCCAAAGCAATACTTGATTTTATTGATGCCGCAGAGAAAGAAATCGATGCCTTACACAGTTTTATGGTCGTTAAAAACGGAAAAGTAGTATCCGAGGCATGGTGGAACCCATATGATTCAGGAAGTCCTCACGAATTGTGGTCACTCAGCAAAAGCTTTACTTCTACTGCTATCGGTTTTGCGGTTCAGGAAAATTTGCTCTCCATAAACGACCTCGTCATTTCTTTCTTCCCTAATAAAGTTCCAGCAAAAACCACCTGGCAACTGGAACAATTGAGGGTCAAAGATTTGCTGACCATGACTACTGGACACAACAAAGAACCTTTCAATTACGACAGAGATGATGACTGGGTAAAAGTATTTTTGAATTCCAATATCCCCTACCTTCCGGGTACACATTTTATGTACAACACCCCAGCAACCTACATGCTCTCTGCCATTATTCAGAAAGTGACTGGAGATAAATTAGTAGATTATCTATCCCCCCGTCTTTTTGAACCATTGGGAATTGAATTGCCACAATGGGAAATGGATCCACTGGAAATCAATACTGGTGGTTGGGGATTGCATCTAAAAACGGAGGACATAGCAAAATTTGGTCAATTTTATTTACAAAAGGGCAATTGGAATGGAGAACAGCTTTTGTCCGAATCATGGATCGATATGGCTAGCTCAAAACAGGTGTCCAATGGGAGCAATCCCGAAAACGACTGGATGCAAGGCTATGGTTTTCAGTTTTGGCGCTCGCGACACAACACCTATCGCGGTGACGGTGCTATGGGTCAATTTTGTTTGGTCTTTCCCCAAAACCAAACTGTTATTGCGATCACATCTGGTACAAACAACATGGGGCAAATCATGCAATTGACATGGGATATCTTGTTGCCCGCCCTTGGAAAGGAGAGTCTTCCCACAGACATCAAAGCCCATCAGGATTTAAAAAACAAAACAGCATCCTTAGCACTCAAACCAGTAGTAGGAAAAAAAAGTAGTTTACTTCAAAAAAAATGGCTCAAAAAAAAGCGCTTCTTCCCCCAAAATGATCAAGGGATCAAATCCATTGTATTTCAAATGAAAAAAGGGGAAAATACCTTATCAATTGAAATGGAAAATGGAACCGAAACAATTCCTTTTGGCTACGGTAAGTATGTCAAAAGTGAAATAAAAAATCATCTGCCTCACACAAACTCAAGAAGGTCAAGTTTTATACCCAAATCTTCTCTGAGGTATCAGAAAAATAAAAAAGTGGCTTCCTCAGGTGCTTGGGTCAATGATAAAGAATTTCAACTCAGGGTCTATCTTTACCATACTCCTGCGCGAATGAACTACCACTTCAAATTTTCAGATCTGGGAGTGACCCTGGAATGCACTGCCGAAAACTATCTGGGAAAAGACGGTAAAGCCAAAACTTTAAAATCCCTCTAGTATGTGGTATAAATACTTCTCTTTTCTTCTTTTTCTAACTTTTCTGAATGCACAAGAATTCCCCCTAGCGAATTGGGAAAATGTAGATTATGCTGGAGATAACCAAATCTATCACATGATGGATATCTACCTACCTCAAGGAGATCAAAAAACCTATCCTGTAGTACTCACCATTTATGGGAGTGCATGGAGATCAAACAAAAATAAAGCGACCAAATACATCAAAAAAACACTAATTGAACCACTTTTAAATTCAGGTTTTGCAGTAGTTTCCATAAATCACAGATCAAGTTCAGATGCAATTTTCCCAGCACAAATTCACGATGTCAAAGCAGCAATACGTTTCATCCGAGCTCATGCAAAATCTTATCAATTCAACACCAATTTCATAGGAATTACAGGCTCTTCATCGGGTGGACACCTATCTGCGATGGCGGGCACCACTTCATGGAATAAATCTATGGAGGGTGAAATCGGAAAATATTTGGAATTCTCTAGCCATGTGAACGCTGTAGTAGACTGGTTTGGTCCTACAGATTTTTTGATCATGGATCAATGTGGTTCAAGGTTGGTTCACAATGCCATCGGTTCTCCGGAATCTCAGCTGATAGGTGGAGCCATCCAAGATCATCCCAAAAAAGTTTTGGAAGCGAACCCCCTTCATTACATCACCAAAAAAACTCCTCCCTTTTTAATCATTCATGGAAATAAGGACAAGCTGGTTCCCTACTGTCAGAGTGAGGTATTGGTCAAAGCTCTCGAAGAAAAAGGTATTCCTAGTGAACTTGTTTTGATTGAAGATGGGAAACATGGCCCTGGGGTTTTGGTCGATCAATTCACCAAAATGATGGGTAACTTTTTTATAAATCAATTCAATAAAAAATGATAATTCAGAAATTTAAATTCACCTTTTTAGTAATGAGCATGCTATTCTTGTTGGCTTGTAAAAGTGAGGGAAATAAAAAACCTCTTAACATCCTGTGGCTGGTTGCAGAGGACTTGAGTCCTTATTACCTTAATGCCTATGGGGATTCCAGAGCGCCTACTCCCAACTTGGATCGGTTGGCACGTGAGGGGGTTGTTTACACAAATAATTTTTCCGTCTCAGGGGTTTGTTCTCCTAGTAGGGCCACCTTGGCTACTGGACTGTATCCCAACTCTTTTGGTGCACAAAACATGCGAACCCTCTTCCAGCAAGCCGCTGCCAAAGAAGTTGGAATAATAGACTATCAAGCCGTTCCACCACCTGAAGTTAAAATGGTCAGCGAGATCATGCGAGAAAATGGATATTACACTACTAATAATGCAAAAGAAGATTATCAGTTTTTTAAATCAGAATTGGCATGGGATGAATCCAGTGTATATGCTCATTGGAGAAACAGACCTGATAAAGAAACACCCTTTTTTTCCATTTTTAATTTTGGAGTAAGCCATGAGTCTGGAATGTGGAATTACAAAAAACGACTCTATGATGGAGATACATTCCCTCCAGATAGAAGTGTCAAAAAATGGTGGGTTAAATATGAGAATTCGAATGTTCCAATATTGGTTCCCCAAGACTTGGATGTAGAAGTGCCTCCCTATCTGCCACAAAATGAAATTGGTAAAAATGCCATGAGACGCATGTACACTAATATTATCAGAATGGACAAGGGAGTAGGAATGATTCTTGACCAACTGGAAGAAGATGGACTACTAGAACAAACGATTGTTGTTTGGTACTCTGATCACGGTGGGCCACTTCCACGACAAAAAAGACTGCTTTATGATTCAGGGCTTAAGGTGCCTATGATCATTAGATATCCCAACAAAGAAAGAGCTGGAGAAAGAGACGATCGACTGACCAGCTTTGTTGATTTTCCACCCACGCTGCTGTCCATGGTAGGAATTCAAGCACCAAGTTACATGCAAGGGCAAGCCTTTGAAGGAGAATTTAGAGCCGAGACCCCTAGAAAGTTTATTCATGGGCATGCTGATCGTTTTGATGAAAGTGTTGACATGATCAGAGCCGTTAGAAATAAAAAGTTCAAATATTTGAAAAACTTTTATCCCAATCTACCGTATTATCTGCCTTTGGCCTATCGTGAAAATATGGAGGTAATGCAAGAATTGCTTCGCATGCGTGACGCAGGTGAGCTGGATGAAAATCAGGCACAATGGTTCAGACAATCTAAGGTGAAGGAAGAACTTTTTGACACAGAAAATGATCCCCACGAACTGAATAATATTGCAGATGATCCAAAATATGCCGATGTTTTAAATTCATTGAGGACAGAGTGTGACCGTTGGATGAAAGCCATAGACGATAAAGGGTTTATCAACGAGGTAGATCTAATCGCAGATTTTTATCCCAATGGAAAAGCACAACTTACCCAAGCCCCTACCATTGATGTCAAAAAAGGTAAAGTGA
>JAYNHF010000041.1:0-22445 GCA_038107695.1 Flavobacteriaceae bacterium | reverse complement strand
TTTTAATACCTTTGTTTGACTGTAAATTACAAAATGTTTTTAGAAAATCCTGTAAACCACAAAGAACAATTTGGATGGATCGAAGTGATCTGTGGATCTATGTTTTCGGGGAAAACAGAAGAATTGATTCGGCGGCTAAAGCGAGCTCAATACGCAAATCAAAAGATAGAGATTTTTAAACCTGCTATTGACCAACGCTATGATGACCAAATGGTCACCTCTCATGATGCGAATCAGATCCCCTCTACATCGGTACCTGCTGCAGCCAATATTCCGATACTGGCCAACGACTGTGAAGTAGTGGGAATTGATGAAGCTCAGTTTTTCGATGATGAAATTGTAGAGGTTTGCAATGACTTAGCCAATCGAGGTATGCGAGTTATTGTAGCAGGGCTGGATATGGATTACAAAGGAAATCCCTTTGGACCAATGCCTGCTCTGATGGCAACAGCAGAGTATGTTACGAAAGTTCACGCCGTTTGTACACATACCGGAAATTTGGCACATTACAGTCATAGAAAATCAGATCAAAAGGACTTAGTACTTTTGGGCGAAAAGGACGATTATGAGCCATTGAGTAGAGGAGCATTTAGCAGGGCTTTGAAAAAGCAAGAAGAAAAAAAGCAATCAAAGTAAAAATAATATCAAAATGAAAAGACTTTGACCCTCCTAGAAATTGATTTAAAAAAATTAAAGCATAACTATTTTTCCCTAAGAAAAAGATTGAATCCCAACACCAAAATGATTGGGGTCGTCAAAGCAAATGCCTATGGAAGTCTCATAACTCCTATTTCCAAAAAATTGGTTGAATGGGGAATAGAAACCTTGGCGGTGGCCTATGCTTCCGAAGGGGTAGAACTTCGGCAAAATGGAATCAAAACACCCATTATGGTTTTTTATCCGCAAACCGAAAGTTTCAGGGACATCATAAATAACAATTTAGAGCCTGTTCTTTACAGTAAAAGAAGTTGGGAGAAGTTTGTGGAGGTAGCCAATGCAATGAACCATTCGGCCTATCCAGTGCATATCAAATACAACAGTGGCTTGAACCGAATCGGATTTCGACCCAATGAAGTAGAATGGGTCTTGAAACAACTAAAAAAATCTCCTATGGTTGTAAAAACAGTTTACAGTCATTTGGCACAAACAGAGTCCCCCAAACCCGATTTCAAAACGGAAAAACAAATTTCATCATTTCAACAGATTGTATCGAAACACAGAGAGTCTGTTGAGCAAAAACCGGAATATCATATTTTGAATACCTCTGGCGTATTCAATTATCCTGAACATCATATGGATTGGGTAAGAGTAGGTATTGGATTGTATGGTTTTGCTAATAAACCGGATTGGAATGAATCATTACAACCCATTGCACGACTCAAAACAATTATTACCCAAATTCACAAGATCGAACCAGGAGAGACCGTAGGTTACAACTGTGGATGGAAGGCGATGAACAAAACCCGTATTGCTGTATTGCCCATTGGACATGCCGATGGTTTTTCAAGGCACTACGGACACGGTAAAGGATGGGTATTGATTAATGGGAAAAAGGCACCAGTGGTGGGCAATGTGTGCATGGATATGATTATGGTAGAAATAGGTGAAATTACTTGCCATGAGGGATCTGAGGTAATAATCATTGGAGAAGATATTAGGGCTGATAAACTGGCAGAGAACGCAGGAACAATTTCTTACGAGCTTCTTTCTGGATTGGGGAATCGAATCCAAAGGGTTCTTGTAGAATAAAAAATAACTATTTGTTGTAAATCAAACAATTTGTTTAGATTTTGAAAAATAACCCCTTGAAGTTGTGGACAAGACCATAATCCTTATTTTTGTCAAAATTTTTTAAAATGAGATTAGCAGTTGTAGGTGCAACAGGAATGGTAGGTGAGGTGATGCTTCAAGTTCTATCCGAAAGAAATTTTCCCTTTACCGAATTGATTCCAGTAGCTTCAGAAAGATCGGTAGGTAAAAAAGTGATGTGTGGAAACAACTCTTATGAGGTTGTTGGGCTGAATACCGCCGTTTCCTTGAAACCAGATGTAGCTTTGTTCTCAGCCGGAGGATCAACTTCATTGGAGTGGGCACCAAAGTTTGCTGAGATTGGAACCACAGTCATTGATAATTCATCTGCTTGGAGGATGGATCCAGAAAAAAAATTGATCATCCCCGAAATCAATGCTTCCGAATTGAAATCATCTGATAAGATTATTGCCAATCCTAACTGTTCTACCATTCAAATGCTAGTGGCATTGGCTCCCTTGAAAAAACATTATGGAATTGAACGAATAGTGGTTTCAACTTATCAGTCTATTACTGGAACAGGGGTCAAAGCCGTTCAACAGCTAGAAAATGAATACAATGATGAAAAGGGTGAAATGGCCTATCCTTATCCCATTCATCGCAATGCAATTCCCCACTGCGATGTATTCATGGACAATGGCTACACCAAAGAGGAGATGAAATTGGTGAATGAAACTCATAAAATTCTAAATGATTCCAGTATTGGGGTTTCTGCCACTGCAATTAGAATTCCTGTAGTTGGCGGACATAGCGAATCAATTAATGTTGAATTAAAAAATGATTTCGAGCTAGAGAATATCAGAAAACTCTTACATGAAAGCCCTGGGCTTGTTGTTCAGGACAATCCCGACACCAATACCTATCCCATGCCCATATTTGCTGAGGGTAAAAATGAGGTTTTTGTCGGTAGAATTAGAAAAGATGAATCTCAAGAAAAAACACTGAACCTATGGGTAGTTGCAGATAACTTGAGAAAGGGGGCTGCTACTAATACGGTTCAAATTGCAGAGTATTTGATGAGTGAAAATCTGATCTAGGATCTCAATCTTTTTTAAAATTTTGTTTCAGATAATGATAAAAATCAAGGGTGAGCTCTGCTGTGGCACTTTTGTTTTCTAAATCAACCCTGTTGGACCATTCTTTAAGTTTTTTATCGTACCACTCCATAAAAGACTCTGATCTGTACGGCAGGTCCATTAATGAAAGAATTAGTGTCCCTAAATCAGGGTAGGTAAAATCGGTGTCGATTCCCAAAGGAGCGCACAAGTGGGATACTTTGACTCCTCTGAGTTCTTTTTGCAACAGAAACAAAATGACATCTAAGTTTCCGCGAAAATGAAATAAGGAAGGTGGGCGATTAAGTCTGTGTTTTTTCATGATTAAGGCTTTTGGAACACATCAAATATAATAATTATCTTATTTGGAAACTATGAGTCTATTTGGAAATAATTATTAAAAAAATTTATCTCAAAGGTGAAATTTTATCTTAATTTAATGTCTGATACAAAAAATTAACAAGAAGCTATATAGTAAATAAATTTTCTATTTGGATTTTTGAGATAGGAAAATTATAATTTCTTTATTCATTTGGTTAAATTTTTATTGCCAATTCTATACAATTTGTACATATGACCAGCAAAAATTTTAAGTCTGAAATGACCCAACGGTTTGTCGAGGTTGTCAAATACCTTACAATGAGTGAAACGGTTCACTCCAAAACAGAAATTGGATTGTTAATGGATCAACCTCTGCAAGTAGTTTCTAAGCTTCTGACAGGTCAAAGGATCATCACTTTGGAACAAACACAAAAACTAATTTTGAATACCAATATCAATGCGCATTGGTTCATTACAGGGGAGGGTTTGATGCTTAAAGACCAAAACACTTCACTCAAAGAATCTAGGATGGCCTACTACATCGGAGGAAACAAATCCTCAAGAGCCATCGCTGCAATGCTTCCGCTGGTCTCTGACTTGGAGGAAAGGATGGAAGAGCTAAATAAAGAAAATAAAGAAATTAAACAGCAAATGGCTGGATTGAAAAATTCGATAGGTCAATTTAAAAAGGACAATACTCCCTCTAATCCTCCATCGAAAAAGTCTCCATAAATTTAGTAGTATAATTTCCAGAAATATAGTCAGGGTGATCCATCAGTTTTCGATGGAAAGGTATGGTTGTTTTCACTCCTTCGATTACGAATTCATCAAGTGCTCGTCTCATTTTATTAATGGCCTCTTCCCTAGATTGAGCAGTGGTAATCAATTTTGCAATCATAGAATCGTAATGTGGGGGAATAATATACCCCCCATAAACATGAGTGTCTAATCTGACTCCGTGTCCTCCAGGGAAATGCAGGGTAGTAATTTTTCCTGGACTGGGTCTAAAATCATTTGAGGGGTCTTCAGCATTAATTCTACACTCGATAGAATGCATTTTAGGCAGATAATTTTCTCCCGATATCGGAACGCCAGCAGCAACCAATATTTGCTCTCTGATGAGGTCAAAATTGATAACTTGCTCGGTAATGGGGTGCTCTACCTGAATACGAGTATTCATTTCCATGAAGTAAAAATTTCGGTGTTTATCTACCAAAAATTCTACGGTTCCTGCCCCTTCATATTTGATGTATTCAGCAGCTTTGACTGCTGCAGCTCCCATTTGAGTTCTCAACTCGGTGGTCATAAAAGGTGAGGGTGTTTCCTCAGTCAACTTTTGATGCCTTCTCTGAACAGAACAGTCGCGTTCTGACAAGTGACAGGCCTTACCTTTGGAATCACCTACAATTTGGATTTCAATATGGCGTGGTTCTTCAATGAGTTTCTCCATGTACATACCGTCATTGCCAAATGATGCTGAAGCCTCTTGACGGGCACTTTCCCAAGCTTTTTGTAAATCTTCTTCTTTCCAAACAGCTCGCATTCCTTTTCCGCCTCCCCCAGCAGTCGCTTTTAGCATGACTGGATAGCCTGTTTCCTTGGCTATTTTTTTAGCCTGATCGAAAGAGTCTAAAATTCCTTCAGATCCTGGAATCGTAGGAACTCCAGCTGCTTTCATGGTAGCTTTAGCAGTAGCTTTATCTCCCATTTTCTCGATCATATCTGAAGAAGCGCCAATGAATTTGACACCATGTTCCTTACAAATTTTAGAGAATTTGGCATTTTCTGACAAAAAGCCATATCCAGGATGGATGGCATCGGCATTGCAAATCTCTGCTGCCGCCATAATATTGGCCATTTTCAAATATGATTCCGAGCTGGGTGGTGGGCCGATACAAACCGCTTCATCCGCAAATCGGACGTGAAGACTCTCCTCATCGGCAGTAGAATAGACCGCAACGGTTTTAATTCCCATTTCCTTACAAGTCCTAATCAATCGCATGGCAATTTCTCCACGATTGGCAATTAAAATCTTTTTAAACATTTTAAAGAGGTTTAGGACGGTTCTACTAAAAACAAAGGTTGATCAAATTCAACCGGGGATGAGTCCTCGACTAGAATCTTTACAATTTTACCACTGAACTCAGATTCAATCTCGTTGAATAATTTCATGGCTTCAATCACACACAATACGTCACCATCTTTGATGGTATCGCCTACTTCAACGAAAACATTTTTGTCGGGAGAAGGTTTTCTGTAAAAAGTTCCGATCATGGGAGATTTGATGGTGATGAGGTTGTCCGTATCTTCTTTTGCAGGTTCAACAGTTGGTTTTGACTGTGTTTCAGTCTCAACTACGGCTGCGGGAACTTGGGGCGCCTGTACTACCATACTGGGCACAGTTTGTACTGTCGTATGAGGATCTGATGGGGGAATGTCAGCACTGGTCTTAATGGTGATTTTGAAATCATCTGTTTCAAGTTTCACCTCGTGTGCGCCTGATTTGGCTACAAATTTGATTAAGTTTTGAATTTCTTTTATTTCCATGATTCAAATGATTTTAAATTTTAATAGGCCCATGTCATATAGGCTGCTCCCCAGGTGAATCCACCGCCAAATGCAGCGAATACCAATCGATCTCCAGGGTTTAATTTAGATTCGTAATCTTTTAATAATAAAGGTAAGGTCGCCGCTGTTGTATTTCCAAAGTATTGGATATTAGACATTACTCTGTCCTCTGGTAAATTAATTCGTTTGGCAATGGCATCTATGATTCTTTTATTGGCTTGATGTGGAACAAGATACGCTATGCTGTCTGGGTTTATTTCGTTTCGTTGAATGATTTCCTCTGCTGCATGTGTCATTTCAGAAACGGCATATTTGAACACACTTTTCCCGTCCTGATAAAGGTTATGCATTCCTTTCGCTAGGGTTTCGTTTGAGGTAGGGTGTAAAGATCCTCCTGCTTTGATGTTCAAAAAAGTTCTTCCACTTCCATCAGATCTTAAATATTCATCGATCCATCCGTATCCCGATTGACTGGGTTCGAATAATACGGCACCTGCACCATCTCCAAAAATGATACAAGTAGTCCGATCGGTGTAATCTATTATCGAAGACATTTTATCGGCTCCTACAAGCAAGACTTTTTTATATCGCCCACCTGTTACCATATTAGAAGCTATGGACATTCCATAGAGAAATCCAGAACAAGCAGCTTGAAGATCGAATCCGAAAGCATTGGTCGCTCCTATTTGGGAGGCTACGTAAGCTGCCGTAGCGGCAACATTCATATCAGGAGTAATGGTAGCAAGAATCACTGCATCAATTTCTTGTGGATCGAGGTTTTTCTTTTCGATAAGGTCCTCAGCAGCTTTAATGGCCATAAAGGATGTCCCTTTGGAAGGGTCTTTGAGAATTCTTCTTTCTTTGATGCCTGTTCGTGCTAGAATCCACTCGTCGTTGGTCTCTACCATTTTTTCCAAGTCTGCATTGGTTAGCTTATCCTCTGGGACGTAAGCTCCCACTGCAGTTATTGCAGCCTTTACAAGGCTAGAATTGATATCATTCATCGGTGGACCACTTCCTTTTGAACTGTCAATAATATGTGTGAAGATAGTAGTTTTTTAAAGCAAACAAAATCTTTGATTACAAAAAAAGCCCTCCTGTAGAAGGAAGAGCTTTGTGTATGTTGCTGTTCTAAATTAGGCTTCGATTACCTCGTTGTTATCGATCAATACCTTGCCTCTGTAATAGAGTTTTCCCTCATGCCAGTGAGCACGGTGGTATAAATGAGCTTCGCCAGTAGTTCCACAAGTTCCTATTTGAGGAGTTGTAGCCTTAAAATGGGTTCTTCTCTTGTCCCTTCTGGTTTTAGATATTTTTCTTTTAGGATGCGCCATTTTTGTCGCTTTTTTAGTTTAATATTTACTTTATAACAAATCTTTCAGTTTATCCCACCTGGGATCGGTATCCTCCGATGAAGGATTTTCTTGAGGTTGTAACTCTTTTAATTTTTCTAAAATTTCCGATTTCAATGTCCCTTTGGCAATTCCAGGATGGACTTTCTTTTGAGGAACAGACAACACAATCATTTCATAAATGTATTGCGCTACTTGAATCTCATGGGTGCCGTGAGGTAGGATCAAAATCTCGTCATCATCAAATTGTTCTGCCACTCCAAATTTCACCACGAGCTTGAATGATGTATCAATGGGCAAATCGAAAAGCTCTGTGGTAATATCACAGGGAACCCTTACTTGCCCTTTTGCTGTAAAATTCAATTCCAAAAGCGTAGGTTTTTTTTCAAAAACCAAATCTACTTCAGCATGTGCATTTTGAAAATCAAAAAAATCAAAACCTTCAAAGAACGTATTGTCTACTTTAAAATCGAAGGGATGAATGCCATCCTTTAATCCAATAAAAGGTATCAAGAACGCTGAAAGTTGCTCCATCCTTACGACTTTTAAGCCTGCAAATTTATAAAAAAAAAGCTTTAATCAGCGAGCTATTGGTATTTTTCACTCCTTATTTGAATTGGTAAAAGCTTTTTTCTCTTTTCTATTAAAATAAATCTTCCTTGCTGTGAACATTGCGTTTCTGAAAGATTCGATTTCAGCCTTGCCTTTTCCAGCAATTTCAAAGGCAGTTCCATGATCAGGAGAAGTCCTAACTTTATCGAGACCAGCCGTGTAATTGACACCTTCTCCAAAGGTTAGGGTTTTGAATGGAATTAATCCTTGATCGTGATAAATGGCTAAAATAGCATCGAATTGAAGGTGGGTCTGATTACCAAAAAAACTATCGGCAGCATAAGGACCGTATACGAGTTGCCCCGATTCAGACAATTCTTTGATCAGTGGTCGGATAATTTGATCATCCTCTTGACCAATTACCCCCTTGTCGCCAGTATGAGGGTTGAGCCCCATAACGGCAATCTTCGGTCGTGGGACATTAAAATCCAGCTGAAGGGAGTTGCTCAACTGTTGTATTTTTTCTTTCAATAATTCTGTTGTGAGAACACTAGAAATATCTTTAACCGCAATATGATCGCTGACCAATGCGACCCTTAATTGATCGGAAACCATAAACATCAAGCTATTTCCTTGCAGTTCTTGGGCCAAGTAATCCGTGTGTCCTGGGAAGTTAAAGTCTTCGGACTGAATGGTTTGTTTATTGATTGGAGCAGTTACCAATGCATCAATTTCTCCATTTTTAAGTGCCTGTGTTGCAGATTTAAAAGATTCGAATGCCAGTTTGCCTGCTGTTTTCGAGGGTTCTCCAAAAACCAACTTATCTTCATCCATTGGAAGATTAGATACGTTGAGTTGTGCTTTATTTAATTGATTTTTTTTGTGTAGAATCAAGTTAGTACTGAGCTGAAAATGCTTCTTTTGTGTTTCCAATAGTTTTATTGGAGCAAAAACTAGGGGGGTGAAAAATTCAAATATCCTTTTGTCCTCAAAGATTTTTAAAATGATTTCAATCCCGATTCCGTTAGGATCTCCTATTGAAATACCCAGTTTAATTTTACCCAACATTGGTGTCGCTTTTATTGCTAATTTTACGACACAAATGTAATTAAATCTAACTGATGTTTACTGGAATCATTGAGGCGTTTGGAAAAGTAGTGGATTTGAGAAAGGATCAAAAGAATCTTCATATTGACCTTGAAAGTAATCTCGCTCCAGAATTAAAAATAGATCAAAGTCTAGCCCACAACGGAGTATGTCTAACGGTAGTAGAGACTTCATCGGATCGATACACCGTAACGGCCATTCAAGAGACTCTTGAAAAATCTAACCTAGGTTCATTGCAAATCGGAGATTTGATTAATCTTGAAAGGGCCATGATGATGAACAACCGTTTGGATGGTCATATTGTACAGGGGCATGTAGATCAAATTGGGTTTTGTAAAGGAGTCGAATTTAAAGAGGGAAGTTGGGTTTTTGATTTTGAATATGATCCAATTCAACAAAATATAACCATCGAAAAGGGTTCCATTTGTATCAATGGAGTCAGTTTGACGGTGATCAACTCTGGTCTTCATCATTTTTCTGTGGCCATCATTCCTTATACTTATGAACATACGAACTTCCACCAAATCCAAAAAGGAGATTCAGTCAATTTAGAATTTGATATGATTGGAAAGTACATATCTAAACTACATCGACTTCAGGTTTAGAAATAAATCTACTATATTTAGAGAAACTATTAACCATGGACGTTTTAGAATTATCAACCATACTGCTGACACTGGCATCAATTTTCACACTCATAAATATTAGATTTTTAAAGCTCCCTCAAACCATTGGTCTCATGATTTTGGCGCTGTGTTTGTCTTTTATTGTAACAGTAGTTGGCATTATTTTTCCAGAAGTATTTGATGCAGTTACTGAAGTTACGCGAGAATTCGACTTCAGCGAATTGTTGGTCAATGTGATGTTACCTTTTTTACTCTTTGCTGGTGCCATTAGTGTAAACGTTCATGAATTGTTAAAAGACAAAGTAACAATCTTACTATTGGCCAGTTTTGGTGTGCTTTTTTCCACTTTTGCTGTAGGCAGTGGAGTCTACTGGCTAATTCAGCAACCCATTTTTGGGCTTTCCGATTTGGGACTGACCTTTATCGACTGTCTATTATTTGGAGCTTTAATTGCTCCAACCGATCCCATTGCAGTTCTGGCCATGATCAAAAAGATGAATTTATCTTCGATTACCGAAACTCGGATTGCCGGAGAGTCTCTTTTCAATGACGGTATTGGCGTGGTCGTTTTTCTAACATTGCTGGGTATTAAACAAGATGGTGTAGAAAATATTACAGCCGCTGCCGTAGGCGGACTCTTTGTAACAGAAGTCCTTGGGGGCATTGCACTGGGAACTTTCATGGGTTATTTTGGGCTTAAACTCCTTAAGTATATTGAAAATGAACATACCGAACTGGAGGTGTTGGTTACCATTTCATTGGTGTTGCTTTTACCCATCATCTCTCATCATTTTCATTTTTCAGCCGTTTTAGGGGTGGTCATGATGGGATTGTTTTTGAACCAAAACTTAGATATTGACCAAAACCAAGAGGGGGTTCAAAAAGCTATGGGAGATTATGTTTACAAATTCTGGCATCTATTGGACGAAACTTTAAACGCTGTTTTATTCATTTTGATTGGCTTAGAAATCATCATGATATTTGAATCCTTCCAATTGCCTTTCATTTCGATTTCCCTTTTGGTCATTATTCTGGTTGTGGTTTCTAGGGGAATAGGAGTAAGTGTACCCATTGCCTTTTTATCGTTGTTCAAAAAATTTGAGAAGAAAACGGCTTTGATCATTACATGGGGTGGACTAAGAGGAGGATTAAGTGTTGCCTTGGCGCTGAATCTACCAGATTCTATTGGTGAGGGAAAAGCCTTAATTCTTTTTCTCACATACGTGATCGTACTGTTCACCATTTTGGTACAAGGGCTGACCCTAAAAAATATTGTAAAATAATTTAGTAGAATTTTTTTCTCTGCTTATCTTTGATAGTGAATTGTTAATGCTGTGACAACAGCGATGTCTAACTAAATGTAGAAAGGAGGTGTCAAATGTCTTACATATGTAATTTAAGGAAGTTAGGACAGCAGATACCCGATTGTACTCTGTTCTAAGCTATCCTTATCTATAAGTTGAATGCGAGCCGATGGGCTCGCATTTTTTTTCTTTTTTTTCTTTTTTTTCAAGCGATGTAACGGAATAAAAACAAGAAAAAATTAATTATAGTTATATTTATGCTCTATGCAAACAGAAGAATTGGCCATTGTCATCCCCTGCTATAACGAGGCCAATCGTTTGCCCCTTTTTCAATTTAGAGACTTTTTACCCTCAAATTTGTCGGTTGATATTTTGTTTGTCAACGATGGTTCAAAGGACAAAACCAAAGGGGTTTTATCCGATTTAAGAGATCAATTTCCCGATCAAATTGAAGTACTTAATTTGGTGAAAAACAAAGGAAAATCCCATGCTGTCTACGAAGGAGTCTGCAAAGTATTGGAAAAAAATCGTTATCAAAAGGTCGCTTATCTTGATGCTGACTTGGCCACCAGTTTGGAAGAATGCCTTCGGTTATCGCAATTTGTCAAAGATGGTATAGTTCTGGCTTTTGGATCTAGGATTTTAAAATTGGACAATCAAATCAAGAGAAAATGGTATCGCTTTTTTTTAGGAAGGTTGGTCGCAACTGCCATTTCTAGAGCTTTAAGGCTGAGTATTTATGACTCACAATGTGGTTGTAAAATTTTTGATATCCCAACTGCCAAAAAAGTCTTCGATCAACCCTTTATTTCTAAATGGCTGTTTGATGTTGAAATTTTCTTCAGAATGATTGATCTCTTCGGAAGAAAAGAAATTCAAAATCATCTGATAGAGGTCCCTCTCAAAGCATGGGTAGATACTCCCGATTCTAGGGTCAATCCTTTGTATTTTTTCAAATTGTGGTGGGATTTGTTTAAAATTGCAAAAAAGTATAAACATTGAATTTTACGGAAAAAATCAAAAACGATTTTAACACCCCTTATGGATGGATATTTGGTCTTCTGGGGGGAATCCGCTTGTTTTTCAATGCAGTGATTCCATTGACCGATAAGACAGAGGCTCGCTATGGTGAGGTCGCTCGGTTAATGGCCGAGACGGGAAACTGGATTGTTCCTCAAATCGATTATGGCGTCCCTTTTTGGGCCAAACCTCCACTCTCGACATGGCTTTCTGCCGCTGTCGCTAAAATCTTAGGGGATAGTGAGTTTGCACTTAGACTCCCTTACTGGATGGTTGCTGTTATAATCGCTTTTCTTCTGATTCCCTATGCCCATCACAAAAAAATCAACAGTTTTATTCCAGGAATAATACTTTTAAGCCTCCCCGAATTTTTTCTACATGCAGGAGTTCTTTCTACTGACATGTTGCTCTCTTTTTCGGTTGGCATCACAATGCTTGGCTTCTGGGAATTTATTCATTCTGAAAAAAACAGAATCCATGGCTTACTTTTTTTTATTGGAATAGGCTTAGGGTTGTTGGCCAAGGGGCCCATCATTGGGGTACTCTGTTTTCCACCATTGTTTTTATGGTGTGTTTTTCAAAGAATTTCTCTAAAAAAGATTTTTGAAATCCCCTGGTTCATAGGGGGATTCCTGTGCATTTTGATTGCAGTTCCGTGGTATTATCTCATGGAAGTCAATTCCCCTGGTTTTATTGATTACTTTATCATTGGAGAGCATTTTTTACGCTTTATTGACTCCTCATGGTCAGGAGATAAATACGGTTTTCCCAAACAACAGCCATTGGGTATCATATGGGTTTTTCTATTGGCAGGTAGTTTACCTTGGTCCTATGTGATTTTATCGCAATTAAAAAAAGGTTGGAGAAAAATATGGAATGATTCTTGGGAACTCTTTCTTTGGTTATGGATTTTATGGACCCCCTTTTTCTTTACTTTTTCAAAAAGTTTGATCCACACTTATACCACGCCAGTGATGATTCCAATTGCTCTTTTAATTACTCACCATTGGCCGACACTCAAAAACAAAAGAACTGTCCTCTATTTTGCTTTGGGTATGCCTGTTTTGCTGTTTAGTGCTTACTTTTTCAAACCCATTCAAACAGCATTGAATGATAATACCGATAAACATCTGGTTCTTCACCCCAAAGTTAATCCATCAAAACTTTATTCCCTAACCTATCAATCCTATTCGAGTCAATTCTACTCCAAAGGAAAAATCAAATCCATTTCTATAGAAAAACTTAACGATATGCTGGAGGATTCTACTTCATTCTCCATCATTATTCAAAAAGAACTTCTTGAAAAGATAAAGCCTGAAAAGATGGAGAAAATAAAACCATTAATAGTGCGAATAAAGGACGGTATCTACCTAGTTAATTAGGTATAAATATTATTTTCGCAGTATCTTTTGGTCAAAATGATCATGAGTCAACTAAATATATTTTAATGAATTGGTGTCTAAAGAATGTCTAGCAGATATGCGCTGTTTATCATTTTCACTTATTTGATATGCTTGGATATAAACGGCCAAATCTCAGGTAAGGTAAGAGATAAGAATACTAAATCCCCGGTGGAATACGCTACCATCGTTCTTAAAGAAGGAGAGCAGGTTTTGGAAGGAGTGGTGTCAAAACCCGATGGTAGTTTTTTACTCCCCCTGCCCTATGATGGAAACTTCTCCGTAGAGGTCTCTTTTTTAGGCTATAAGACCTACCAAACAACGGTTGAAAAAACCAAAAAAAATGACCCTCTAGATATTGGAGTCATCGATTTACAGACGCGAAATAATTTACTCAAAGAGATAGTCCTCGAAACCAATACCTCGGTGTTTCAACATAAAATCAATCGACAAGTTTTCAAGGCAAGTGAATTTTCCGTCGCCCGAGGAGGTAATGGGATGGATGTGATCCGAAACCTTCCTGCTGTAACCCTCAACGGTTTGGGAGAGATCAGCGTAAGAGGAAGCAGTGGTTTTGTGTTATTATTAAACAACAAACCTGTGCAATCTGATGTGCAAAGTTTATTGAATCAAATCCCCGCCAATAGCATTAAAAATATCGAAATAATTACCGCTCCTTCAGCCCAATACGATGCCGAAGGGAAAGCAGGAATCATTAATATTTTGACTCTTAAAAATACAATTCAAGGAGATTATTTTCAAGCGAGTACACTTTTGGGAGCTCCCTCCATTGAAGATTATGACAATGCACAAACCGCCCAACGTTTTGGTGCAGACATTACTTACAATACGGTAAAGGAAAAATGGAATATTTCATCGGGGATCAGCTATCAACGCAATGACATATCTGGTCGAAGAGAAGGTGATGTTTATACAATTATTGGAGACAAGTACACCCGATTCCCTTCTGATGGGGAACGCAGTTTTGATGAGATCAATTATTCTGGACGTTTGACCGCTGATTACCAAATCTCAGATAATGACTTGGTTTCATTTGGGATTTTTGCTGGAAAAAGAACCAAAGAGCGAACTGCAGATATCCTCTATTATGACAATCATACCTTGAACAATGATGATGAAAATCATTTTCAGTACTACAATGAAAATCTCAGAATCAGAAAAAGTGATTTTGTTTTAGGAAGTTTGGACTTCGATCACGAGTTTGTTAATTCCGCACAGCTACACACTTCTCTTCTTTATGAGTATACTCTATTGGGGGGGCCCACTACTAACAGGAATCTAGGTCATCCCGACAATTCAATTATTTATCAAGACGAGTATAATACCAATGACAATCCACTACATGGCCTGCGTTTTAATCTAGATTACACCTTTCAACCGCTTTCGATTGGAACATTGAAAATGGGTTACCAATTCAGAGACCTAGACCATCAAGGCGATTTTATATATGAACGTAAAAATAACAACACACAGGCTTTTGAACTGGTTCCAGAATTTTCTAGTAATGTGAATCTCAAGCGATCGATCCATGCTGCCTATTTTCAGTACAATGGTAAAATAAAAAAATGGGAATATGCTGCAGGATTACGTTTAGAGAATATGAATCGGCTTTTGACATTGAAAGATAAAGCTGGTCAATTGGATCAAGATTACCGCTTGAAATTTACCAAGTTTTTTCCATCTGCCAGCGTCAACTACCAATGGAAAAAACACCTGTCATTTGGTTTGACCTACAGTAAAAGAATTGAACGAACAACAACTTTCAAGATGAATCCATTTCCTGAAAGGGAGCATTCTGAAACTTTAGAACAGGGTGATCCAAACTTAAAGCCTGAACTTATCGATCAAATAGAATTGAAAATCAATTATAAAACAAAAAAAGGAAATCGTTTGTTCTCCAACTTTTACTATCGCGATGTAAATCATCTGATCAATCGGGTAAATACCGTTTATAACGACACCATTTTGAACCGTATTTATTCCAATGTAGGCAATGCAAAGCTTATGGGTAGAGAAATGGGAGCGGAGTATAACTTGGGCAAAAATCTGAAACTCTTTGCTTCTTCTAACTTCTACTACTTCATCATTGAAGGGTCGTTTGACAATCGCCCTGTCAATGCAGAGGGGAATGTTTCCAGCTTTGATATCAATGCCTCCTATCGTTTTTCCGATACCGCTTTTGCACAATTCAATTACAATTATCTATCCAGAAGAATCACCGCACAAGGTGAGGATTCAAGATTTTACAGTCCAAATTTGACTTTGACAAAACGGTTTTGGAACAACCAGCTTACTGCTACCTTGCAATGGAAAAATATGGATATGGGGCTTTTGAATACTAACGAACAGCGAATTACTACTCAAAGAACAGGTGAATTCTATACCACTACCAACTATGTGTATGAAGTGGATGTGGTACTGCTGAGTCTGAGTTATAATTTCAACAATCGAAAAAATACAACCAAGTTTATCAATAGCGAATTCGGAAAAAGGGAATTTTAAAGTTTATGTGAGCCATCACAGAAAGGTAAATCTTTGGATTTGGTACACCCACATAGAGTAAACCTATTTCCGTGTTTAATGGGGTTTCCATCCACATCGGTCAAATTAACTTTACCTTCAATCACAATTTGGCCTTTCTCTTTTCTATAAATCTTAGGAATACGATTTTTATTCAAATCTGATGTCATTCTTTAGTCGTTATTCATTAAATATTCCATCCTTCTGTTGACCAAATCGTTGGGGCGGTCGTACCACTCGGGTGGAAAAAAATCCATTGATAAATCAAATTTAAGGTTGGGTTTTAAGCTTTTAATCAAGGCAATACTATTGAGCATCAAATTGGCTTCTGTCTCGGAGTTTGCAGAGTTTAATAACTCATTGGTGATCTTCAAATCTATTGATTCAATGTTCAAAGCCAAATACTCCAAAGCACGAATTCTTACTAAGTTTTCGGTGTCTTTTTTAAGGATGTTTTTAATTTCAGGGACAAGCGTTTTGGCCTCTTCCCCATAACTAGTACATACGATCAGGCCCCAGTAACGCTTCCAAGGGTTTTCATCGGTTAAAATATTTTTGAGTTTTTTCTCAGCTTGCTCAAATGTTGTTAAATTAAGATCTGCAATGGCGATTAACTCCTGGATTTGCTGACGGTGTTCTTGCCCAAAAGCAACAGGATTTTGAAGTGCAGTCTCCAACAGGTAGGGTTCAGGATAAAAACTCAAATCGGGCATTGCCTCCAACTTTTCATTCAATCTCCCCCTCATTTGCAAAAGGGTAGACTGGTATTCTGGATCGTTGGAAAGATCATTCACCTCGTGTGGATCTTGCTCAATATCGTAAAGTGCCTCAGGGCTTCTGGACTCAAAAAACTGGCGTTGTTTTGCGTTAAGTTTGTTAATATCATAGAGTGCTTTCCACTCTTTAAAAGCCAACATTTTGTAACGATAAAAATTGAATAGTCCGTCAAAATTGAAAGGCTGATAGTTTCGAATGTATTTGTATTTACCTTCTCTGAAGGTTCTGACCAAGTCGTATTTTTCATCGAAACGGTCAGCATGTCCAAAGCTTGTATTCTTTTTTTCAATTACTGAAGAATCGTAGAATTTTCCCGCCACCGCTTTTCCGTCAATCATTGGTGGAGGCTTTATTCCTGCCAAGGAAAGTACGGTAGGAGCAAAATCTACAAATTCTACAAAAGTTTTCGCCCTGGTTCCTTTTGAATGGGAGAACAGATGTTTCCATTTTTCAGGAACATAAACCACCAAAGGAATTTGCAAACCACTTTCATAGGCATAACCCTTGCTTCTGGGGAGTACCCCTCCGTGATCACCAAAATAAAAAATGATGGTATCTTCCATGAGTCCCTCTTGTTTCAAATCTTCAATAAATTCTCCCATCTGCTGATCTGCCAGTACGTGTCTATTCTGAAAATGCTGATAGGAGTAGCGAAATGTTTTGGTGTCGGGATGATAAGGAAAAACCTTTATGTGATCCAAATCTTCATCGGCAGTTCTGTCAATGTCTTTCTGATCGAAATGCAAATTGCCTTCGTGGGTCACTGTGTGATTTTGAACGTGAAAAAAAGGCTGTCCCGGTTTTCTATTTTTATAGGTTGCCTTTTTGGAAGATTCGTCCCACACTCCATCGGGTAAAACAAAATTATAATCCTGTTTGTGGTTGTTGGTAGTGTAATATCCAGCCTCTTTGAGGTAAAAAGGAAAAGGCATCACTCCCTCTGGAAGAGGAACAAGCTTGGATCTGCGATGAAACTGAGTAAAGACTCTGGGAGCGTAACAACCTGTTATGAGAGTACTTCGGGCAACCGAACACACTGGAGCATTGGAAAAAGCGTTGTCGAATACAATCCCCTCTTTTGCTAACTTTTCAATGTTCGGCATGGCTGCGCCCTGATCGCTATACAATTCCATGAAGTGTGGAGAGTTGTCCTCAGTGGTCAGCCAAACTATGTTGGGATGCGATTGTTTGTCAGAAGTACATCCTGCATTGATTAATAATAAACCAAATAGTATAAATAAATTCTTCATGGACTAAAGTTGTGAGTATGGCATAGGAGTTAAAAAAGCTCGGCTAATTGAAGAACAACAACTGTCTTTATAAGCAGGATCACTTTTCAATTTTGTCCATGTGGGATGATCAAAAAACTGACTCCAGTTTTCGTTCCGTTCTTTCAAGCTCTCAAATGAAAGCATATAAGTGAGGCAGGGCATTCGTTCGCCAGCAATTTTGTCGCCAAAAAAAACGGATCCAAAATCCAGTTGATCAAAAAGTTCCAACTCTCCCTCGTTGAACATATTGACTTTTCTTCTGTAAGCATCCTCGGAATGGCTTTCATAGGTTCGCAATTCAAAAAAACGATTGTCATTATCTGGCTTTACCATACTAGGCATCTCATCAAAAGCCTCATAGAGAGAAGTTTGGTATCTATTGAACATAGGTTTTTCTTTGGGGTTTAATACAACAGACGCTTTTCGGATTTTGGAATCATTCGCCAAAGCCACGTGTGTTTTCCGATAAACCTCCAAATTTGGATAAGGAATAAAAACATATATTTTTCTTGGCAGGTCTTCAGAAACCTCTTGAAATACTCCAATATTTTCGATTCCTCGATCATTGAGTGCAGGAATAAAATGATCCTCAAAATAAGTGTTGAAATTTTTAAAGCTGGAAGTTTGAAAAAGTTCATAGGTTCTCAGTTCGTATACTTCATTTTGTCCGAACAGGGAGACACATATAAAAAGAGATACTAAAAGAAATATTTTTTTCATCTTGATTTTTTTATTAATTATAAATATAAATTTTTTCGCGGGTTGAATTTTAATTTTTGAGCTATTTAAAAAAAATAAAACTGGGATTTTATTCAGAAACACTCATTTTTTGAGTCAAAAAAGTTGAAAAGATTTTTAAAAATGCACAACAAGATAGATTTACAAATTCTCAATTTTTCGATCGATCTCATCTGCTAATTGATAATCCAAAACCGTAATGGCATCCTGATCGTGTGTCCAAAGTTCCAAGGTAACCGAATTGTAAATGTTAATGATTTTAGGATGATGATTTAAGGACTCTGCTGTTGCTCCCACAAAATTAATAAACCTCAGTGCCTCCTTAAAATCTTTGAATTGAAAGGTTTTTACTAATTTACCTTTGTTTTTTGTCCATTTGTTTTGCATGGTAATGATTTTCATAATGAATTTAAATAAATCCCAATGAAAAGCTACACATACTTTCTACTATTTTTGATCTGTATGACACTGTTTTCGTGTCGTGAGGAAAAAATAAGTTCCCCTCCCAACATCGTTTATATTTTGGCAGACGATTTGGGCTATGGAGATTTGGGGGTTTTCAATCCTCAGGGGAAAATCAAAACTCCACATTTGGATGAAATGGCTCAACAGGGAATGATGTTCAAAGATGCTCATACCTCTTCCTCAGTCTGTACTCCAACACGTTATGGGATCTTGACGGGGAGATACAACTGGCGTAGTCCCCTAAAAAGAGGTGTTTTGAGCGGTACATCAAAAGCTTTAATTCCTAAAGAAAGAACAACTGTTCCTTCTTTTTTGAAAGCCAATGGATACCACACCGCTTTTATTGGCAAATGGCATTTGGGTTGGAATTGGGCTGTCAAGGACAGTAGTTTCAAAAACACTCAGATTAAGGATAACGAAATTTTCGAAAAGATTGATTTTTCAAAAAAGATTACTCACAGTCCCAACGATATTGGGTTTGATTACGCCTACGGTCATTGTGGATCATTAGACATGCCCCCTTATGTGTATGTGGAGAACGAAAAAATAACTGCCGAAGTTGATACCATTACAGGAAGAAAAGGGGATTATCATTGGTGGAGGTTTGGTCCTACAGCCAAAGATTTTGATCACGAGAAGGTAACGCCACATTTGTTTGACAAAGCCGAAGCCTACATAACCGAAATGAATGTAAAGAAAAAACCCTTTTTTTTATACTTGCCCCTACCTTCTCCCCATACCCCCATTTTACCCACAGAGGAATGGATCGGGAAAAGCGGATTGAACCCCTATGCTGATTTTGTCATGCAGATCGACCACAGGGTAGGTCAACTCAACACCTTAATAGATCAATTGGGGATTGCAGAAAATACTCTCGTTGTTTTTACCAGTGACAACGGTTGTTCTCCGCAGGCTAAATATGATATTTTGGGAGAAAAAGGACATGATCCCAGTGGTGTTTGGAGAGGACACAAAGCCGATATTTTTGAAGGTGGACACCGTGTTCCTTTCATTTTAAAATGGCCTAAAAAAATCAAGGCAGGCTCGGTTAGCTCCAAAACCGTTTGTACTACTGATTTGCTTGCTACCTGTGCAGAGCTGGTTAACAAAAGTCTATCCGATAACGAGGGAGAAGATAGTTTTTCTATGGTACCCCTTTTTAATAAACAAACTGAAGATCAGTACAAAAGAACCTATACGATCCACCACTCCATCAATGGGAGTTTTGCAATCAGAAAAGGAGATTATAAATTTATTTTTTGTCCAGACTCTGGGGGTTGGAGCTATCCCCGCCCCAAAAAAAATAAAGCAACGGATTTGCCCAAATTTCAACTCTATGATCTAAAAAATGATCCTGAAGAGAATGATAATCTTTTTGGTCAACATCCTGAAATTGAAAGGGAATTGATTGCTTTATTCAAGGAATCGATTGAACGAGGGCGGTCAACTCAAGGGAGTCCACAAAAAAACTTCAGCACTCATTTCTCCCAAAAAAAATGGAAGCCTCTCGCTGTTTTCGAACATGAGAATGAATGAAAAATTAGGCTTATATATGGCAGTTTTAAGGGTTTTTTATGGTGATGGTTCGCTATTTGTGATCTCAAATACATAAGCATAGTGATCCTCGGAAGTAAAGTCGGCTGGGTTATATTGTGGAAGATCAATGACCAGGTTTTTTTCGATATTTTGAAACTTCAGTTGTTCACCAGTTGCTAGAAACACTACTTTCGATTTCTTTTTTAAATTGAGATTTTTGATGATCAATTTTTTACCTGGCCATTTTGGACTGATGGCAAAAAGCTTGTTCTCTTTGGAAGTAAAAAATAATTCCTTCACGGCCATTCCCGCTTGTTGATCAATTGTTTGTCTGAGAATATAATCTCCCTCCACATAACTTTGTCCTTGTTTTTTTAATTTAAAATTTCTGTTTCCGTTAGACCATTGATAGGATCTTTTCCATTTTCTACTACCATAAATTGCCTCTCCATTGGTTTTCAACCACCTTCCAATTTGAATCAAGCGCTCTTGCATGATCACTGGAATTTTTCCAGCAGCAGTAGGCCCTACATTGATACACAAATTTCCTCCTTGACTGACAATATCCACCAACATCAATACAAGGGCTTGTGCAGAATTGTAATCCTCGAGGTCTTCGTTTCTATTGTATCCGAAGGAGAGTCCCATCCCTCGAATTTCTTCCCAAGGTTTGTCGAAGTTGATCACTTCTCTGAGATATTCAGTGGTGTAAAAACCCCCGTGTTTGTGTCTTTGCCCCTTCACCCAACGATCATTGATCACTACATTATCTTTTACGGGAGATTCATTATAAAGCCAAGCCAACAGTTGTTTACTATTCCAGTAATTATAATCTTTTTCCCACTCTCCATCTGCATATATTAAATCAGGTTTGTACGCTGTGATCAATTCTTTAAACTGAGGATGGTAATAATCGGTTACAAATTTTTTGGATCCTATTTGATACCATGGATGATACCACTCATAAAGAGAATAATACAGTCCCGCTTTGAGACCGGCTGCCTTGATGGCATGGACGAAATCGCCAACCAAATCTCGTTCAGGACCTGTGTCCACACTGTTCCACAAATACCCACGAGTGTCGGTAGCGTGTTTGTTGGGCCACAAAGCAAACCCATCATGGTGCTTTGAAGTCATCACCACATATTTGGCTCCTGATTTTTTAAATAGGTCCGCCCACTTTTGTGGATCGTAGAGTTCTGCTTTCCAAATTTTGGCAAAGTCGATATAATTAAAATTTTCTCCGTAGGTTTTTTTGTGGAAATCTGGAATTTCGTTTCCACTAAAGCTTCCGTTTCCAAAAATAGATTTACTGGTAAACCAGTACAAATACCATTCTTCATAAGTGCCCTTTGGTGACCAAGATGGTACAGAATATGGCCCCCAATGAATGAAAATCCCAAATTTAGCATCTTCAAACCATTGCGCTACTGGACGACTGTCCAAGGATTTCCAATCGGGGGTGTACTTTTTTGTTTGTGCTACTGTGAATTGTAAAAATATCAGTAGAAATATCAAGGAAGTTTTTTTTAAAAAATACATTTGAAATTTGTTTGGATTCTGTGGATTGAACATATTTGTTTTTTCTTTCGAAATATAATTTATAGTTCTCTGTTGGATAATCGATGAGGTGCTTTGGTCTATCAGGATAATTCTATCAAAATTTTGGAGTAAATATAGTTTATAAAAAACCCTCCTAAGTGGAGGGTTTTCTTGAGGATTTTAATTTTTAGAATTTTTAAGTTCTTCTAAAATTAAAGTTAATAGCTCTGTTTGTTTTTTCAATTGAAATAAAACGTCTCTATCGGTAGTTTTTTGCTCGATAGTTCTGGTTTTGTTAAAATATTTCATAATCATCAATAATTAATGCCTCTGTAAATCGGTGATGAAAAATTATGAATTTTTTTAAAAAAAGAACATAAATCCTTCGCCATGATGATTTTCTTCAGCGTTAAACTTATGTAACGATTTTTCCGGATGCGTTCTCTCCACCCGCGACTATA
>JAYNHF010000040.1:0-22922 GCA_038107695.1 Flavobacteriaceae bacterium | reverse complement strand
ATGCCATTACATAAAGGATATATCGGAACCTTAGGTTCTGATATTTACTAGTTAGGCACAATTAAACCAAATAATTATGAACAATAAATATTTGCTGTTTTCCTTCTTATCCATTTTCATTTTGATATCCTCCTGTTCAAAAGATGATGATGACATAATACCAGAATCAGAATTAAGCAAATATGAAATTGATGTCATCAACTATTTTAAGGATATCGCTTTAGGTTTTGAGTTTGGAAATGCAAGTAATATTACTAGAAAATGGAGTTCAGAAATGAAAGTATTCATTGGTGGTGAACCAAATAGTGAATTGATGGCTGAATTCGAAAAAATTAGTAGTGAAATCAATGAATTGGCAACAGATGGATTTAAGGTGACAGTTGCAAAAGACTCTATACAATCTAATTATTACATCTTTTTGGGTTCAGGAAATGAATATGCCGAAATGTTCCCAAATGAATCAAATTTAGTTAATTCCAATTGGGGATTATTTCATGTGTTGTGGAACGGTCAAAATCAACTTTATTCAGGACATATGTATGTTGATATTATGCGAGCTAATTCAATTGAACAAAAGCATCTTTTGCGTGAAGAATTCACGCAATCATTGGGTCTTGCAAAAGATTCACCATTGTATTTGGAGAGCATTTTTCAATCAAAATGGACAACTACCATTGAGTATGCTTTTATCGACAGAGATATGATTAGATTATTATATCATCCTGAAGTTAGTATTGGTCTGAATGAATCACAGGTTGATGGTGTTTTAAGACAAATCTTAATCAAGGAGTAGAAGCGCCTAACAAAATATAGAATGTCAGAACCATCGGCGGGCACATGGTTTACCTCTATGACGTCTGTCCGACTATAAACAATCCCATACCATAGAATTAGAATTATTCCCATAAAAAGTCCTTAAAAGTTTTGGTAGCTTTTTTATTTGTAAAATCTTTGCATTTCATGCACATCGACATCATTACCCTTTTTCCCGAACTACTGAACAGTCCCTTTGAGGCCTCCATACTCAAGCGAGCCATAGAAGCCAAAAAAGCAGTAGTAAATTTTCACAATCTAAGGGACTACGCCCAAAACAAACAAAAACAGGTCGACGATTACCCTTTTGGTGGCGGTGCGGGCATGGTGATGCAAATCGAACCCATCGATCGGTGCATACAAAAACTCAAAGCAGAAAGAGATTACGACGAGATCATCTACCTTACCCCCGATGGGGAACAGCTCAATCAAAGCATTTCCAATACCCTATCCACCAAAGAAAACATCATCCTCCTCTGTGGACACTACAAAGGAGTAGATCAAAGGGTACGGGATCACCTGATCACCCGTGAAATTTCAATCGGTGACTTTGTCCTCTCTGGCGGAGAACTGGCGGCTGCCGTTTTGTGCGACAGTATCATTCGCCTCATTCCAGGAGTTTTGGGCGATGAATCCTCTGCCCTAACCGATAGCTATCAAGACGGCCTATTGGCACCACCCATTTACACACGACCAGCAAACTACAATGGTTGGGAAGTCCCTAAAATTCTCACCTCAGGCAATACACCAGAGGTAGAAAAATGGCGGGAAAACAAAGCCATAGAAAAAACCACACAAATCCGACCCGATCTGCTCAAAGACCAAGATTAATTTTTTAGAACTGAAACAGCCCATGGAAGTTGTTTAAATCAAAAATAGTCTTAAATTTGCACCCAATTAATTAACCTCGCCATCAAACCAGGTTGATCAACAGCAATTAAAATGGAAGCACTCGTTAATTTTGTTCAGCAAGAATTCATTCAGAAAAAAGATTTTCCTGAATTTTCTGCAGGAGATACCATCACCGTTTACTATGAAATCCGTGAAGGAGAAAAAGTAAGAACTCAGTTCTTCCGTGGAGTAGTGATCCAAATCAAAGGCCAAGGCCTTTCAAAATCGTTTACCATTCGTAAGATGTCTGGAACTGTTGGCGTTGAAAGAATATTCCCACTCAACTTACCGACCATTCAAAAAATTGAAGTTAACAAAAAAGGTAAAGTAAGACGATCGAGAATCTACTACTTCAAACAATTGAGAGGAAAAAAAGCTCGAATCAAAGAGCAATAGAAAATATCACAAACCGCCCAATGGCGGTTTTTTTTTGAACCATACTACAAAAACAGCATACAGTAGTCAAACTATGCCACTCCTTCATTATATTTGCGAAACCTTAATTGAAATTTAAATGTCAAAAATTGTTGTACAGCACCCCGTTGTTGAAATTGACGGTGACGAAATGACCAGAATCATTTGGAAATTCATCAAAGAACAATTAATCCTTCCTTACCTTGATGTCGAGCTTTTGTATTACGACCTGGGGATAGAATCCCGAGATGCTACCGAGGATCAGATCACCATAGACGCAGCGGAGGCCATCAAAAAACATAAAGTAGGAATCAAATGTGCCACCATTACTCCCGATGAAGATCGTGTTGTGGAATTTGGCCTCAAAAAAATGTATCGCTCTCCCAACGGAACCATCCGTAACATTGTAGGTGGTACTGTTTTCCGCGAGCCCATCATTATGAAAAATGTACCCCGATATGTACAAGGATGGACCAAACCCATCTGTATCGGACGGCACGCATTTGGTGATCAATACAAAGCAACCGATGCCGTGATCACAGGAAAGGGAAAACTCACCATGACTTTCACTCCTGAGGACGGCAGTGAGCCTAGCTCGTGGGAAGTCTATGATTTCCAAGAGAACGGAGTTGCCATGAGCATGTACAACATCGAATCTTCGATTTACGGTTTTGCAAGATCCTGTATGAACAGAGCTCTTGACAAAGGTTGGCCACTCTACTTTTCTACCAAAAACACCATCATGAAAGCCTATGACGGACGTTTTAAAGATATTTTTCAAGAAGTATTTGACAACGAATTCAAAGATAAATTTGAAGCTGCTGGTATCACCTACGAACATCGTTTGATCGACGATATGGTCGCTGCTGCCATGAAATGGAATGGCGGTTTTGTTTGGGCTTGTAAGAACTACGATGGTGATGTCCAATCTGACACCGTCGCACAAGGATTTGGATCCCTAGGATTGATGACTTCTACCCTGGTCACTCCCGATGGACAAGTGATGGAAGCAGAAGCTGCTCACGGAACCGTAACCAGACACTACAGGCAACACCAACAAGGCAATGAAACCTCTACCAACCCAATGGCCTCTATTTTTGCTTGGACAAGAGGATTGGCACACAGAGGAAAATTAGACGGAAATCAACCACTAATCGATTTTTGTCAAACACTCGAAGCCGTCTGTATTGAAACCATTGAAAGTGGTAAAATGACAAAAGATTTGGCACTACTTATTCACAAAGACGAGTTAAATCCATCTCATTATTTGACCACGCAAAAATTTCTAGACGCCGTCAAAGTCAACCTAGAAGCAAAACTGAAATAAATATTTCTAAGTACCCTAGAATTACAGATCCAGAGATTCGTTGTAAAATCTCTCGCATCGTGATGCGTAATTCTTAATCCATAGATACAGATTTTCGAGTACATAAAGACCAATTAAGGATCTAAATAATTTAAACATAAATCTATTGGTTAAGATTTTAATGATGTTAAATTAACAATTTATTTACATTAAAAAAAATTTCAAGTCATTTAAACCCATAATTTTAATGCTATGGCCTTTGAAAAAACAACAGAAAAAGACTCTCATTACAACGCATTAGAGCAAAAATCGGTAGGAGAATTACTGTCCGGGATTCACCAAGAAGACCAAAATGCAGTTGCCGCAGTAGGGAAAGTATTACCCCAAATCGAACAACTGATTCACAAAGTGGTAGAACAACTCCAAAACGGAGGAAGGTTATTTTACATCGGTGCGGGAACTAGCGGTAGATTGGGCGTTTTAGACGCATCAGAATGCCCCCCTACTTTTGGTACCGATCCCGAAAAAGTGATGGGGATGATCGCTGGTGGTGATTTTGCACTGCGCAATTCCATAGAAAATGCAGAAGATGATCCCCTACAAGCCTGGAATGATCTTAATCAGCACAACATCAACAGCCAAGATATCATCGTAGGCATTGCAGCCTCGGGAACTACTCCCTATGTAGTGGGCGGATTACAACAATGTCAAAAAAAGGGGATTCCAACTGCTTGCATCACTTGCAATCTCAATGCACCACTGGCCGCTGTCAGCGATTTCCCCATCGAAGTGGTTGTAGGGCCAGAATTCCTTACAGGAAGCTCTCGCATGAAGGCGGGAACCGCGCAAAAACTAATCCTCAATATGATTTCCACCGCCACTATGATTCGGTTGGGACGTGTAAAAGGCAATAAAATGGTAGACATGAAATTATCTAACGATAAGCTTGTAGGTCGAGCCGAACGCATCGTAATGAAAGAACTCAAGGTTTCTCTAAACGCAGCACAAAAACTATTGCAACAGCACAAAAACGTTCGTGCTGCCATCGATGCATACAACAACTCATAAGTTACCTTTTAATTTTTTTTGCTCCATAAAAAACACCCAAAATAAAGAGATCTCATCTGGGATGAATCAATGGCTTGTTGTCCTTATCACTTGCAATGGAAATAAAAAGGTGCCCTGAACACCTTCAATACAATAATCAGATTTTAAAACAACAATATTGATCGATTTTAGTCTGATTACAGGAGTCTAATGACCCTTTACAAAATCTGTTTTTTATCTTTGTGCAACAAATAAAGAAGATGAATAAAACCTTACTCCAAAAAGGATTAAAAAAAATGAGCCTATTTCTACTCTTCAGTTTCGTAGGTCCATTCGTTGTTCATCAAGCCTTTAAAAACGAATCCCACCCCCTATATATTCCAGTGCTGGTCTTGGGAATACTATTGTTGATCTTTGCCTTTTATTATGGTTTTTCGGGGATCAAAACCATGGTCAATGCGCTTTTAGGGCATCGCAAAACAAAACTGTAAAAATCGATTGCTTGCCAACAACAGACCCCTTATCTTTGCGCATCATTCAAAACCACTATGATTGAAATTCGTTTTCCCGACCAATCGCTCCGCACCTACCCCAAAGGGACTACTCCTTTTGAAGTAGCGCAAGGCATCAGCGAGGGATTGGCTCGAAATGTTCTTTCCGCCCAATTCAATAACCGCACTGTCGAGACCACCACGCCTTTGACGGAAGACGGTGAAATTCAATTGTTTACTTGGAATGACGACCAAGGGAAAACTGCTTTTTGGCATTCCTCTGCTCATGTTTTGGCGCAAGCCATTGTCGCTCTCTATCCCAAAGCAAAACTCACCATTGGGCCTGCCATCGAAAACGGATTCTACTATGACGTTGATTTTGGAACACATTCCATTACCGAAAAAGAACTCCAGGACATCGAAAAGAAATTTTTGGAATTCGCCCGACAAAAATTTGAATTTAAAATGCGTTCTGCTTC
The DNA here is from genome assembly GCA_038107695.1 of Flavobacteriaceae bacterium. GTDB lineage: Bacteria > Bacteroidota > Bacteroidia > Flavobacteriales > Flavobacteriaceae > UBA8316. The sequence goes on along the minus strand of JAYNHF010000040.1, from coordinate 17,481 downwards.
AAAAAAGGAAGCCTTGGATTTCTATCGAAAAGACGAAAACCCCTACAAGGTAGAACTCATAGAAAATCTAGAGGACGGAACCATTACCTTTTGTGATCATGCCGATTTTACAGACTTATGTCGCGGAGGACACATTCCCCACACGGGATTCATCAAAGCCGTAAAACTATTGAACGTGGCTGGAGCTTATTGGAGGGGTGATGAAAACAACAAACAACTGACCCGAGTTTACGGTATCTCCTTCCCCAAACAAAAAGAGCTGACTGCTTATTTGGAATTGCTAGAAGAAGCCAAAAAACGTGATCATAGAAAACTAGGGAAAGAACTGGAACTCTTTACCTTTTCTCAAAAAGTTGGACAGGGGTTACCCCTGTGGTTGCCCAAGGGTGCCGCCTTGAGAGAAAGGTTGGAAGGTTTTTTGAAGGCTGCACAAAAAAAGGCAGGTTACGAACAAGTGATCTCCCCTCACATTGGCAATAAGGAACTGTACATGACCTCTGGACATTATGAAAAGTACGGAGAAGACAGTTTTCAACCCATTGAAACCCCGGCCGAAGGAGAAACTTTTTTACTCAAACCCATGAACTGTCCTCACCACTGTGAGATCTACAATACCCGTCCTTGGAGTTACAAAGAACTTCCCAAACGATATGCCGAATTTGGTACCGTTTACCGTTACGAACAAAGTGGAGAACTCCACGGACTGACCCGAGTGAGAGGCTTCACCCAAGATGACGCACATATTTTTTGCACCCCTGAACAATTGGATCAAGAATTTAAGAACGTTATCGATCTGGTTTTGTATGTTTTTGGCTCTTTAGGCTTTGAAGATTTCCAAGCTCAAGTATCCATTCGGGATCCTAAAAAACCCGAAAAATACATCGGAGACACCGCCAATTGGGAAAAAGCAGAACAGGCCATCATCGATGCGGCTCAGGAAAAAAAATTAGATTTTGTAATCGAAGAAGGCGAAGCCGCTTTCTACGGTCCCAAGCTTGATTTTATGGTCAAAGATGCCCTTGGCAGAAAATGGCAATTGGGAACCATTCAAGTAGATTACAATCTACCCGAACGGTTCGATCTCACCTACAAAGGCAGTGACAACGAGCTACACCGACCCATCATGATCCACCGAGCTCCCTTTGGAAGTTTAGAAAGATTTGTCGCTATTTTGCTGGAACACACCGGTGGAAATTTTCCTCTTTGGCTGACACCTACTCAAGTGAACTTATTGAGTGTGAGTGAAAAACATGAAAAATACGCCCAAAAAGTTTTAAATTTCCTCGAAAATAACGAAATTCGCGCCTCCTTAGACAACAGAAACGAGACCATTGGGAAAAAGATTCGAGAGTCTGAACTCAATAAAGTTCCTTTCATGTTGATCTTGGGTGAAAAAGAAGCAGAATTGGAAAACATTTCTGTAAGAAAACACCGCGAAGGTGATATGGGAACGATGACCGCCGAAAGCTTTGTCGATCTCATAAGTGCAGAGATATCGAAAAGTATCTCTAAATTTGAAGAATAATTTAAATTATTAAGTCATAGCAATACGAAGGAGAAGGTCGAATAAACCGGCGAGGATCATCAAAGAAAATCCTCACAAAATCAATGAAAAAATAACGGCTCCAGAAATTAGATTGGTTGGAGACAACGTTGAGGTTGGGGTTTACAGACTTCCTAAAGCCATTGCATTGGCCGAAGAGCTTGAATTGGATTTGGTAGAAATTTCTCCAAAAGCATCCCCTCCGGTATGCAAAATTTTGGATTATAAGAAATTTCTTTATGAACAAAAAAAGCGTGAAAAAGCACTAAAATCTAAGGCTACCAAGGTGGTCATCAAAGAAATTCGATTTGGTCCTCAAACCGATGAACACGATTACGAGTTTAAGAAAAAACACGCAGAAAAGTTTTTGAATGACGGTGCCAAACTCAAAGCCTTCGTCTTTTTCAAAGGACGTTCTATTGTTTTTAAAGAACAAGGACAAATTTTACTTTTGAGATTGGCTCAAGACCTTGAGGAAATTGGTAAAGTAGAACAAATGCCAAGATTGGAAGGTAAGCGAATGACCATGTTCATTGCGCCCAAAAAAAAATAATAAATAAATAGATCACAGGAAATGCCTAAAATGAAAACTAAATCAAGTGCCAAAAAGCGTTTTAAGCTTACTGGTACTGGTAAAATAAAAAGAAAACACGCTTTTAAAAGTCACATACTGACCAAGAAATCAAAAAAGCGCAAACTCAAATTAACACATACTGGTCTGGTTCACGATAGCGATTCCAACAGTATCAAAGAACAATTGCGATTGAAATAAGCAATTGAGGTTAAACATTTGTATCACCCTGATATGTGGCCTAAAGAGTTGAAAAACCGCCCATGTCAAAAAAATTAAATTAAAATGCCAAGATCAGTAAACTCAGTAGCCTCAAGGGCGCGACGAAAAAAAATTCTCAAACAAGCCAAAGGGTACTTTGGTAGAAGAAAAAATGTTTGGACGGTTGCTAAAAATGCAGTTGAAAAAGCCATGCTTTACGCCTATCGCGACCGCAGAACCAAGAAACGTAATTTCAGATCCCTGTGGATCGCAAGAATTAATGCCGGTGCAAGACAACACGGCATGTCCTACAGCCAGTTTATGGGCAAAGTAAAATCCAACAATATCGAACTAAACAGAAAAGTCCTCGCCGATTTGGCCATGAACAACCCTGATGCTTTCAAAGCAGTAGTCGATAAAATTAAATAATCACCCTAAACTCCGAAACCCATCTTAATATTAAGATGGGTTTTTTTATTGTATGCATTTTACCATTTATCACAATCCCAGGTGCAGAAAGTCCCGTGAGGCACTCCAATATTTGGAAGAAAAAAAGGTCGAAATCGAAGTTGTAAAATATTTGGATCTGCCCATTGATCAAAAAACGCTTGAGGAGGTACTCACGAAAATAGGATTGAAACCCTCCGAAATCGTAAGAAAAAATGAGCCACTTTGGAAAAAGCAATATGCCACACAAAAGCTTACAGAGGATCAAATTTTAGCATTGCTCATCGAGCATCCCAAACTAATCGAAAGACCCATTGTAACCACTTCCAATTCAGGGGTGATGGCAAGACCTTTGGAAAGTTTAATTGAATTTATGCAATTAGGTTAAACCTTTTTCTCTTTTTAGTGTCTTATCCATATTGCTTTATTCTATGAAAAAAAACTACATTCTTTATCTAATTTTTTTTTCCTGTTCTCTTTTTGGACAACGCCCTGGTTCCAACATCCCAAAACTTAAACTCACTGGGGTAGTTATAGACCAAGAAACCCAACAACCGCTTGAGTATGCCACCATTAGCCTGATTAATTCCAAAAATCCCAAACAATTGCAGGGAGGAATAACAGGTTTTGACGGTAAATTTTCCATTGATGTACAAGCTGGTAATTACGACATCGTAATTGAATACATCGGTTTTGAAAACTTCACCCTCAAAGAAGTCATCATCAACTCAGCTAAAGATTTGGGCAAAATAGGTTTACAAATCAGTGCTACAGCATTGGAGGGTGTAGAATTGATGGCTGAAAAAACGGAAGTTGAAATCCGGCTTGACAAACGTATTTACAATGTAGGTAAAGACCTAACCGTCAGAGGAGGTAGCGTAGCCGATGTTTTGGATAATGTCCCCTCTGTTACCGTGGACATCGAAGGCAATGTGGCTTTGAGAGGAAACGAAAACGTAAGAATTCTAATCAATGGAAAACCTTCTGGATTGGTCGGTATTTCTGGCCCACAAGGGTTGCGACAGCTTCCTGCTGAGTCCATAGAAAAAGTCGAAGTAGTCACTTCACCCTCTGCTCGATATGGTGCCGAGGGAACTGCAGGAATTTTAAATATTGTTCTCAAAAAACAAGAACTATTGGGCTTCAATGGAAATTTTGTCGCCAATGGTGGTCAAACCCATTCAGATGTCATTCCCTCAAACTATGGAGGTTCTGCCAATATCAATCTTAGAAAAGATAAATTCAATATTTTTTCAACCAACTCATACAACAAAACTCTTTCCATTGGAAGAATTGACAATAAAAATGAATTTTTCAATGGCAATGACCCATCGACCTACCTAGATGAATCCCGAAAACCAGAACGCACCAATTACAGCTTCTTTTCTAGTTTGGGAGTGGAATATTATTTTGAAGAAAAAACATCATTGATTTTAAGCGGTTTTATTCGTGATCGAAACGGTGATGATTACACCAAAAACATTTTAAAAACATTGGATGAAAATCAAAATTTGATCGATCAATCTGAACTCATAGAACTTGAAAATGACAATGACGATGCCAGACAAATCAGTCTTAATTTTGATTCGGAAATCGATGAGGAAGGTCAAAAACTAACCGCTGTGTTTCAGTATGAGGAAAATAAGGAAGATGAAAATGCAGACATAGACAATAGCTTACCAAACAGAGATGAAAATGTCAGTGAACTCGAAAAAGAAAAAAGAATACTCGTACAAGCCGATTATGTACTCCCTTTGGATAAGAACACACAGTTAGAATTTGGATACCGTGGAAATTTTAACACCCAAGAAAACGATTATCAAGTCTTTCAAAATTTTACGGGTGATTTTGTAAAGAATACAGATTTATCAAATGTTTTAGTTTACAAAGAATACATCAATGCTTTGTATTCTCAGTACGGAAAAAAAATAGACGCCTTCTCTTTTCTTCTTGGTTTGAGAATGGAAGACTCCAAAATCGTTGTTGATCAACGCACCATTGAAGATTACACCGAGAAAAAATACTTGAAATTTTTTCCTACCCTCAATTTATCCTATGAATTTAGTGAAACCGAAAGCATCATACTGGGCTACAGCAGAAGAATATCAAGACCCAGAGGAAGATTTTTGAATCCCTTTCCCTCTAGGTCAAGTGTTGCAAACTTTTTTCAGGGAAATGCCGATTTAGATCCCAGCTATTCCAATACCATCGATATGGGTTATCTCAAAAGGTGGGATAAGGTTACTTTCAATAGCTCTATTTACTATCAAAAATCAACCGATGTTTTCATTTTCCTGGCTCAGGACAGTGGACAAGAAGTGGTGATTAACGAGGATGAATCTAGCTCTGAGTTGATCAAAGTTCCCATCATAATTAGAAGTCCAATTAATATTGCTGAAAACAATCGAACTGGATTTGAGTTTACATTCAGTTACAATCCCTCCCGAAAATCAAGAATTTTTTTGAATTTCAACCTTTTTAATTCGGAGACCGTTGGAGTTCATGAAGGGGTTGACCTAAGTAGAACCAATCTTAGTTGGTTTTCGAGGGCAAATGCAAAATTCACAATCTTCAAAGACATCGACTGGCAATTACAGCTTTTTTACAGGGGGCCGAGAGAAACAGCTCAATCCAAAAGCGAAGGGATGATTTTTTGCAGTACCGCACTTAACAAAGATATTTTTAAGAAGAAAGGAACCGTATCATTTCGAGTGAGTGACTTGTTTAATTCTGCCATGTTTCGATCTGAGACTTTCACCCCTACTTTTACCAATAGTGTAGTTTTTAGAAGAAGTTTACCCTCCTTCAATCTCTCTTTGACCTACAGAATCAATCAAAAAAACACCCCACAAAAAAGAAGGCCCCAAGGTGGAAATAGTGGTGGTGATGGAGGTGGATTTGGGTTCTAGATACTAAGATTTGCTCTTTTCCCTTCGGTCTTTTAGATACTGCATCAAAGACCCAAACAACCAATAGGGAATTACAAAGGTCAAAAGGAAAATCATCAGCCAAAAACCGATGGTCAAGATTGATAAAAAAGCGAGAAATCCTAAGTACTGGTCAAATTCAAACATGATCTAAAATTCTGATTCAAATTTACAGCTTTTTCTTTTTCTCATAAAGTATCTCTCAAATTTATTTTAACAGCCTCAAACAAAAGACTTATTTTTGTAAAAACAATGCTATTCAAATGGATCATAGAATTGAAAAAGACACCCTAGGAGAAGTAAAAGTTCCCCTAAACGCCTACTGGGGCGCACAAACCGAGCGCTCTAGATCCAATTTTAAAATTGGAGCAATGGCATCTATGCCGCTAGAAATCATCTATGGCTTTGCCTATCTCAAAAAAGCCGCAGCCTACACCAACTGTGAGGCAGGGGTTTTGGATCAAAACAAAAGAGACCTCATCGCTCGGGTTTGTGACGAAATTCTCGAGGGCAAACTCAATGACCAATTTCCATTGGTAATTTGGCAAACTGGATCCGGTACCCAAAGTAATATGAATGTCAATGAAGTAATTGCCAATCGTGCCCATGTTTTGGAAGGCAATACATTGGGAGCAGGAAAAAAGACCTTGGCTCCCAACGATGATGTCAACAAATCACAATCCTCAAATGATACTTTTCCTACCGGTATGCACATTGCAGCCTACAAAAAAATCGTTGAGAACACACTGCCAGGTGTAGAGAAGTTGAAAAACGCACTTTCTGAAAAAGCCTCAGCTTTTCAATCGGTTGTCAAAATTGGTCGTACCCACCTAATGGATGCTACACCACTGACTCTGGGTCAAGAATTTTCGGGTTATGTTTCCCAACTGGAACACGGTATCAAAGCCCTACAAAACACACTTGATCACCTATCAGAACTCGCATTAGGTGGTACTGCGGTTGGTACTGGAATCAATACTCCAAAGGGCTATGCCAAAAAGGTAGCCTCCTACATCGCACAATTTACTGGACTCCCTTTTGTTACTGCCGAAAATAAATTCGAAGCCCTAGCGGCTCATGACGCTATCGTAGAAACCCACGGTGCTCTCAAACAAATAGCCATTGCTCTTAACAAAATTGCCAATGACATCCGCATGCTGGCATCAGGTCCCCGATCTGGAATTGGAGAGATCAGTATCCCTGCCAACGAACCTGGTAGTTCCATCATGCCAGGGAAAGTGAATCCAACACAGTGTGAAGCCATGACTATGGTTTGTGCTCAAGTAATGGGAAATGATGTAGCCATTGGCGTTGGTGGTCTTCAAGGACATTATGAATTGAATGTTTTCAAACCTGTAATGGCAGCCAATATTTTACAATCGGCTCAACTCATCGGTGATGCTTGCGTTAGTTTTACAGATAATTGTGTAGTGGGTATTGAACCCAACCAAACCCGTATCGAAGAATTGGTCAACAACTCTCTGATGTTGGTTACTGCGTTAAATACCAAAATTGGATACTACAAAGCAGCAGAAATTGCAAATAAAGCCCATGAAGAGGGAACAACACTAAAAGAAGCTGCACTTTCATTGGGTTACCTTACTGCCGAAGAATTTGACCAATGGGTAAAACCAGAGGACATGACAGGAGATAATATTTAAATTAGTCTCCTCCCCCAACCCAACAAAGTCTTGACTTATAGCGGATTGCATGAAAAAACAAGGAGTTAATCAAGCCTTGAAAAAAAGAAATTACTTGGATAAATATCTATTTTATTGCAACAAAATGCCAAAAAATGTGATTTGCTTAAAGGCACAACATATATTTGTAATAAATCAATTCTGAAAAATTGGGGCAAAAAACAAATCTCGCCTTGGAAAAAAACAAAGACCAAAATAAAATATTGGTCTCCGAACTCAATCAGAAAATAGCTCAAATCAAATTGGGTGGAGGCAAGGCAAAACTGGAAAAAATCAGATCAAATGGTAAAATGACTGCACGAGAGCGGGTCAATTATTTGCTGGATGATGATTCTGAAAGTATTGAAATAGGAGCTCTGGCGGGTTACGAAATGTATCCCGAAGACGGTGGTTGTCCTGCTGCTGGAGTGGTGGTGGTTATGGGGTATGTATCTCAAAAATTGTGTGTGATTGTTGCCAATGATGCCTCAGTAAAAGCAGGGGCATGGTTTCCTATCAGTGCCAAAAAAAATCTCCGCGCTCAAGAAATTGCCATAGAAAACAACCTCCCCATCATCTATCTTGTCGATAGTGCAGGAGTCTTCCTTCCGAGACAAGATGAAATATTTCCCGATAAAGAACATTTCGGACGGATTTTTAGGAATAATGCTACCATGAGCAGCAAAGGAATTATTCAAATTTCAGCCGTCATGGGAAGTTGTGTTGCTGGTGGAGCTTATTTACCCATAATGTCCGATGAAGCCATTATTGTTGACAAAACCGCCAGTATCTTTCTGGCAGGGAGTTATCTTGTCAAAGCGGCCATTGGTGAAGAAATTGATAATGAAACTTTGGGAGGTGCTACCACCCATTCTGAAATCAGTGGAATCACCGACTACAAGGCCAAAAATGATAAAGATGCCCTCGATCGCATTAGATCAATAGTAGGGAAAATAGGTGAAAACCCCAAAGCTGGTTTTAACCGAATTAAAACGCTCCAACCTAAACAAAAACTTGAAGATATATATGAAATTCTTCCCTCCGACAAAACCCAACCCTACGATACCTATCAAATCATTGAGCGCTTGATCGACCATAATTCGATGGATGAATACAAAGCCGATTATGGCAAAACAATGATTACCGTTTTTGCTAGAATAGATGGCTGGGCGGTTGGGATAGTTGCCAATCAAAGAAAAATGGTCAAAGACCAACAGGGGGAAACTCAGTTTGGTGGAGTCATCTACGGAGATGCCGCAGACAAAACGACTCGTTTTATTGCCAATTGCAATCAGCGTAAAATACCATTGGTGTTCCTTCAAGATGTAACTGGTTTTATGGTAGGCAGCAAAGCAGAGCACAGTGGCATCATCAAAGATGGTGCAAAAATGGTCAATGCCATGGCCAACTCCGTAGTTCCAAAATTCACTGTTATTATGGGTAATTCTAACGGTGCTGGGAATTACGCCATGTGTGGCAAGGCTTTTGATCCTCGACTCATACTGGCTTGGCCTGGATCTAAAATAGCTGTGATGGGGGGAGAGCAAGCCGCCAAAGTTTTACTACAAATCGAAAAGTCTAAACTCAAAAAAGAAGGGGAAACAATAGATCCCAAAAAAGAAAAAAACCTCCTCAAGCAAATAAAATCAAACTACGATAACCAAACACGTGCATACTATGCTGCCGCTCGTTTGTGGACCGATGCCATCATTGACCCCCTGGAAACACGCAAATGGATCAGCCTAGGTATCGAGGCAGCCGATCACGCCCCAATAAACAACAAATTCAATATGGGGATTTTGCAGGTCTAACCTATTTGATTGGCTTCAACGGTTTTATTTCTTAGATACTTACCGTTATTTTTGATGATTTCAGGTATAAAGTAAATAGACTTTGGCAATTCGTATTTTTCCAAAGTTGAACAGTTTGCAATTTGTTTTTCAATTTCAGTAGTCTGCTCCTGATCACCCTCAACAATCATTACCAGTTTTTGTCCCAAAACTTCATCGGATATGCCGTACAAAAAGAAGGGATGTTTTATCTGATGGGCCAGTTTTTGTTCGGTGACCTCAGGAGAAATTTTGACCCCACCACTATTGATGACATTGTCTCTTCTACCCATGTATGTGAAAGTATTATCATCGTGTATATCTACCAAGTCATTGGTGTGAATCAACTGGTCTGTTATGTTGGGGGCATCGACCACAAGACAACCCTCCTGATCAGTTTTGAGGTAAATACCATCCAAAGTTTGGAATGGTTTTTTGGGTATCGAAAGTTTAGAGGCCGCAATGTGGGTGATGGTCTCTGTCATGCCATAAGTTTCATGGCAATTGTCGTGTAACGCAACCAATCTCTCATGAAGATCGGGACCTATTGGAGCACCGCCAATGATCAAAGTCTTGATTTGATTCAATCTTTCCAAACTATTGCGCGCTTGCATGGGAGTCATGGCAACAAAATCATAGGATTTGTAGAGGTCCCTCATAGGATCAGCGGTGGGTTGAACCAGATCTAGCGAAAGCCCTAAAATCATGGCACGAATCAACATCATTTTGCCAGCAATAAAATCAGCAGGTAAACAATGAAGAGCGGTATCGCCAATTTGTACATCAAAAAAATCACCGGTACGTATCGCCGAACTTACCATGGCCTGTTTCGAAATTTTAATCATTTTGGGGTCACCAGTAGATCCAGAGGTTTTAACATTAATGTAATCCTCCTTGTCCATCCAATCCATTATGAATCTGCCCAAAGCATTTTCATACGGAACTCCTTCTTTGATAAAATCGTAGCCAATATCTTTTAATTCTACCCCAGTGAAATTGTAGCCATTGAGTTTAAAACGATTGTGAATCTTTGTAAAATGAGGTGTGTTCATTTAAAATTTATTGGTTAATTGACCGATACCATTTTTCCATCGGTACTTTTTAGCAAAAATAAGTGTAAGCAACGGATAAATCACCGCCAGGGTAATAATAAGTTCTTTACCTAGAGAGGGTTCAGCATGATCTATCAGTAGGGATTCAGTTTGAAAAGCCGTCCAAGATGCCGTAACCATTAAGGCCGTAACCAAATTATTAGCCGCATGAAAGCCCAAAGCCAATTCTATGCCCTCGTCCATCAAGGTAATCACTCCCAAAAACAAACCAGTGCCGATGTAGTACCATATCAGATGAATTCCTAATTTATCAACTTCCGGATTCCACATATGCAACATTCCAAAAAGAACAGAAGTGAATAACAAAGGTAACCACCGGTTTTTAAAAAGCACTCCAAAACCTTGCATCAAATAACCTCTAAAAATCAGTTCTTCTACTGAAGTTTGGATGGGAATCATTACAATACTGATCAAAAACAAAATCAAAAAAGGCAGGGGTTTAAAATTCCACTCATAATCTTCGGGACTTAAGAAATAGTCGCTCAGTATCATCACAACAGAAACAGTTCCCCACAATAAAAAAGAAAAAATGATTCTCTTAAAATCGATTTTTTTTCTACTGCTAATCAACGAAGTAAAAGACTGTTTGTGAAGTCGAGTTGTTACCAAATAAATAAAAGGAAGGGTGAAAACAAAAGGCAACAGAATCAAAAACAAACTCGTGTTTGAGGGTAGTAAAGACAACAAATCAAACTGATCTTGAGCTTTCGCTGTCTGATCCATCATTGAAATAAGGTACAATGACAAAGGGATTTGGCCTATGAAATGAAAGAAAATAAAAATCAATGACCCCTTGAGGTAAGAAATAAATGATGTTTCTCCGGTGTGAATTTGTTCTAAAAACTTCATATCATTGGGATTTTCCATTGGTGATCGATATTAAAATTAAGGTAGCCTTTACGAACTTCCAAGTGTGACTCAAAATTATTGGTAAACAAGCCTCCTGTACCCAATCCTTGATGATTTTTGACTCCCAATGAAAATGTCCACTGAGCAATGGCATTCAATCCAATATTGCTCTCCAATGCACTGGTTACCCACCACCCTATGGAGCGTTCCTCTGCCAATTCAATCCACTGTTCACAAGATTGGAATCCCCCCAAAAGAGTAGGTTTCAATATCAAATACTGTGGCATGATCTCATCTAACAAAGCCCTCCTGTCCTCTTTTTCTATCACCCCAATGAGTTCTTCATCCAAAGCGATTGGCAAGGGGGTCATCGCGCACAAGTTGTGCATGGCTGTGGGTTGTCCTGCAGCTATCGGCTGTTCAATCGAGTGAATCTCTAGCTCACTCAAGGCTTTCAATTTGCTTGGTGCCTCCAAAGGAGAAAAAGCACCGTTGGCATCTACCCTCAACATCATCTGATCAGAATCAAAAGATTTACGAATCCCCCGGAGTAAAGACAACTCTTTTTTGAAATCCAACGCACCAATTTTTAATTTGATACAATTAAATCCTTGATCTATTTTTTCATCAATCTGAGCTTTCATAAAAGAAAGATCTCCCATCCATACCAATCCATTGATTGGAATCTTATCCTTTCCGCGAACAAAATCAGACGAATAAAGCTCATAGGGGTTCTCCGATCGAAGTGACAACAAGGCCATCTCATATCCCATTTGAATGGCAGGAAAAAACCGGAGGGATTCAACGGCAACCTTCTCATTGCCATTGATTCGATCGCACAAAGCTTTAAGGCGATCTTCAAAATCGGATCGGTCATCAAAACTCAAGCCTCTGAAAAGTCCACACTCCCCTATCCCTGTTTTATTCCCATCGGTCAAATACAGAAACCAAGTTTCCTTCTCTGTTAACACCCCTCGGGATGTGCCTCCAGGACGTTTAAACTTTAAAAGGTATCTTTTATAATAGGCTTTCATCGATAAATTGAAAAAATGATGAATACAATCCATGAAATAAAGAATGTAGATAAAGCCAGTTGCTTTAATAGTGGATCGAAAGCTCTTTCTTCTTTTATTCTATTGACTTGATAAATGTGAAAAAGAAGGGGGAGGAAAATCAAAAATGAAAGTGGATGATTCATCATCCAGCTTCCTCCTAATCCCAGAAAGAGAAAAAAACCACTAAAAATTATCAAAAAAAAGTGATATCGTTTGGCTCTGTAATTACCCAAGATCACTGCTAAAGTATTTTTATGAGAATTTCTATCATTGGTAAAATCACGCATATTGTTGAGATTAAGAACTCCAACACTCATCAATCCAATGGCAGTCCCTAAAAATAAAGCAGTAAGATCAACGGTTTGGGTTTGCAAATAATAAGCTCCCATTACACTGACCCAACCAAAAAATAAAAAAACAAATAAGTCTCCAAATCCAGAATATCCGTAGGCGTTATCACCCACTGTGTATTTTATCGCTGCCCAAACGGCCAATACGGCCAATATTAAAAATACAAGAGAAACCAGTAATTGTTCCCAACCCAAAGAGAGATAGATCAGGGCAATGGCCAAAGACATGGCGACAAAAGCACAAATTATAATTCCGTTCTTCAGTGCTTTTGGAGTCAACAAACCTTGTTGGAGGGTTCGTTTTGGTCCTAACCTATCGGCATTATCTGTACCCTTAATGCCATCTCCGTAGTCATTGGCAAAATTGGAAATAATCTGGAAAGCAATGGCCGTCAATAATGATAGAATGAAAACACCATTTGAAAAAACCTCCTGATCAACAGCAATAGCATTACCCGTAATGATTCCTGCCACAGACAAGGGCAAGGTTCTTAAACGGGCAGCAGCCAACCAAACTGAAAATTGAGTACTCAAAGATTAGGGAAACTTAGGATACTGTTTGAAATCGGGGTCTCTTTTATCTAAAAAAGCTTGTTTTCCCTCTTGTGCCTCGTCCATCAAGTAGTACATCAAAGTAGCATCACCAGCCAACTGCATCAATCCGTGTTGACCATCCAATTCGGCATTCAGACATCTCTTGATCATTCGCAAAGCAAGTGGACTTCTTTTTTGCATCATTTTACACCATTCCAAAACAGTGGTTTCTAATTGATCGAGGGGGACTACTTTGTTTACCAATCCCATTTTCTCGGCCTCCACAGCTGAGTACTGCTGACAAAGGAACCAAATTTCTCTTGCCTTTTTTTGTCCCACATGCCTTGCCAAATAAGAAGAACCAAAGCCTCCGTCGAAACTCCCAACCTTGGGGCCTGTTTGACCAAAAATAGCATTCTCACTGGCTATTGTCAAATCGCAAACCACGTGCAACACATGACCTCCCCCAATAGCATAGCCGTTGACCATCGCAATGACAGGCTTGGGCAATTCTCTTATGCGTTTGTGTAAATCCAAAACATTCAATCGAGGAACACCGTCCTCTCCAACATACCCTCCTACTCCTTTCACATTTTGATCTCCACCGCTACAGAATGCTTTGTCTCCAGTTCCCGTAAAGACCACGACATCAATGTCATTTCGCTCACGGCAAACTTCCATTGCCTCCAACATTTGGATATTGGTCTCTGGACGAAAAGCATTGTAAACCTCAGGACGATTGATCGTAATTTTGGCAACACCTTCAAACAACTCAAATTTGATGTCACTGTAATCGGCCAAACTTTCCCATTTTATCTTTTTCATCGTATTCATTTAAGTTTCAAATTTAATCCAAATTATGTAATACAGAATCTATTAAGAGTTGAAATCACTGGAAAATCAATCACCGCATTGCGCTTTTGATTTTAACCATAGCACTACTGTGCTCATATTGAGAGAATACTTGATTATGTTGTGGTTTCAACACTCATATCAAAGCCCTATGCATCATTCGGGATTAAGACTTTTGCATGGCTTTAAAGTAATTCAGTAAGATACTGTCATTGATTTTCCTTGGGGTTTTGATCTCTAAAATTTTGGCAGTGCGCGATGGTAAGAAAAAACTTTTCAAAGCCCATTGGAGTCCAAAATTGGAGCTAACAGCTTTGTATTTCAATCCGAAAGCATCGGCAAGCTGTCGTGCATTTCTTTTGTGGATGGTTTCAAAATAAGTGTCGTACTTGATACTGTCCTTTTCTCCAGGAAGGATTCTAAAAATTCCACCCCCATTGTTATTGATCAACAAAATTCTAAAATTGGAGGGGATGTGATTATTCCACAATCCATTGATATCATAAAAAAAACTGAGGTCGCCAGTGATCAACACCGTTGGATTGGGGTTGATTAATGCTGCTCCTATAGCAGTAGCTGTAGAGCCGTCAATTCCACTCGTTCCTCGGTTGCAAAAAACTTCGGCACCCTCAGGCATGTCAAAAAGCTGAGCGTAACGCACCGTAGAACTGTTGGCCAATTGTAGATGAATGTTTTTGGGAAGTTTATTGAAAATCGTTTTAAAGGCTTTTAAATCTGAAAAGGGAATTTGAGACAAATAGGCATCTCCCCTATTCAACTGCTGGCGATATTGATCCAAGACCCTTGACTTGTAATGAGTCTCTACCGTTGGTTTCTTTTCCAATAAATTTGAAAAAAAATGATTAGGGCTCATCTCAAAATGATGACTAAGACAGTAATAAGTATCATAAGCTTTGTTTGGATCTACGTGCCAATGATCGGCAGGCGAGAAATCCCTTAAAAATTTTTTAATCTTTTTGGAAACTACCATTCCGCCCAATGTCAACAAAATATCGGGTTGAAGAGTATTGAAAAAATCTTCATTACCCTGTTCCAATGGAGCAATTAGAGAATCAATGGAACTAATGGCGTTGGGCAAACGTATGTTGGAAGTGGTCTCAGTCATCAGTATCACCGATGGATCAGCATCCATCCTCTTCAGCCACTTATCATCAATCGCATTGGCGGGGTTGACTCCCACCAAAACTATTTTTTTTACTGCCTTTTGCCATTGACTTTTAAATTTTTTGAAATCTATTTTTGGATCAATTTTTACAGGCTCATCCCAATGAACTATCTCTAGCGGAGTCGAAGTCATTCCATAAAGGGGTTCCTCCATAGGGACATTCAAATGAACAGGACCACAATTGATCCTGGCATTATTGAGTACCGAGTTGATCTGCTTTTCATTTTCCTCTTGTATGAGTTGTTGCTTTTTTTCGATGTCCTTTGGATTTGCTTCTGGAGCCACTAACTTTTGATTGGGGTTTTCCAATAGGGTATCGGAGGCGTGAATCACATCGGGGGATAAGTAGGCAAAATCTACCAGATGGGGTTCAAAAACCCCTTTTTGCTGAATGGTTTGACCATCTCCAATATCGATGCGGTGCGGCATTCTGTCGGCAGAAATTACTACCAATGGAATATTACTGTAAAAAGCCTCAGCCACAGCAGGGTAAAAATTGAGTAAGGCAGAACCCGAGGTACACACCACCGCGGTTGGTGATTTCAGCTGCTGTGCCATACCCATGGCAAAGAAAGCTGCCGAACGTTCATCGACAACACTGTAGGTTTTGAAAAAAGGGTTTTCTACAAAACCATTGGTCAGTGGAGCGTTACGTGAACCCGCACATATAACAATGTGTTGGATGTCTTTCAACGCACAAAACTGAACCACCGTTTGCGCCAAAGGAATCTCTGGATATTTGATCTTTAGATTCCTTGAGGTTTTCATCTTCATAGCCTTGCAAAAATACAAAACCCTAAGAGAATGTTTTCCCTAAATAATCGATAAGGCTGCCAATAGCGTTTTGGCTTTGTGTTGCGTTTCCTCCCACTCCTTCTCGGGATCACTCTCAGAGGTAATTCCTGCTCCTACATACAAAATCAGTCCTTCTTCGGTCATTTGAGCACAACGCAAGTTCACAAATAAATCGATCTTTTCGGATTCTAAAATTGGACCTAGAAAACCTGCGTAATAGGCTCGGTCTAAATTTTCGTGCTTTGAAAGAAAACGCATTCCTTCTTCTACAGGAATCCCTCCAACAGCAGGTGTTGGATGTAACTTTTTAACCAAATTTGCTATATTGATTTCGCGGGCATGAACAGTCAAATCGTTACACAAATGAACCAAATTGCCTGCCCTACGGGTGTAGGTCTCCGAAAAATGAACTTCGGAGGCATCAAAAAGACTTTCCAAATCGGACTGTAAGGCATCTTTTACCCATCGTTGTTCTTTCTTTTCCTTCGTTCCCCAAGAATAAGAACCATGATCTTGGTAAGGCATGGTACCCGCCAAAGCCATGGTACTCAAACGACCTGAATCCAAAGAAAATAATTGCTCAGGAGTAGCACCGACCCAAGTGCCCACTTTAGGATGATGCCAGAAATAGACCATCGCATTGGAATAGAGCGAAAGCAAACGACTGAACAACTGAAAGCCATCTACCTTTTCTTTTTTTAAAATTCTACGAGCCACAACCAGTTTTTTCAATTGTTTGGATGTTATGGCCTGTTTTGTTTTATTAACTATATTTATGAATGATGATTTATCTTCCGAATGATCAAACACCGCCACCTCTGGGTTTTCTAAATTTTCAATTTCACTATCAAATTGCAAATGGTTCTCATCAGGAATGAATACAGAGGGAATTGGGGTGTCAAAGCGACTCATCACAAAACCTTTGATTTTTAAATCCTCTGTTTGATGAATAAGGGCGTCGTTTTGGTAAAAGCAATGAACCGTTTTGGTGTTGGGTAATCGATAAAAAACAAAGGCTTGATCATCAGACATGAGCCTTTTGAATTCTTTTGCTAAATGTTGTAGACTCATTTATTTTTTGGATCGGGAAAAAGTAGACAGTTTACAGTGAGAGATCAAATTGTTTTGCTCGTCAACCACTCTTATTTCCCACAATTGGATGGTTTTACCCATGTGTAAGGGTTTTGCAGTGGCGGTGACAAAACCATCACTGACACTTTTTACGTGATTGGCAGAAATTTCAATTCCGACTGTGGATACATTAGGATCACGATTTAAAACAGAAACAGCAGCACTACCAACTGTTTCAGCCAGAGCTACGGTCGCGCCTCCGTGTAGTATACCGTCTAGCTGATGTACTTTGGGGGTAACGGGCATTCGTGCAGAAAGAAAATCTTCTCCAACATCCACAAATTCAATTTCCAAGGTTTCCATCAAATTGCCTTGGGTTAAGGCATTGCAAGTCTCAAGTACTTTTTCTTTTTCCATATTCGAAATTAAAACAATAAAACCTTCCGCTCGTGACAAACGGAAGGTTTTGTTAAATCATGA
>JAYNHF010000039.1:21491-23320 GCA_038107695.1 Flavobacteriaceae bacterium | reverse complement strand
ATTGTAGGGAAACACAATCAGTAGTACGTTTTCATGTGGGTAGCAGAACCAACAAGACTTTAAACAGGGTATTGATTTCCTTACAGCTTTCTGAGGCAAAGCGGATTTACACCGATAAGCTAAAAAATTACCGTTTTTTGATAGCGCAGAAAATCCATAGTACCAAGCAGTATGCCAACAATCATGTAGAACGGATGCATCTGAATTATCGTACCCACCTCAAACGATTGAATCGAAGAAGCATTGGTTACAGTCATTCCTTGGTGATGCTCGTTTGTATTTTAAAAATCTACCTGTGGAGTTAGTCGAAACTCAATACGATGTGGTAGCTCAACATATATTAAATATAAGGTTGGTCACGCGATGCAAACACCCGCTGGGAAATATCAATTTATTTTGAAAGAAAACTCCTACCTAAAGACTTGTTCTGTTCAGGTATTCCAAAACATTATGTTCGATACGTTGAGTAATATCGGTCGTATCGGCTTTGACAAAATCTTGGCCGATAATATTTTCATAGAGTTCGATATAACGCTCAGAAACGGATTGGACGTATTCCTCAGACATCGAGGGCAGCTCTTGCCCTTCCAGTCCTTGAAAGCCATTGGCGATCAGCCACTGACGAACAAATTCTTTGGAGAGCTGTTTTTGTGCAGCTCCTTTCGTTTGGCGTTCGGTATAGCCTTCGGCATAAAAATAGCGCGAGGAATCGGGGGTATGAATTTCATCGATCAATACAATTTCGCCTTTGGAGTTTTTACCAAACTCGTATTTGGTGTCCACCAAAATCAAATCCCTGGTTTGGGCCAATTGAGTACCACGCTCAAAAAGAGCACGGGTGTATTGCTCCAACTGTAGGTAGTCGGCTTCACTGACAATGCCTTGTGCGATAATTTCTTCACGGGAAATGTCCTCATCATGTCCTTCTTCGGCTTTGGTGGCCGGGGTGATGATGGGAGTAGGAAAAGCATCGTTTTCGATCATGCCCTCGGGCATGGACACCCCACAAAGCGTTCTTTTCCCTGCTTTGTATTCTCGGGCAGCATGACCGGAGAGATAGCCCCTGATGACCATTTCTACTTTAAAAGGTTGGCAACGTTGACCGATGGCCACATTGGGGTCCGGAGTGGCGGTCAGCCAGTTGGGAACGATATCGGCCGTTGCCGCCATCATTTGGGTGGCGATCTGATTGAGAATTTGCCCTTTGAAAGGAATGCCTTTGGGCATGACCACATCAAAAGCCGATAGGCGGTCCGAAGCCACCATCACCAGCAAATCTCCCTCTAAGGCATAGACCTCTCTTACCTTACCGTGATAGTGAGACTGCTGACCGGGGAAATGAAAATCGCAATGGGTTAATGTATTTGTCAAAAGCTTTAATTGTTGTGTTCGATTCGTTTGTAGGCGTCAATGACTTTTTTGACCAAGGAGTGTCGGATCACGTCTTTTTCGTCCAGCCTAATGATACCGATGCCTTCGGTCTCTTTGAGAATCAAAAGGGCTTCTTTGAGTCCCGAAATTACCCGACGGGGAAGGTCGATCTGTCCAGGATCACCGGTGACCATAAATTTGGCATTGCGACCCATGCGGGTCAAAAACATCTTCATCTGGGCATGGGTGGTGTTTTGTCCCTCATCCAAAATCACAAAAGCATTGTCCAAGGTTCTGCCCCTCATAAAAGCCAGCGGAGCGATCTGAATGGTACCACTTTCGATATGGCTGTTGAGTTTTTCCTGTGGGATCATATCTCTTAATGCATCATAGAGGGGTTGCATGTAGGGATCTAATTTTTCTTTGAGGTCTCCGGGAAGGAAACCTAAGTTTTCTCC
>JAYNHF010000039.1:0-21481 GCA_038107695.1 Flavobacteriaceae bacterium | reverse complement strand
CTTCCACTGCAGGACGGGTGAGGATTATTCTTTTTACTTGTTTGTCTTTGAGGGCTTTGACGGCCAAAGCAACTCCCGTGTAAGTTTTTCCTGTCCCCGCCGGTCCGATGGCAAAGATCATATCGTTTTTTCGGTATGCTTCCAGCAATCGCTGCTGATTGACGCTTTGTGCCTTGATGATCTTACCCCCTACTCCATGGAGTATAAAGTTGTCTCGATCAGAGCTGGGATCAAAATCTGAAGGCTCGTCGGCTGTGATGATGCGTTCGATCGTATCTTCATTGAGGTGGTTGTATTTACCAAAATGGGAAATCAACATATCAACGCGTTTTTCGAATTCCTCCAGTATGGCTTCTTCCCCAAAGGCTTTGAGGGTACTGCCTCTGGCTACAATCTTAAGCTTGGGGAAATAATACCTCAGTTTTTCAATGTTGATGTTTTGCTGCCCGAAAAATTCCTGAGGATTGACCTCAGAAAGTTCAATTTTTATTTCGTTCAAAGGATAGTCAATTAAAAAAAATTATTTTTGCTCATACAATGTAAGTGTTCAAATTTAAATAATTTTATCCACTATAGTCCTATGCCTGTTGTAACTTTAATGACCGATTTTGGAAATAAAGATTACGCTGTTGCAGCAGTGAAAGGAGCGATTCTCAGTACAGTAGAACAACCACAAATCGTTGACATCAGTCACGAAATAGCACCCTACAACCCTACTCAGGCAGCCTATGTACTCAAAAATGCATACAAAACCTTTCCCAAAGGAAGCATTCACATCATAGGTGTAGAATCCGAAAAAACTCCAGAAAATCAGCACCTGGCCATGTTATTCGACGGGCATTATTTTATTGGAGCAGACAATGGTATCTTCTCGATGATCAAAGGAGATTTGAAGTCCGATAAATTGGTTTCGATCAACATTCACGACAAAATGCCTATCTCTTATCCTGTGTTGGAAGTATTTGTCTGGGTAGCGGCTCACATTTCTCGTAAAGGAACGCTAGAGGTCGTGGGTAAACCTGTAGATCAAATCAAAGAAATCAAAGAACTGAGACCCGTAATTAACCCTCAGGGGGATCAAATCCTTGGGGCGGTGATCTATGTCGATAATTACGGAAATGTAATCACCAATATCACCCGAAAAATTTTCAATGAAGTTGGTAAATCAAGACCTTTTACCATTTTTGCAAGAAATGTGAAGTTTAGAAACGTAGTAGAAACCTACAGCGACGCGATTGACTTTTCCATTCCCAAAGAAAAAAGAGATGAAGACGGAAAAAAAATTGCTTTGTTCAACGATGCCGATCACCTCGAATTGGCCATCTACAAGAGCAACACCCAAACTGTTGGAAGTGCAGAATCCCTTTTTGGTTTGGAATATCGTGAAACTGTAAGCGTAAAATTCGAATAGATATGTGGGCATTGGTCAAAAGAGAATGGTTTGTTTTTTTCAGTACCGCGGTCGGCTACCTCACTGTGGGGCTTTTTCTGACGCTTTCGACCCTTTTTCTTTGGTTTTTGGATACTGATTTCAATCTCCTACATGCCGGCTTTGCCGATCTTAACGCATTTTTTGTATTGACGCCCTGGCTGTTTTTATTGTTGGTACCGGCATTGTGCATGCGGAGTTTTTCAGACGAGTTGCGACTGGGAACCCTGGAATTGCTTTTGACCAAACCCTTGGGTCTTTGGCAAATAGTAATGGGGAAATACATCGCCAATCTATTGTTATTGTTGGCCGCCCTCTTGCCCACCCTATGCTACTGCTTGGTCCTCAAAGCATTACAGTTAGAAGACACGCCCCTGGACTGGGGCACTATCATGACTGCCTATCTGGGTTTGTTTTGCGTTGGAGCAACCTTTGTCGCCATGGGACTTTTTGCATCATTGATTGCAAAAAATCAAGTCACTGCATTTATGTTGGCCTTAACGCTCTGTTTTGTTCAATTCTATGTCTGGAAAGGCATTGCTGATCTCACGCAACAACAGTGGCTCTTCCAGTTTTTTAACAGCATTGGAATTTTCGAATACTACCTTCAATTGAGACAGGGAGTGATCGCTTTTAGGGATGTTGTTTACTTTCTGGGGGTGAATTTTATTTTGTTGTACTTGAGTACATTGTTGTTGAATCGAATTAAAAGTCATTAGTAGTTTGAAAAAAAAAATAAAACGGTTTCAGCCCATTTTCATTGCACTGCTGCTGATCGCAGTTGGGCAAAATTTGCACTACCAATGGGACACTACACAAGACGGTCGCTATACGCTTAACGAAAGTACCATTCAACTTTTAAAAGAACTGAAACAACCCCTGAAGATCGATGTGTTTTTGACTGGGCAGCTGCCAGCCGATTACCTTCGTTTACAAAGAGAAATCAATACACTCATCAAGGGTATGGAAGCCTACACCGATCAATTGATCGTTGACTTTATCGATCCCTTTGAAGGAGCAAACGATACGGAAAGCCTCATCGCTGAGATGACGGAATTTGGCCTACCGCCCGAATTCATCTTGGCCGATCAAAATCAAGCGCTAGAACAAACCGTTGTATTTCCTTGGGCAATGATCAACAATGGAGATAAAACCCTCAGGATTCCCTTGTTGGATAAAGTATTGGGAGACGACGAGCAAAAAAAGATCAATCGGTCTATCGCACAATTGGAATTCAATTTTTTCGACGCTTTTTTCAAAATCACCATGGAGCAAAAGAAAAGTTTCGCCGTATTGACCTCACACGGAACCTCAGAAGCTGTTAAAATTGCTGATTTGATGAGAAGTTTACAACCGTATTATCAATTGGCTTCTTTCGACCTAAAAGCCTTGGAAGACCAACCTGAAAAAACTTTGAGAAATCTCAAACGTTTTCCCATGATTCTGATATCCAATCCCACCCAAGCATTTAGCGAAACTGAAAAGTACTTGTTGGACCAACATCTTGTTGGGGGAGGAAAACAGTGGTGGGCAATCAATGCGGTATCGATAAATCGGGATAGTTTATTCAATTCTATCGGTGCTACGGTTGCAGTAGGAAAATCGCTCAATATGGAAAATGCTTTTTTTAAGTACGGATTTCGTTTGCAAAAAAACTTGGTCCAAGACTTGTACTGTGCTCCAGTGGTTTTGGCCAGTGGAGAAGGGAGTCAGACCCAATACCTCCCCTACCCTTGGCCCTATTACCCTTTGGCTCAACCTAGTGAAAAACAGTGGTTCGGTTCCGATTCTGGCAATGTACTAATGCCTTTTCCATCCAGTATCGATACCCTTAAAAACAATATTGAAAAAGCAATTCTAATCGGTAGTTCTGATTTTTCTCAAAGCCTTCAAACTCCGTTAAATATTGAACTGAAAGAAGCTTCTGAAAAATTAAGCCCTGATGCGTTCATTCAACCCTCACAAACGCTTGGGGTTTTGCTTAAAGGTCAGTTCAGCTCTGCCTATGACAATCGTATCAAACCCTTTGAATTGGAAGCGTTACAGACCAAAGGCCCCAGTGAAATGATCGTTTTTTCGAGTGGAAGCATTGCAGAAAATCAAGTAGAAAAAGGAAGTCCCCTGGAATTGGGCTACGACAAGTGGACCAATAATTTCTATGCCAACAAAACTTTTTTAATGGAGTCCATTCACTATCTGATGGACAATGAAAATCTAATCAATATCAAAAACAAAAGGGTCGTGTTGCCCCGATTGAATCCTGAAAAAGTAAAAAACTTTTCAAGTCGATTGAAATTATTACTATTGCTTGCACCCTTATTGATTCTATTGGTTTTTGGAGGGCTGGTCTATCGTTTTAGAACTCGACAATTTGGTCAATAACTTTTAATAACTTCATTTTTTTCTAAATCTGTGAAGATTTATATTTATCCCAATTAAGCTAAAGCCCATGAAATTTATTGTTTCCAGCGAATCATTACTCAAAGAACTTCAAATTTTGGGAGGGATCATTAACAATACCAATACCCTGCCCATTTTGGATAATTTCTTATTTCACCTCAATGGAAATCAGTTGATATTGACTGCTTCGGACCTAGAAACATCGATGTCTTCCTCCATAGAGGTAGAATCACAGGATGACGGAATGATCGCCCTTCCTGCACGATTGCTTTTGGATACGCTAAAAACATTCCCTGAGCAGCCTTTGACCTTCATCAAAACCGATAACAATACGGTAGAAATCAGTGCCAACAATGGGAAATATGCTGTGGCTTACCTCGATGGTGAAGATTTTCCCAAAGCGGCTCAAGTTAAAGATCCTAGCAAAACACAAATTGACGCTTCGATCTTATCCACAGCCATCAATGCCACTCTTTTTGCATCGGGTAATGACGACCTCCGCCCTGTGATGAGTGGGGTATTCTTTCAATTCAACACTTCTGAACTGACCTTTGTAGCTACCGATGCGCACAAACTGGTAAAATACACTCGAACCGATATTCAGGCTGACAAAAACGCAGAGTTCATCATGCCCAAAAAACCCCTTCAATTATTGAAAGGGATACTGCAGGGAATCCAAGAGGACGTGGTGATCGAATACAACGAAACCAATGCAGAATTCAGTTTTGGAAATGTAAGAATGACCTGCCGTCTGGTAGAGGGGAAATACCCGAACTATGAGGCAGTAATTCCCAAAGAAAATCCCAATGTGATGCAGATCGCTCGATCCGAATTCCTCAATTCGGTAAAAAGGGTAAGTATTTTTTCCAACAAAACCACCCATCAAGTCAGACTCAAATTGGCAGGAGCTGAACTACAAGTTTCGGCCGAAGATTTTGATTACAGTAACAAAGCAGAGGAACGACTGGGATGTGAGTACTTGGGCGACGATCTTCAAATCGGTTTTAATTCGAGGTTCCTGATCGAGATGTTGAACAACATCAGCTGTGAAGAAATCAAATTGTCCATGTCCCTCCCCAATCGAGCGGGGATCATAACCCCTATGGATCATGTCGATGAAGGTGAAAACGTTACCATGTTGGTAATGCCTGTAATGCTAAACGACTAAAATTCCTATTTTACGGTTGAGAGCAGTGCTTCAGAAATTCTCTGGTAGGTACCGTTTTGTAATTTTTCTCTGATACTAGCAAAAGCCTTTAGGGTTTCGTTCACATCCTCCAAAGTATGCGAGGCAGTAGGAATGAGTCTTAGAAGTATCAATCCTTTGGGAATTACTGGGTAAACCACTATGGAACAAAAAACACCGTGATTTTCTCTCAAATCTTTGACCAATGCCATTGCCTCGGGAATACTTCCTTTGAGATATACAGGAGTTACACAGCTTTGGGTTTTACCAATGTCAAATCCATTGGCTTTGAGACCATCTTGAAGCGCGTTGACATTCTCCCAGAGCTTGGCTTTGAACTCCGGTTGATTTCTGAGCATGTCCAATCTTTTGAGAGCACCTTTGACCAGCTGCATTTGCAAAGATTTGGCAAACATTTGTGACCGCATGTTGTACCTCAAGTAGTCAATGATTTCTTTATCGGCAGCAATAAAAGCTCCAGTTGATGCCATAGACTTGGCAAAAGTGGCAAAATAAACATCAATATCGTCCTGAACACCCTGCTCAATACCTGCTCCAGCACCGTTTTTACCCAATGTTCCAAATCCATGTGCATCGTCAACCAAAAAACGGAATTTATATTTGCTTTTAAGAGCAGCAATTTCTTTGAGCTTTCCTTGTTCTCCTCTCATGCCGAAAACACCCTCAGAGATCACCAAAATACCTCCTCCTGTTTGTTCAGCAACCTTTTGGGCACGTTGGAGGTTTTTTTCAAGACTCTCTACATCATTGTGCTTGTAGGTAAAACGTTTGCCTAAATGAAGTCTTACACCATCCACAATACACGCATGAGCATCTACATCATAGACAATGACATCATCTTTTCCCACCAATGTATCGATGGTTGAGAGAATTCCTTGATAGCCAAAATTGAGTAAATAGGCAGATTCTTTATTGACAAACTCAGCCAATTCTCGCTCCAGCTGTTCGTGGAGATCGGTATGACCAGACATCATTCTCGCCCCCATAGGATAGGCAGAACCATATTCGGCTGCAGCTTCGGCATCTACTTTTCTAACTTCGGGGTGATTGGCCAAACCAAGATAATCGTTGACACTCCAGGTAATGACCTCTTTACCCATGAAATACATGCGGTTGCCGATCGGTCCCTCCAGTTTGGGAAAAACGAAATAACCTTCTGCATATTCAGCCCATTTTCCAACGGGACCCTTGTTTTCATAAAACCTGTCAAATAAATCCTTCATCATTTAATCCTTCTTGAATGTCTGTTTAAATATATTCGATCTTGTTAGGGGCTTCTTGATTGGCAGCATCAAAAAAACCTTGCTCATTCATCCAATCATCACTGTATATTTTACTCATGTAACGAGAGCCATGGTCGGGAAATATGATGACCACCACACTGTCTTCTTTGAACGCTCCTTTTTTGTTGAGTTGTTTTACCGCCTGCATTGCAGCACCAGAAGTATAACCTACAAAAAGACCTTCCTTGCGGGTAACTTCTCTTGCTGTGTGTGCACTTTCTTCATCGGTTACTTTGATAAAAGTATCGATGGAGTCAAAGTCTGTAGCAGTAGGAATGAGGTTTTTACCCAAACCTTCAATTCTGTATGGGTAGATTTCAGCAGTATCCAATTCTCCAGTCTCATGGTATTTTTTCAATACCGATCCATAGGCATCTACCCCTATAATTTCAATATTGGGGTTTTGTTCTTTCAAATACTTTGCACAGCCAGAAATGGTACCTCCAGTACCCGAACAGGCAACCAAATGGGTGATTTTTCCTTGGGTTTGCTCCCATATTTCGGGTCCGGTACTTTTGTAATGCGCCTCTATGTTGAGATTGTTGAAATACTGATTGATGTAAACAGAATCTTTGATTTCGTTGTGTAGGGTTTTGGCTACTTGATAGTATGAACGAGGATCTTCGGCCGAGACATTGGCAGGGCACACATAAACCTTAGCGCCCATGGCATGTAACATGTCAATTTTGTCCTGAGAAGATTTAGAGCTGACCGCCAGAATACACTCATACCCCTTGATGAGGGAAACCATGGCCAAACTAAAACCAGTGTTTCCAGAGGTGGTCTCGATTATCGTATCGCCAGGTTTGAGGATACCTTTTCGTTCGGCTTGCTCTAAAATATGCAAAGCAATTCTGTCCTTGTTGGAATGGCCAGGATTGAAAGCCTCGAATTTGGCAAAGTAGCTACCATCAAAACCTTTGACGATCTTTTCCAAACAAATGAGAGGCGTATTTCCGATTAACGAAATAACGTTATTTTCCACCTTCAAGTCGTTGTTGGTTTTATTTTTTTCCATCATTTCCGTGGCAAAAATAACACTTTTTTTTAAAGACTATTTATCTTCTAGATCAATTATAAAAGCAAACTTTTTGGCCAACTCTTTTAAACCATCGAATCGCCCCGATGCACCGCTGTGTCCTGCCTTCATATTGGTATCCAAGAACAGTAAATGCTGATCGGTTTTCTTAGCTCGCAATCGTGCTACCCATTTGGTAGGTTCGAAGTATTGAACCTGAGAATCGTGAAGACCAGAGGTAACCAACAAATGTGGGTAATCTTGTGTTTTTACTTGGTCATATGGCGAATAGGAGAGCATGTAGTCGTAGAATTCCTTTTGATTGGGATTCCCCCATTCATCATACTCTGAGGTGGTGAGGGGTATTGTATCGTCCAGCATGGTTGTGACTACATCCACAAAGGGAACATCGGCGATCACTCCTTTGTACAATTCGGGATTCATATTGATTACTGTTCCCATCAAGAGTCCCCCTGCTGAGCCACCATTGGCGTACAAGTGATCGGGAGAGGTGTATTTTTGTTTGATCAAAAATTTTGAACAGTCGATGAAATCGTAAAAGGTATTTTTTTTCTTTAACAACTTACCGTCCTCATACCAGGACCTTCCAAGGTACTCCCCTCCTCTGATGTGCGCAATGGCAAAAACAAAACCCCTGTCCAAAAGACTCAATCGATTGGATGAAAAAGAAGGGTCAATGGTATGACCATAGGAACCATAGGCATACTGCAAGAGAGGGGTAGATTCCGACAGTCGGGTGTTTTTGTGATAAACCATGGAAATAGGAATCTTTGATCCATCCCTAGCATCAGCCCAAACCCTTTGAGACTTATAATCTTTAGAATCGAAATCACCTCCCAAAACCTCTTGGGTCTTTAGTATTTTTTTTTGTTTGGAGGACATGTCATATTCGATGACAGAACTGGGGGTCGTTAGAGCGTTAAAAACATAACGTAGTTTTGAGGATTTAAACTCAGGATTGAAAGATATGTAAAGGGTGTAGGTTTCACCTTCCATTGGAAGGTAATAATCTGCTCCATTATCCCAACGCAAAACCCTCAATCTCGATAGTCCATTGTTCCTTTCATTAATCACCCAATATTGATCAAACAATTCAAAATCTTCGATCAAAACATCTTCTCTGTGGGGCATCAATGGCTCCCAAAACTCAATAGATGTCTTATCTACAGGGGTGCGCATGATCTTAAAATTCTTGGCATTGTCGTGATTGGTGAGCAGGTAAAAATGATCTCCGAAATGCGCTACATTGTACTCCAAGCCTACCGTTCTCTTTTGTATGATCTTAAATTTGGCATTGGGTTGATTGGATTCAATGAATCGGTGTTCGCTCGTGGTGGTACTTTGTGAGGAGATGAAAATATATTTTCTGGACTTGGAGGAGTTAACATATACAGAGTAAGTATCATCTGTTTCCTCATACACAAGTTCATCCCCTTGATGAGGCATTTCAATATTGTGTTTGTACACGGCCTCGGACCGTAAGGTTTGCTCATCTTTTTTGTTGTAAAAAAGAGAAGAATTATCAGCTGCCCACACACTTCCTCCCGTGGTGTTTTCAATAGTTGTTTCCAGGGTTTCACCTGTTTTTAAATCTTTAACCTTAAGGGTGTACTGTCTTCGAGAGACAGTATCTAGACCATAAGCAACCTTGGTGTTATCTGGACTGACCGAGATTCCAACCAATCTAAAATAATCGTGACCCTCAGCCATTTGATTGCAATCAAATAACAGTTCCTCCTCAGCAGTCAAAACTTCTTTTTTACGAACATAAATGGGATAATCTTTTCCCTCCTCATATCGAGTAATGTACCAATAGCCATTATAGAAATAGGGTACTGAAGTATCGTCTTCTTTGATTCGTGCCCTCATTTCTTCGTAAAGTTGTTTTTGCAATGGTAAGCTATGGGAGGTCATTTTTTGATAGTAATCGTTCTCCCGTTCTAAATAATCTATTACCTCGGGGTTCTCTCTTTCATTCAACCAATGATAGGGGTCTAGACGAACGTGATCGTGGATCTTATGTTGGTAGGGGATTACATCGGCCACTGGTGGGCTTATGGAGGTGTCGGGCATGTTTTTATGGTTAGAATTACATCCAAATACAAATGTAAAGCAGTAAATGACCGGAAAAAAAAAATCTTTGAATAAAGTTTACAGAATTCATTATAAGTAGGGTATTTTGAGGCGATATATTTTAAAATAAATATGTCGGTATTAAATTTAAAATTATTTTTGTTACAATTTAATTTACAAACTAAAAATATGATTTCTTCTGAAAAAGAAAAAGACTTAGATGATCGCCTGGATGCGTTAAGGGGGTATCTTTGACATTGATGCCAAAAAAATTGAAATCAACAACTTAGAGGAAAAGACATTGGCTCCTGATTTTTGGGAAAATGCCCAAAAAGCGGAGCTGCTAATGCGAGAGATCAGAACCCTCAAAAAATGGGTAGAGGACTACGAATCCATCAAACAAAAAAAGGAGGATCTTTCGGTTCTATTGGAGTTTCTGAAGACTGAAGAAATTTCGGTATCCGAAGTAGAGACTCATTACAATCAGACGCTCAGCCTGCTTGAAGAAGTCGAGTTCCGCAATATGTTATCCGATGAAGGGGATGACCTCAGTGCAGTACTTCAAATCACAGCAGGTGCAGGAGGAACCGAAAGCTGTGATTGGGCGGAAATGTTAATGCGTATGTACTTGATGTGGGCCGAGAAAAACAATTTTAAGGTCAGGGAGCTCAATCACCAAGCTGGAGATGTAGCTGGAATCAAAACCGTTACCCTAGAGCTGAATGGAGCTTATGCTTTTGGTTGGCTAAAGGGAGAAAATGGAGTCCATAGGTTGGTTCGTATTTCCCCCTTTGATAGCAATGCAAAAAGACATACCTCTTTTGCCTCTGTCTATGTCTATCCTTTGGTTGACGACTCAATTGAAATCGTGGTGAATCCTGCCGATTTCACGTGGGAAACCATGCGTGCTAGTGGTGCTGGAGGGCAAAATGTCAATAAAGTAGAAACAGCTGTCCGATTGAGACACCACCCTACTGGTATAATCATCGAAAACTCAGAGACTCGATCGCAATTGGAAAACAAAAACAAAGCCATGCAGTTGTTGAAATCTCAACTCTACGAGATCGAATTACAAAAGAAATTGTCAGCACGAAATGAAATTGAAGCCTCTAAAAAGAAAATTGAATGGGGATCTCAGATAAGAAATTACGTAATGCACCCATACAAACTGGTGAAGGATGTTAGAACTCAAACCGAAACAAACGATGTAGATGGTGTAATGAACGGAGGGATTGATGGCTTTCTCAAAAGCTATTTGATGTTAATGGGACAAAAAGAAAATTAGTTTTAAGCTATGAGTAAAATAAAAAATATCATTTTTGATTTGGGGGGCGTCCTCATCGATTGGAATCCAGAATACGTCTATTTGGATGTTTTTGATGGGGATCGCAAAAAAATGCAATGGTTTTTTGATGAAATCTGTACCATGGATTGGAATGAAAATCAGGACGCTGGCTATCCATTACAAAAAGCTACTGAGGATCGAGTCAGCATGTTCCCACAATATGAGAATTGGATTAGAATGTACTATGGTCGTTGGGAGGAAATGCTCGGTGATCCCATAGAGAAAACCGTTGAAATCTTAAATCAATTGCTAAAAAAGCCCAACTACAGGGTAGTCGCTTTAACCAACTGGAGTGCTGAAACCTTTCCTGTAGCCCTGGATCGTTTTGAATTTCTTCATCGATTCGAAGGAATTGTTGTGTCAGGGACTGAAAAAACCCGCAAGCCTTTTTCTGAAATTTATCAATTGACACTCGATCGATATGGTTTCAATGCACAAGAGAGTCTGTTCATCGATGACAACCTGAGGAACATTAAAGCCGCCTCGGCCATGGACATACAAACCGTCCACTTCAAGAATCCTGATGACCTGAGGATTGAACTTGAAAAAAAGAGCATTATTCTTTAGAAGGGAATCTCATCGTCGTCCTCCTTGTCAGGAAGATCGAAAGCGTCATTGGGTTCAGGAAATTTGTCAATGGCTTGATTGGTGGTATCATTGGGATTCATTTTGGACTGATACTCGTAGGGAGAATCGTTGGACTGCAAATCTTCGAACTTACCCAATTGACCAATGAATTTCATTCTGATGTTTTCCAATCCACCATTACGGTGCTTAGCGACAATGAACTCGGCTTGGCCTACTGATGAGGAGTGCTCTTCATCATCCCATTCATCGATACCATAATACTCTGGTCGGTAGATAAAAGATACGATATCTGCATCTTGCTCAATGGCACCTGATTCTCTCAAATCGGACAACATAGGACGCTTGGTCCCTCCTCTGGTTTCTACAGCTCTTGAGAGCTGAGACAACGCTATTACGGGAATGTCCAATTCTTTGGCGAGGGATTTAAGATTTCTGGAAATGGTTGAGATTTCTTGTTCTCTATTCCCAGCCCGACTGCTACTTCCAGCAGTCATCAATTGCAAATAATCGACGATAATGAGTTTAATATTGTGTTGTGAAGCCAACCTTCTTGCTTTGGCACGAAGATCAAAAATGGACAGTGCTGGAGTATCATCTATGTAGAGCGGTGCCTTTTCAAGATCGCCAACCTTTACGTTGAGTTGCTTCCACTCGTGACTGGCCAGTTTTCCAGTTCTAAGTTTTTCAGAAGACAGACCTGTTTCAGCCGATATCAAGCGGGTTATCAACTGAACAGAAGACATCTCAAGAGAAAAGAAAGCCACTGGGGTTTGCTGCAAAACCGCCATATTTCTGGCCATGGAAAGGGTCAATGCTGTCTTCCCCATACCTGGTCTGGCAGCGATTATGATCAAATCACTAGGTTGCCATCCAGAAGTCAGTGTATCCAGTTTTTCAAAACCAGTAGCTACGCCACTCAAGCCGTCTTTACTGGCAATTTCCTCTATTTTCTTTTTGGCCAACATGACCAAGTTCTGCGCTGTATCCGATGATTTTTTGATGTTACCCTGAGCGACATCGTACAACTTAGACTCTGCTTCATCCAATAGGTCAAAAACATCTACAGACTCCTTGTAAGACGACTCAATGATTTCGTTAGAAATGCGAATCAAACTTCTTTGAATGAACTTTTGTAGTATGATACGGGCGTGAAACTCAATATGGGCCGAGGAAGCGACCTTTTGAGTCAGTTGAACCAGATAATAATCACCACCAATGCTCTCTAATTTTCCATTTTTTCTCAAATCGGTCGAAACCGTAAGCAGGTCAATGGGCTGAGAATTTTGGAATAGATTAAAAATCGATTCAAAAATATTTTGGTGTGCAGTTTTATAAAATGCCTCTGGTTCGAGTAGGTCAATGACTTCATCCACTCCTTTTTTGTCAATCAGCATAGCCCCTAAAACAGCTTCTTCAAGCTCTAAGGCCTGAGGGGGTAGCTTTCCTTGTTGTAAACTAATTACCGTTCCTGAGGACGATTTTTGAGTTTGTATCGGTTTACTTTTCTCCATGTCGGCTAATGTAAAAGCTTTACTTGGTTAATTTACTAATTGCAAAGAGGTACTTATCTTACAAGGGTAAACAAATCCGTTGTTGATAAAAAATAAAACTTGTTAATAAGACCAAAAAGTGAGTAGGAGACTACTCCTGAAAAGTTCCCATTTTGGAAAATTTCTCCCTTCTTAACTGGATTAATTTATCGCTGTCTAATTTGTCAAGTTTTCTGAAGGCATCGGTAATCTGTTTCCCTACTGTTTTAAAAACCTCCTCACGGTTGTAATGGGCACCCCCAAGTGGTTCTTTGATGATTTTATCAATCAATTTTGATTTCAACATATCATCGGCTGTAAGTTTTAATGCTTCAGCGGCGGTTTCTTTGTGTTCCCAACTTCTCCACAAAATCGATGAACAAGATTCGGGAGAAATCACAGAGTACCAGGTGTTTTCCAACATGTAAATAAAATCTCCTACACCAATACCCAGTGCACCACCAGAGGCACCTTCCCCAATGATGCTAACGATGATAGGGGTTTTGATTGATAACATTTGGAAAATATTGTTTGCAATGGCTTGCCCCTGTCCTCTTTCCTCTGCCCCAAGTCCGGGATAAGCACCAGGAGTATCAATGAAAGATACAATTGGAATACTAAATTTCTCAGCCATTTTCATCAAACGAAGTGCCTTTCTGTAACCCTCGGGTTTGGCCATTCCAAAATTTCGATATTGTCGTGTTTTGGTATTGTATCCCTTTTGGGTACCGATGAACATGTATGTCTGATTACCGATCTTTCCCAATCCCCCAACCATGGCTTTGTCATCGGCAAAATTGCGATCACCGTGTAATTCCAAAAAAGTATCACCACAAAGGGCATTGATGTAATCCAACGCATAGGGACGCGAGGGATGACGGGACATTTGCACCCTTTGCCATGCAGTAAGGTTACCGTAGATTTGGGCTTTTGTATCTTCCAATTTTTCAACCAACAGTTTACATGTTTCAGTAACATCTACACTACTTTCGTCACCAATGGCCTGACATTTTGCAATCTGTTCTTGTAATTCTTTAACGGGAAGTTCAAAATCTAAATATTCCATTTGTTTGCTTCTAAGACATTACAAAATTAAAAATATTCGTGGATCATTGGTAAAAAAAAAGATTATGTTGGCGGACTACCTCCTGGCACTTCTCAACAATAAAATCGCCAAAACACCAAATATGAAAATGGGAAGCCAAGCCCCTAAAAAAGGTGAGAAATTGGATTTACTCACCATTACCGAGAAAATTTTATCGAAGAATATAAAAAGGAATCCCAATGCGATACCAAAAGCCAAATTGACTCCCATTCCTCCCCTCCTTTTGAAAGAAGATACTGAAACACCAATCATGGTCAAAACAAAAGCCGAAAATGGTAAACTCCAACGTTTGTGCCTTACCAAAAGATGATTGTTGATCATTACCGAACCTCCCTCTCGCTCTTTTTTTATGAATTCGTTCAAAGGGCCGAATGTCAGGGTTTCTGCCTTGTAATTGACCGGGGCTAAATCATCTATCTTAAAATCGAAAATCGTATCCAATCGATTTTTTCTTCGGTAAATTTCCTCATCACCCGATAAGGATCTTTTGACATAATTAGACAATCTGAAAACGCTGTCTTTGTCCACCCAGCGTATGCTATTGGCTTGGATTTTGAAAGTCATCTGATTGTCTTCAAAATGCTCTAGGGTGAAATTATTGGCACTCTTTCGAATCGGATCGTAACTGCTGACAAAAATGTACTCTTTGGGGTTGATTTGTTTATAAAGATTTTTGGTCTGACGTTCATTTTTTTTGTCAATATACTTGTAAATAAACGCGTTGTAACTCGAGTTAGATTTTGGTATGACAAACATTCCTGAAAAAAAAGCAAACAAAGCAATGATCCCAGCAGATAGTAGAAAAGGTCTGAGGAAACGGTTAAAAGAAATACCAGAACTTAAAAGGGCAATGACCTCAGTGTTGTTGGCCAATTTGGAAGTAAACCAAATCACTGCCAAAAAAAGGAATATGGGGAAGAGTAAATTTCCGAAATACCAAGTAAAATCGATATAGTAGTTCAAAATGGCTTGAGTTGGCACCTCGTTCTCTTTGATTTTATCAATTTTTTCGGCCATATCTACCATGATACCGATAGGAATGAAAAGGAGAATCATCACCACAAAAGTGGAGAGGTATTTTTTGATAATGTACCAGTCAATGATTTTCATGTTACAAGCGATTGTCCATTTGGCGACACATTTGATTTTTCCATGTAGAAAAATCCCCTGCTAAGATATGTTTTCTAGCTTCCCTTACCAACCACAAATAAAAACTAAGGTTGTGTAAAGTAGCGATTTGTTTTCCAAGCATCTCATTGACAGTAAACAGGTGTCTAAGGTAGGCTTTGTTGTAGTCTGTATCGACAAAACAATAATTGGCCGGGTCTATGGGTGAAAAATCGTTTTCCCATTTTTTGTTTTTGATATTGATGGTACCTTTAGCGGTAAACAACATCCCATTTCTTGCATTTCTAGTAGGCATAACACAGTCGAACATATCAATCCCCAAGGCAATATTTTCCAACAAGTTGATTGGAGTTCCAACCCCCATCAAATATCGAGGTTTGTCCTCTGGCAAGCGATCACATACTACCTCAGTCATGGCATACATTTCTTCTGCAGGCTCACCAACAGACAACCCCCCGATAGCGTTTCCAGGGGCATCTTTGGAAGCAACATAATCTGCCGACTCTCTTCTGAGGTCTTTGTAAACACTGCCCTGAACAATAGGAAAAAGAAATTGACGATAATCGTATTCAAATGGAGTGATCCGATCGTGTTCCAAACAACGATCCAACCACCTGTGGGTCATGTGCATCGAATTTTTGGCGTACTCATAATCACACGGATACGGAGTGCATTCATCAAAAGCCATGATAATATCCCCACCTATTTTCCTTTGAATTTCAATCGCTCGCTCAGGTGAAAAAAAATGTTTGGAGCCATCGATATGAGATTTGAAAGTAACCCCTTCTTCCTTGATTTTTCTGTTATCTGACAATGAATAAACCTGATACCCCCCAGAGTCAGTCAAAATTGGATCTGTCCAATTCATAAAACGATGAAGTCCTCCAGCTTGTTTGAGTATTTCTACGCCCGGTCTGAGATAAAGGTGGTAGGTGTTCCCTAATATAATATCTGGTACAACATCTTCTTTTAGCTCCCTTTGATGCACCCCTTTTACAGTAGCTGCTGTTCCAACGGGCATAAAAATCGGGGTTTCAATAAGGCCGTGATCAGTAGATAAATTACCTGCTCTTGCCGAAGATGAGGAGTCTTTTTGAGTTAAATTAAATTTCATGGCCTAATATGCTTGCAAATATAAGGCAGTAGGCGACGATTCTTCATCTTTTTTTTTAAAACTCCAAATTAGCTAATTTTTCTAAAAAATGATTATTACTGCTTTGTAGCTAAGCCTCGAAAGTTTACTTTTGCGCTGAAAACATAATACAATGCCAGATTTTAATTTTTTGAATACTGTTGTAAGTCAAGTTCGAAGAGACATATTGCGTATGGTTCATAAGGTCAACTCGGGACATCCCGGAGGATCGCTCGGTTGTACAGAATTTTTTATTGCTTTGTACTATGAGATCATGAAACTCAACCAAGGTTTTGACATGAATGGATCGAACGAAGATTTATTTTTTCTATCCAATGGACATATCTCTCCTGTTTTTTACAGTGTTCTTGCCCGTAAAGGCTATTTTCCAGTCGAGGAACTCAGTACTTTTCGTTTGATCGACTCTAGGCTTCAAGGTCATCCCACAACCCACGAGGGACTTCCAGGAGTTCGTGTCGCATCGGGTTCACTTGGTCAGGGACTGTCTGTTGCTATAGGTGCAGCACTTTCCAAAAAATTAAATAATGATGACAAAACTGTTTTTACGCTCATGGGAGACGGTGAGCTTCAAGAAGGGCAGAATTGGGAAGCCATTATGTTCGCAGCGGCAAAGAAAGTTGATAATCTCATTGCAACCGTAGATCTTAACGGCAAACAAATTGATGGTAGTACCGACGACGTTCTCCCGATGGGTGATATTGCAGCCAAATTCAAGGCTTTTGGCTGGGAGGTCATGGTTTTGGAAAAAGGAAATGATTTAAAATCAATCATTGACACATTAAAAACAGCCCAAACCAAAACTGGAAATGGTCAACCCATAGTCATTATCATGCATACAGAAATGGGTAACGGTGTGGACTACATGATGCACACTCATGCTTGGCATGGAAAAGCACCCAACGATGAACAACTGCAAACAGCATTGGCACAAAACCCCGAGACTTTAGGTGATTATTAATTTTGGAACTCCAATAATTTTATGAAAAAATATACGGATCAAGGTAAAGTAGATACCCGCTCAGGTTTCGGAGCTGGTTTGACAGAACTCGGTAGAACCAACCCCAATGTCATCGCTTTGTGTGCCGATCTCATCGGCTCGTTAAAAATGCAAGACTTCATCAATGAAAATCCCGAAAGATTTTTCCAAGTTGGAATTGCTGAAGCCAACATGATGGGTATTGCTGCCGGTCTGACCATCGGTGGGAAAATTCCTTTTACTGGGACTTTTGCAAATTTTTCTACCGGGAGGGTTTACGATCAAATTCGACAATCCATTGCCTATTCAGGAAAAAATGTTAAAATATGTGCATCTCATGCTGGAGTAACTCTTGGTGAAGATGGAGCCACGCATCAAATATTGGAAGATATTGGATTGATGAAAATGTTACCGGGAATGACCGTTATCAATCCCTGTGACTTCAATCAAACCAAAGCAGCCACTATTGCTATTGCCGATTATCAAGGTCCAGTTTACCTCCGTTTTGGTCGGCCTAAAGTTGCTAATTTCACCCCAGAGGACATGCCTTTTGAAATTGGAAAAGGAATTGTTTTAAATCCAGGAAATGATGTTACCATTGCTGCTACTGGACATTTGGTATGGGAAGCTTTGTTAGCCGCCGAAGCACTTGAATCCGAAGGTATTCATGCAGAGGTCATCAACATACATACCATCAAACCACTAGATACCGAATTATTGATCGAATCAGTTCAAAAAACAGGATGCATCGTTTCTGCAGAAGAACACAACTATTTGGGAGGCTTAGGAGAGAGTATTGCTGGCGTTTTAGCTTCAAAACATCCTACTCCTCAAGAGTTTGTAGCCACCAATGATACTTTTGGTGAATCAGGAACACCAGCCCAATTGATGGAAAAATACGGCTTGAACAAAAATGCAATCATGGCCGCTGCCAAAAAAGTAATGAACAGAAAATAATTCTATCCCCATTAATATGAAATTATACCCAACCTTATTCTTTTTCATGATCGCCTCTCAGTTGGGTTGGTCACAACTCAAATATGGAATCAAAGGAGGTCTGAATTTTGATTCCGCTGGAGAGATCAAATTGGTAAGTGAACAACTTCAAAAAGAAGGAAATTTGGACAGCAAATCTGGATTTCACGTTGGTGCCTATGCTGAAGTCGATTTTCTTATTTTTTACCTTAGACCCGAACTTCAATACACCAAAGTAAGTAATCAATTCGAAGGAAATACCATTGAAAATGACCGAATTGAACTACCCGTATCTTTGGGGGTAACCGTTTTTGGACCATTGAGTTTTTTCCTCGGACCTACTGCCTTTTACAGTCTTTCCCAACAAAGTGAAGAATTGAACTTCGAGGCAGTTAAAAGCAAAACTAGTCTTGGAATGCATGTTGGAACCCGAGTCCAACTGGGTCCTATTGGTGTTGACCTGCGTTATGAAAGAGGTTTTTCAGCTGTAGAAAGTCGCCTGTTGTCAGAAGCTGGTCTTCCCACCACGGGACAGATCGATACCCGAGCTAATCAATTTACTATCGGAGTATCTTTTAAGTTGAATTAGCATCCAAGTAGTCCGGTGTGCCATCGTTGTCATCATCGTCAAAAACTCCATCACCGTCCCGATCAAATTCTATTTTAGTATCGGTACCGTCGTTGTCATCGTCGGAGTCTAAATAGTTAGGAATTCTATCTTCATCGGTATCATCATTAAGGGGATTGCCGTCACCATCGGGATCTTCATCGCGAGATAAAATTCCATCATTATCGTGATCAGCGATATTCACTTTGTGCAGTGCCACAGAAAAAACCAACGGAGAATAACTGGGAATTATGCCCGTGCTCTGAGAAAAATACCCCAAACTAGAAGGAATAAAAAGAATTCCCTGACCATAATGATCAAACTCATAAGTCCCATCGGGATAGGTCAAATGGTCACCCGCTTTTAACTGAGGTAAAAATTCTTTAAATCCTCTAATTACTCCAGATGCTAAATTAAACCAAATAGGAACCTCCTTTTTATCAAAGACACTTCCATTCAAAAGTTCTCCTTTGTAGGTTACAAAGGTTGAATCTACAGTACTTGGGTTTTCACCAATACCAGTTTTGGCGACCAAATAATACATTTTAGTAGAAACATCATTGTTATTCATGTCCGAAACCAATATTTCTTTGGATTCAACTTGATCCCAAAGAGCAGTTTTATCAGCATTTTCCCCATCAAGAGAATCTATTTCAATTTTGATTTTGAAATTATCTGGTTCGTTTTGGAAATCTTGGTAGTTGTAAAAGTGGGTTTTCAAATAATCAACCAAAGCTTGATCATCGTCCAATGTTTGTTCCTGAAGGTCTCTGATCGGTTCAGGGCCACTGTCTTTACTACAACTTGAAAGCAGGGCTGAAATCAGGAATATTGAGAGGTAATATTTTAGATACTTCATTAAAATTAATTGGGGTGCAAGATACAATTTTACTTTATTTTTGTAATCTAATTAGATGAAGTTTAACAATGCGAATTGATCAATACCTTTGGTGTCTGCGCTATTACAAATCCAGAAATCAAGCCAGTTTGGCATGTAAGCAAGGACATGTAAGATTTGGAGATCAAATTGTAAAACCATCGAGAGAAGTACTGATCGGTGATGAAGTGAGTGTTCGAAAGAATCAAATATGGCATCAGTTTAAAGTCCTTGACATCCCCAAAAGCAGGCTGGGTGCAAAGCTTTTGGATATTTACAGACTCAACACTACTCCCCAAGAGGCTTTTGAACATGCCGATTTTCAATCGCTTTCAAAAACCCCAAAAAGAGATCGAGGTACAGGCAGACCCACCAAAAAAGATCGCAGAGAAATGGATGATTACTTTGAACCCCCCGACCCAACTTGAGAATTCGAAAAAATAATCGTGTTGCCGTAAAAATTTAATCAGATTAAAGTAAAGTTAAAATCTATTCCTATATTTAATAATATTAGGTTTTGAAAAATAATGCCAGACAAGAAAAATAAAATAATGGATGCCATTGATATCCAAAAGTCGGTCAAAAGAATCGCTTTTCAAATATACGAGCATCATTTTGAAGAGCAATCACTGATCTTAGCAGGCATCGCTCAGAATGGAATTGTTCTTGGCAAAAGAATACAAACCGAATTGGAAGAAATTTGTGATATTGAAGTAATTTTTATTGAGATCGATATTGACAAGAGAAATCCAAGAAATCATATTGCTTTATCCCAACCTATAGCCGTTTGCAAAGCAAGACCTGTAGTGGTAGTAGATGATGTTCTCAACACCGGCAGTACATTAATCTATGCCGTTACACATTTTCTAAATATTGAACTCAAAAAACTTCAAACTGCCGTTTTGGTCAATAGAAACCATAAAAACTTTCCTATCAAGGGAGATTTCAAAGGTATTTCTCTCTCCACTTCAGTCAAGGAACACATAGATGTAACCTTTGGAGAAGAAGAAGGCGTTTACCTAAGCTAATAGTTTTTCAGCGTGAACAGCCAAATCCTCTAAAGACATATTATCAGTCGATAAATGATGTTGGGCTTTTATGTAAAAGGGAATTCTTTCAAAAAGATGTTTGGCGATAAATTGCTCCAAATCCTCAATAGAATTTAGATGAGCAATCATTGGTCGATGCTCTTTTTGGTTAAAAAGACGCTCAGACAAAACTTTCGGGCTGGTTTTTAAATAAAGTGTAACCGCACTACTGTTTTGATTGATGAAATCGATGTTGTCAAAGTAACAAGGCGTTCCTCCTCCAAGAGCAATTACAGATGTTGAAT
Organism: Flavobacteriaceae bacterium; assembly: GCA_038107695.1. Lineage (GTDB taxonomy): Bacteria > Bacteroidota > Bacteroidia > Flavobacteriales > Flavobacteriaceae > UBA8316. The sequence continues at coordinate 434 of JAYNHF010000039.1, read as the reverse complement.
TTGCAGCGAGTAATTTTTCCAGATAAAAACGCTCTTTTTTTCGGAAATACAATTCACCCTTATTTTGGAATATTTCGGAGATGGTTGTTTTTTCGTGCGACTCTACATAATCGTCCAAATCTATGTATGAAATGGATTTAGATTGGGCCAATGTTTTTCCCAAAGCAGACTTACCACAGCCCATGTAGCCCATTAAAATAAGGGATTTGGTCATTTTTGAAGAGGATTTCAATCGGCTGTAAATTTATAACAATTGAAGATGAAAAGTAAATAATTGATATTATATTTGCACCCTCATAATGACTTGGTAGCTCAGTTGGTAGAGCATCTCCCTTTTAAGGAGAGGGTCCTGGGTTCGAGCCCCAGCCAAGTCACTAACTTTTTTCGACCTGGTAGCTCAGTTGGTAGAGCATCTCCCTTTTAAGGAGAGGGTC
>JAYNHF010000038.1:0-23674 GCA_038107695.1 Flavobacteriaceae bacterium | reverse complement strand
TAATGTAAAAACAATTTCATGAAATCGATTACTATTAAAGGATCCAAAAGAGAAAGCGTAGGCAAGGTTGCGACCAAAGCCCTACGTAATGCTGATAAAGTTCCCTGCGTATTGTATGGAGGTGAAAACCCACTCCATTTTTCCGCAAATGAACTTGATTTCAGCAAATTAGTTTACACCCCCAATGCACATACCGTGGTATTGGACATCAACGGTGACCAAAAAATTAATGCCATTTTACAAGACATACAATTCCACCCTGTCTCAGACAAAATTTTGCATGTCGATTTTTATCAGTTAGCTGATGACAAAGAAGTAAATATGGAAATTCCCGTGGTGATTGAGGGCTCTGCTCCTGGAGTGATGCTCGAGGGTGGTACCCTAGTGGTGAGTAAACGCAAACTAAAGGTAAGGGCGCTTCCCAAAAATTTGCCCGACTTCATTACTGTTGATATTTCATCACTGAAACTGGGAAATAAAATTTCTACTGCCGAGTTGGAAAGTGAAGATTTCACCATATTACACCCTGACAATACCGTGGTCTGTAAAGTAAGAACTTCTAGAGCCTCTATGAGTCTCGAAGAAGATCTGGAAACAGATGAAGGAAGTACTGAAGAGGGAGAAGCTACTGCTGAAGGAGGAGATAGCAAGCCTGCTGAAGAATAGTATCCCTTTCAATCAATTCTATGAACAAGCATCTCCCCTTGAGATGCTTTTTTTAATTTTACAAAATGCTATTCAAGTGGCTTTTCGGAAAACCAAAACCCATTGACATGACAAAATACTTGGTTGTAGGCTTGGGAAATATTGGCGGTGAATACATTAATACCCGACACAATATCGGTTTTGAAATCATCGATTTTGTAGCCGATAAATTTGATGTTGAAATGACTGACCTCAAGCTCGGAGCCAAAGGTAGTTTTAACTACAAAGGGAAAAAAATCATTCTTCTCAAACCCTCCACCTTTATGAATCGCAGTGGAAAATCTGTACGGTATTGGGCACTAAAAGAAAAGATAGCCCTCCAAAATATCCTTATCATTACCGACGATCTTCACCTGCCAATTGCTTCCATGCGCCTCAAAGGCAAGGGAAGTGACGGCGGACACAACGGCTTAAAAGACATTGAGAATCAACTCAACACCCCTCATTATCCCCGTCTTCGTTTTGGCATTAAAAGTGAAGAAAAAGTTTTCAATCAAGTCGATTTTGTTTTGGGGAAATTCACCGATCAAGAGCAAGAAAAAGTAAACAGTGTGCTGTCCATATGTCAAGAAATCATTCTTTCCTTTACACAAATAGGATTGGACAAAACCATGAATGAATTCAACGGAAAATCATACTAAAGTGATGTCCTAAAAAAACCCACAGGAGAGTGTGAAATATTCCCTTTTTCATCTCGGGTTAGAATCCTCCAATAATAATACTCGTTTTCATTCAACGATGCCCTAACACTGGTAACTGTCAGATCTTCTGCAACCAAATTCAAGTCGTCAATATCCAACCCCAGGTACACATCATAACTTGCTATGTCATTGTCCAAGTCGCTACCTTCCCAACTTAGGCTCAGCTCACCCTCCACCAAACTCACCTGTGCGTTATTCTCGGGACTGATCAACTTGGCAGGAAAAGGAAAATGACGGGAGGTCTGCACTCCCTCCAAATAAAAAGTACGGACTTGACTTTTGGTGATCGTCTCTGTTTGATCTGATTTGGAATTTACCCACCAAGCATATTGCTTTCCCCTGTTCAAAACAACACTGGAAAGCAATCGTAACGTGAGTTTTTTTTGATCCATATTAGTGAGAATATCCCGAACTACCAATTCGTATTCGTTAGTATGAAGAGCTTCTTCCCAACTGAAGTTTACTTGACTTTGTTGGTCACTGATCACGATGGCTGTACTGCAATTGTTATTGTTTTCGGGAGCAATCAAAACAGCAGCTTCGGGATCGGGAATGACCTCTTTCTTGCAAGCAAGTGATAGTGACAACACAACAAACAAATACTTTTTCATCAACGTTTCAAAAGTTTAAAATTTTATATCCTATTCCCTGAAACAACACGAATCAAATAAACTCCAGATGGATAATTATCCAAAGCAAAGCGGCAATTTCGATTTAATGGATTGAGATATATTTCTGTTTGCTTCAACAAGTCACCTTGCAAATTGAAAAACAGAATTTGAGCCTCTGTTTCCTCTCCCCCTACAACGATGTTCACATGATCTGAAGCGGGATTAGGGAAAATATTTGAATTTTCTGAAACATAGATTTCCTCTACCCACTTACCTTGACAAGCTAAATCTGTACTTACTTCCAAAGTAGTCAAACCTGGTTCAAGTGAAAAACGATGGCGACCAGACTCAAGTGAATGATTGTTTCCATTAATCTTCAAATGATAGTTTTTTGCTCCCGACAAATCAATAGTTATGGACAAATCCGACGCGTTTATTTGAGTAACAGCGTTCAACGGATCGGGTTCGAACAACTCTGTTGAGTAACACCTCTCAAAGTCCATGTTCTCAGGCGAAGTAATACAAACCGTGTATTTGCCCTTGGCCAAATTTGAGATCATCAATTCATTTTCGTGAGTAAAGGTTTCCTCGGTTTGATAACCATTAGGACCGGAAACACTAAGATCGTAATCAAAATGGGCAACTGCTGAAACCGATATGGAACCATTATTTTTCCCAATGCAGGTGGGATCGTTTTTCCTCAAACCAAAATTATTTAGAGAATTCAGGTCGCACACATCACCCAATCCATCTTGATCACTATCGGATTGATCGGGATTAAAAATCGAGGGACAATTGTCCGTAATATCTGGTATATTGTCATTGTCGGAATCCAAAACTACATCACCACGGTAACAAAACGTAATCGAAAACTCAGTCAATAGACCACTTATGAAATTACCAAAATTATCCTCCACCTCTAATATCCATCTGCCATTTAAATTTTTTCCATTCATTGATGACAGATCTCCAATAGGCCGATAAGATCCTGTAAAGGGAGGTAATCCGAAAACAATCGACTCTGAGGACTCCTGATCAAAAACCGTTTGCAAGTAATCATCTTGATAGCCTCCAAGGTTTTGCGTCAGCTTTACTTTGGTCTCATCGGGAGCTATGAGAAATAGAGAAAGGTCTTCTACATAACTGTGCTTAATCGAAACCTTAACATTCAGATCTTCGATAATTGCCTTATCGTAAACGTCCAAATTGACCAAGGTTGATCTCGCCAAGTTGCCAATCCCATCATTCATTCTGAGGGGGAGTTCAGTCGCCGTATAATTTTTGCAATTCACAGTAAAGGTTTTAAAAGTCCCTACCTCAGAAAAAGATCCAAGACCGCAAGCATTCAAAGGTCTTACTCTCCAAAAGTATTGGGTTGAATAATCCAATCCCTTTGGGGAAGCGGAGAGGGTATTGACCGTATTCGAATGCACAAGACTAGAAAAGGTCTCTGATTTTGAAATTTCAAGGTGATAATCACTTGCATTTCCAATGGCGGTCCAACTCAGGCTTACCGTTTTACTCTGTTCCTCATCAAGGTCGTTGGGTGAAATCAACTGAACAACCTCAAAATCATCTTCCCTGATTTTTACTTCCAAATTGACCAGATGGCTCACAGAACCTCCCACAGCACGCAATTGTAATGACAAATCTTGGACTGGAAGTCTTTCAAAACCTGACAGGGTTATGGTCTGAGAACGAACAGCAGCGGTCAAATTTTGATTCGAAAACTGTGCTGAAAGAGCGGAAGGGAGTTCACTAAAACTCAAATTTACCGTTTCGTCAAAATCACTGGCCGTTTCAAAATCAAAAGTAAACGTAACTTGATTTTCACAAGCTTCTTTTGTGTATTGGTCGAAAGAAACAATGAAGGGAGAAGAAACGACTTGAATATCATGAGCATTAACTGCAAAATAAATCGAATTATCCGGAACAATCTTTATCCTTACTCGGTTAGATTCAATTCCTCTAGGTACAGTGATCAACTCTTCCCCATCGTTGGGTGTCGATGACAAAAGGGTGGTATCGAAACTATTGCCCCCATCTGTTGACAACAAAACAGAAACAAACTTGGTATTGATGGGCGCTTGGTCGGTTTGGGCCACATCCCAATTCAACATTTCAGTATTTCCTGCTTTCCAAAGGATACCCGGTTGGTTTTGTGAGCGCATTTGAAAAGGACCTGCAACTGAAGTTATTTGAATTACCTTGACGTCAGAGGACGGCCTACCCATCCCTTGTTCTATTGCAGAATATCTATCTCTTACCGTAATCCCCCAAGTCAAAATCCTGTCAACTAAAGAAACTGTTTCCCATCGACTGCCCTCAGTGGGATTCACCAAAGTCAAATTTCCATCGAGCACAGCATCGATATTGGGAATCGTTCTGATTGGATTGTCAGTAGGAGGAATCGACCGTGCTTGTGCTCCCAAGTGGTTGTAGGGCCCGAAATTTGATGCGTCGACCTGTCCAGTGTCCAACTGCTCCCAACAATAAAAAAGGCGATCATCATCCGAATCACTTCCAATGGCCTCCAACTCATAGGCGGTTCCCATCGGCAAAACATAATCTTGGCCCGCATCGATTTCAGGAGCCTCGTTCTCATTATTTGTACTGACGTAACAACTTTGTGAACTGATGTATTGACTGATATTTTGAATCGTGTAAAAATGAAAATAAGGATCGCTGTGGAGCTGGACATTATCCAGACCTACAATCCCAGCATAACCCATTATTGTTGATCCACTTCCGGGTTCGACATTAAAACCCTCAAACTCGTTTTCATGGGAAAAAGTGTGGTAGGCTCCAAATTGATGTCCAATTTCGTGAGCTACATAATCAATGTCAAAATGGTCATTGAAAAAAGGATCATTAAAACTACCCTCAAAAGGATGTGCACTGAAAGCACTCCCTTTTGATCCTTCCTTACAAACGTTTCCTACGCTTCCAGCATTTCCATCCCCCCCACCAGGGGCATAAGCAAATAGATGACCGATATCATAATTTTCGGTTCCTAATTTTTGGTCAAAATCATCCTGAGCTTGACCATTCAAATCATTAGAGTATGGATCTGAATCAACATCGGAATAAATCAAATCTATTCCTGAAACCAACTGTAAATGTATTCCGAGTTCAGACTCAAAAATCTCATTGACACGGTTGATCGTACTGACCACGGCGGCAAAAGCATCCTCCTTGTTGGTACCATTGGCCGGATCGTCATCACCCCAAAAAGTAGTGTACCCTCCTGTGGCAGAAATCGCCAGTCTGAATGTATTAATATCACCCAAATTCTTTTGGCGAGAACTTTTTCTATTGATTTGAGGAGAGTCCTTAGCCCTCCATCCCCCTTCCAATGGCGTACTACATTTAAGCCCAACAGTATCGGGGATATGAGATCGTAAATAAGAAACGTAAAGACCCTTTTGAGTTCTGATTGGCTGCAAAAAACGATTTTCTCCATTTGGAAACCGCATCCACGCGTTGATGCCTGTCGGAGTATGTGAAAGTCTTACCGTTACGCTTGGTCGATTTTGACTCCTACCGACATACGTCTGAATCTGTGGATATTTTGTTTGAAGTTCGGGAGATAAAACCGCAGAAGCCTTCAGCTCAAAAACCTCCTGTTCCCCCTTTTCGTTGGGTAAGACCATCTCAACACCGTAGACAGTATCTTTGGGGGTCGATTTACTCCAGGTGGTCAAAGCATTCGAAAATGCGACCTGGTCAAAACTTAAAAATAACTCTCCTTTGTATTTTGAAACCGCTAAATGATCAATCGACTCCTCCGAAGCTGCAGACCAAAATTGCTGTGCAAAACCACGATTGAAAAACATCAAAAACAAAACGGTTAGACCAAGAAAAGATCGGGTAACTCTCAAACTGATTTTCTAATTTTTCATAATTTAAAAAAAAACAATATTAAAGTTGAAGTATTTTAGATGTACTTTTGATCAATATCAAAATTTTTAAATGGAGGTAATCCACAGTATTTCAAATTATCATCCAAAAAAACGTGGTATTCTCACGATTGGAACTTTCGACGGAGTACATATTGGCCATCAAAAAATTCTACGCAAATTGGTCGCCAAAGCCAAAAAAAACAATCGGTGTGCCATTGTACTCACCTTCTTTCCACATCCCAGAATGGTGCTACAAAAAGATAGTAAGATCAAAATGATCGATACCCTGGATGAAAAAACAAAACTTTTGGAACAACTGGGTGTGGAAGTCCTGATCATTCAACCTTTTACGATGGCGTTTTCAAGAATGACAGCCGTTGAATACACTAGAGATGTTTTGGTCAATGGCCTCAATATTTCAGAACTCATCATCGGATACGATCACCGTTTTGGAAGAAATAGAGAAGCAACCGTTGAAGATTTCAGGCATTTTGGTTTGGATTATGATTTCACGGTTGAAGAAATTCCAGCTCAAGATGTCGAATCCATTGCCGTAAGTTCCACCAAAGTGAGAAATGCTATTACCACTGGAGAAATCGAAAAAGCCAATCGGTTTTTGGGCAGACCGTTTTCCCTCAGCGGACCGGTTGTCAAAGGCGATGAAATTGGGAGAAAAATTGGATACCCTACTGCCAACTTGCAAATAGATGAGGACTATAAACTCAAACCACAAAATGGAGTTTATCTTGTGAAAAGCAATCTAGAGGGTCAAAACTACTTTGGAATGATGAACGTCGGCAAACGCCCTACTGTTTTAGGAAAGAAAAACAGAATCGAAACCTATTTTTTTGATTTCTCAGGAAATTTGTACGGAAAAAATATCCGTGTCGATCTTTTAGAAAAAATCAGAGACGAACAAAAATTTGACTCTTTGGACGCATTGAAGAACCAACTGAATAGAGATCAAAAGTGTTGCCTTAGTTTAATCCCAAATTACCTTTAAATTTTAATTAATCCATTGGTTTCCGCTACCTTTGCAACGAAAAAACAATTACATGTTAGCGCTTGCATACCTGAGAGAACAACCCGAAAAAATAAAGGAAGGATTAGCCAAAAGAAATTTTCCACAACCTGAGTTGGTTGACCAGCTGCTGGAGGTTGATCGAAATCGAAGAGCAACACAAAGCCAATTGGATGAAACCCTTTCCAAATCCAATCAATTGGCCAAGGAAATTGGAGGCTTATTCAAATCGGGACAAGCCGAGCAGGCCAATGCGTTAAAAGTCGAAACTGCCGAATTAAAAACTACTGGGAAAAAACTTCAGGAACAACTCCAAGAAATTGAAGCAGTGTTATTGTCACTCAGAACTCAAATTCCCAACGTACCAGACGAAAGCGTTCCCCCAGGCCATTCCGAAAATGACAATGAAGAAGTTTTTAGCGCTGGAACCATCCCCGATTTGGGAGACCAAGCGCTTCCTCATTGGGAACTCGCCGCTCAGTACGATCTAATCGATTTTGATCTAGGAAGTAAGATTACAGGAGCAGGTTTTCCTGTTTACAAAGGTAAAGGTGCCAAATTCCAAAGGGCACTCATTCAATACTTTTTAGATAAAAATACCGCTGCTGGCTATACAGAATTTCAGGTACCCCACTTGGTCAACGAGGATTCAGGATTTGGAACCGGTCAGTTGCCCGACAAAGAAGGGCAAATGTACCACGTACCTCAAGATGGACTCTATTTGATTCCGACCGCCGAGGTTCCACTAACCAATCTTTTCAGAAACCAAATCCTAGAAGCCAAAGACCTACCCATTTGTCTAACGGGTTACACCCCCTGTTTCCGCCGTGAGGCAGGAAGCTATGGTGCCAATGTAAGAGGACTCAATCGACTCCACCAATTCGATAAAGTTGAAATTGTAAGACTCGAAGAACCTCAAAACTCTAGGGCCGCTCTAGATCAAATGGTCGAACACGTCAAAGGTTTACTCCAAGAATTAGAATTACCCTATCGCATTCTAAAACTCTGCGGAGGTGATCTCGGATTTACCGCTGCGCTGACTTTCGATTTTGAAGTCTATTCAACCGCACAAAAAAGATGGCTGGAAATCAGCTCTGTATCTACCTTCAACAGCTTTCAATCCGAACGTTTACAGTTGCGATACAAAGACAAAAATGGAAAAAAACAAAACCTACACACCCTCAATGGAAGTTCACTCGCACTTCCTAGAGTACTCGCTGGTCTGTTAGAAAACCATCAAACTCCCAATGGCATCAAAGTCCCAAAAGCATTGATTCCCTACACTGGTTTTGATACAATAAATTGATCGATGATTGTCCATAATATCACCTGCAATGTTGATCTCCAAGTCGAAAAAAAATGGTTGGAATGGATAGATCTCAAGCTCCAAGAATTGTCAAAATCCGATTTCATAACATCCTCCTCAATTCTCAAGCTGGACAACAATAACCCTATAGAGGGTTCGGTCTATGCACTTCAATACCACATCTCTGATCACCAAAATCTTCAGCATTTTTTGAAAAACGAAGACGTGATTCTCAAAGAACAAATCAAGACCAAATTTGGTGAGGCTGTACTTCATTTCAGCAGTCAACTTCAAATCATAAAGCAATACTGATGAAAGCCGTCTCTCCAAAAAAAAAATTGGGACAACATTTTTTGAACGATTTGAACATTGCTCAGAAAATAGCAGATTTACTAAAAGATGGTAACTGCGATAATGTTTTGGAGATAGGCCCAGGAATGGGTGTTCTTACGCAATTTTTGATCCCCCAATTCCAAAATTTAAAACTCGTTGAAATCGATACAGAATCTGTAGCCTATCTCAGTGAAAAATACCCCGAAAGAAAAAAAAACATCCTTCAAGAAGATTTTCTTAAAATGGATCTTTCAAACGTTTTTGAGGGGCAAGACTTTGCCATCATTGGTAATTTTCCCTACAACATTTCTAGTCAGATCGTTTTCAAAGCCCTTGAGTATCGACAGAGAATTCCTTTTTTTTGCGGTATGTTTCAAAAGGAAGTCGCTCTGAGAATCTGCGAAAAACCTGGAACCAAGGCCTATGGCATCCTTTCCGTACTTTGTCAGACCTATTTCGATACCCAATACCATTTTAGTGTTCCCCCTGGTGTTTTTTCACCCCCTCCCAAAGTAGATTCGGGGGTGCTATCTCTCAAAAAAAAACAAAACCTAACCGTAGATTTTGATGAAAAACTACTTTTCAAAATCGTCAAAATAGGATTCCAGCAACGCCGTAAAACGCTAAGAAATAGCCTTAAAAGCCTCAATATTCCCAAACTTATTTTAGAAGATAGTATCTTTGACCTGCGACCGGAAAAACTCTCTGCCACACAATTCATAGAACTGACAAAAAAAGTGGGAAATGCCAAACTTTGAAATCAACAAAAGCGAGATAAAATCCTTAAAGGAGTTGATCAACAATGGCTCCAATAAAAAACTGAGAAGAAAACTCAAGGATTTACACTACGCTGATATTGCTGAAATCATCTATGAACTATCGACTGATCAAGCCACCTATCTGGTCAAACTACTCGACAGCGATAAAACAGCCGATGCCCTTGCAGAAGTGGACGAAGACATTCGTGAGGGGATTTTAGAAAACCTTTCGGCCAAAGAAATCGCTGAGGAGATCGAGGAATTAGATACCGACGATGCCGCCGATTTGATTGCTGAACTGCCCGAGGAACGACAAGAGCGGGTCATGTCTCAAATCTCCGATACGGAACATGTGGAAGACATCCGAGAGTTGCTCACCTATGACGAAAATACAGCAGGAGGATTAATGGCCAAAGAACTTGTAAAAGTCGAAGAAAGTCTCAGCGTGCTCAAGTGCCTCAATGCCATGCGTGCACAAGCAGAGGAAGTAACCCGAGTACATTCCATCTATGTGGTTGATGAAAACAATGTGCTCAAGGGAAGACTATCCCTCAAAGACCTGATTACTGCCAACTCCAGAGCCATTGTCAAAGACATCTGCATTCCCAAGGTCGATTATGTTACCGTGGACCAACCTGGAGAGGAAATCGCCGATATCATGTCCAAATACGACTTGGAGGCCATCCCTGTGGTCAATCCCAAAAAACAACTTATGGGTCGTGTTACCATCGACGATATCGTGGATCTCATTAAAGAAGAAGCTGAAAAAGACTACCAACTCGCCGCAGGTATTTCCAATGACGTAGAAGCCAACGATGGAATCATAGAACTCACCAAAGCCCGATTGCCGTGGCTTTTTCTTGGTCTTTTGGGAGGACTGGGAAGTGTTTTTATCCTTCAGGATTTTGAAAAAGTAATGGAGCTGCCCGAGCTCAGAACTTTGTTTTTCTACACCCCATTGATTGCCGCTATGGCAGGTAATGTAGGAGTCCAATCCTCTGCCATTATCGTGCAAGGTTTGGCCAACAATGTTGTCAAAGGTTCCTTGCTCAAACTTCTGTTCAAAGAGGTTGGACTCAGCCTTATCAACGGTTTGGCACTTGCCCTAGTGCTCATTGTTTTCGGTTTGATCATTCAACAAGACCTCAGCATAAGCCTAACCATCGCAGGATCGATGATGGGAGTAATCATTATTGCAGCATTGATCGGGACTTTTGTACCCATTATTCTCAACAAAAGAGGAATCGATCCAGCCATCGCTACAGGACCCTTTATCACCACCGCCAACGATATTTTTGGCATTTTTCTGTTTTTTTACATGGCCAAAATCTTTTTGGATTTTTAACCGCAAATCATGAAAGTCTTACACCTTGAAGAAAACCATCCTGCACTGATTGAAGGACTCAAAGCAATGGGTTTTCAAAACGATCTGGCCTACAAGGATTCACTGGAACAGGTATTGGCAAAACTCAACCAATACGACGGGCTAGTGATCAGAAGCAAATTCACCATAAACGAAACTTTCTTATCCCACGCCAAAAAACTTAAGTTCATAGGACGTGTAGGTGCTGGACTGGAAAACATAGACGTCAAAGCCGTTGAGTCGCACAACATCCATTTACTCAATGCCCCCGAAGGAAATAGGAATGCCGTGGGTGAACATACACTGGCAATGTTGTTGTCCCTAATGAATCGACTCAGAGCCGGGCATGCCTCTATTCAATCCGGTCGATGGGATCGCGAGGGACACCGCGGATGGGAACTCTCAGGAAGAACCGTTGGTATTATTGGGTATGGAAACACAGGGAAAAATTTTGCCCAAAAAATATCTGGTTTTAATGTCAGAACCCTTTGCTGCGATGTATTAAATGATGTAGGAGACCAAAATGCTAAACAGGTAAGCCTCAAAACACTGCAGTCTGAATGTGAAGTCATCAGTCTTCACATTCCACAAACCGACCTTACTCGTGGAATAATTGACCGTAAATTTATCGCTGAAATGACCCATCCCTTTTGGTTGCTCAACACCGCTCGTGGGTCTGCGGTTGTTACCGAGGATTTGGTAACTGGTCTCAAATCCAAAAAAATCATAGGCGCAGGATTGGATGTTTTGGAATACGAAACCCGATCGTTCTCCTCTATTTTTAATGAGGAAGCATTGCCCCCAGCATTGCATTATCTTATGGAAGCAGAAAACGTTATTCTGAGCCCCCACGTGGCTGGATGGACTTGTGAAAGCCACATCAAATTGGCCACCACCATCGTCGATAAGGTTAAAAAGATATTTTTTTAGACTGTTCTCGAACAACGAACTGCGCTGTCTGAACCGTTCTTTGTTCCAACAAAATTTCTCCAACCGTACTTTTAATAAAATTGATCGCAGGTTTGTCAAAATGGCGAATCGTGTAAAGCGAAACACCATCGATTACATCCACCTTAAACCGAGTGGATAATGCTTCTAACAACATTTCCAACTTACTATATTTATTATAGATACAAATAGAAAAACTAATGGCCGAGTTTTGAATCATCTCAACCCGCATCTGGTATTGATGTAAGAGTGCAAAAATCTCACTGATATTTTCCTCTACGATAAAAGAAAAATCTTTGGAAGACAACTTCAATAAGGTTTGATCGGTTTTGACAATAAAGCAGGGAACAAGGGGATCAAGAGTTTTTCCCTTGGATACGGCAGTACCTGGATTTTCGGGCTTTTCGAATGATTTTACAAAAAGAGGTATTTCTTTTCGTTGTAGGGGTTGCAATGTCTTGGGATGGATGACTGAGGCTCCGTAAAAGGCCAATTCTATGGCCTCTCGATAGGAAATTTGATGCAATAAAACGGTATCGTTAAACTTCCTTGGATCGCCATTCAACACTCCGGGAACATCTTTCCATATGGTTACAGATTCAGCCCCCAGCGCATAGGCAAAAATGGCAGCGCTGTAATCGGATCCCTCTCTACCTAAAGTGGTGGTCAAACCATTGGGCGCACTCCCTATGAAACCCTGTGAAATCAAGGTGCTTTTTCCATCAACTGCTTTTTTAATGGCCGTTTCGGTATTCTCCCAATGTAAATTGGCATCGCGGAAATAATCATCTGTCTTGATGCACTGACGCGCATCCAACCAATGGTTTTCCAAACCCTCGGCTTGCATATAGTGACTGATAATGGTCGTGGAGACCAGCTCCCCTACACTTACTACTTGGTCGTAAACCAGACTGTACTCTTGTGCATCGGTCGTGTTTAGAAAAGTGTGTACCCCATCCAATAGGGCGTTTACTTTTTGGAGAATGGTACTGTTTTCTGGAGGAAACAAATCTTGGATGATGGTGTGGTGGTTTTGCCTTACGATGTCCAAATCATGGGGAAACTGTTCTTTGTTTTTAAAAAAAGATTGCACCACCTGCTCCAAGGCATTGGTGGTTTTACCCATAGCAGATACTACAATCAAGGTGTCTTGAAAACCTGTGTGTTTCACTACACTCACTATGTTTTTTACCCCATCGGCATCTTTGACAGAGGCTCCACCAAACTTGAATACTTTCATTTTTATGAATTAATTTTTGAAAAATAGTTGTCTATGCTTTTCTTGTCCATTTGTACCGTTTTCCAATCGTCCAGTACTTTGGCTCCGCTTTTTTGATAAAACTTGATTGCAGGAGCGTTCCAGTCCAAAACTGCCCACTCTACACGTTCCACACCCACAGTATGGGCATGTTTTAAAAAGGCGTTGTAGAGTTGAGTACCGACCCCCATGCCCTTCATTGACTCTGTAACGATCAAGTCTTCCAGATGAAAAGTGGGGCCTTTCCAAGTGGAATAACGGGGGTAAAAAAGGGCCATACCGACAATTTGATCGGCCACTTCTGCCACAAAACATTCGAATAAAGGAGAGGCTCCAAAACCGTCTTTTTTAATTTGAGATTCGGTGACGATGACTGCCTCAGGCTCTTTTTCAAAAATCGCCAATTCTCGTATTAAGGACAAGATGGCAGCAGCATCAGATGCTATGGCTTTTCGAATGTTGATTTTCATAACGCAGCAAAAATAGTAGGACAAACAAGCTCGATAACATTTTGTTAAATTTTATCACATTTTAGTGGTTATGTGTAGAAAATATAAAAGTCTTTACAATGCTTATCGTGAAAATGTAATCATCATAATTTGGCAGCCATTACTATTAAAAACCATAATTGTATCCAAAAGTAATGGTCAAATTTCGATTTTTTGCTGAGGATAAACTCTTAAATAATTGGATTGCATTGAGGTTAAAATTGTGTTTTTCTTTAAAAACATAGCTAGAATTGGTAGTATCTCACAAACTGTGAAAGTTTTAAAAAGAGGGGGGATTTTACTTTCCGTAATGATAACGACAAGCTGCTATCAAGATTTGTTCATTATCATATTTATAAACTAATCGATGTTCTGATGTTATTCGTCTTGACCAATAACCCTGTAAATCTCCTTTTAAAGCTTCAGGTTTTCCGATGCCTTCAAAAGGTGTTCGCATACAACTTTTAATGAGTTCATTAATTCGTCTTACTATTTTCTTATCGACTTTCTGCCAATACAAATAATCTTGCCAAGAAAAAGCAGACCACGTTAATTTCATTTATTCGATTAAATCTTTTTCTATACCGTTTCCTGCTTCCAGTTCTTTGATAGAGTTTAATAATATATCTCTGTTTTTTCCTGTTAGCAGATAGGTAGTTTCCTTTAGTGAGTTGTATTCATCCAATGATATCAGAACGAGGTCTTTACCACTTTTACGCCTGATAATGACATCGCTTACATCATTGATTACTTTATCGAACCAATGCTTTAGATTTGAACGAAAGTCTGTATAATTTACTGTTTCCATATTGCAAAGATAATAAAAAGCACTTAAATAAGTACTTTTTATTTGCTGTTTAACTAATCGAATGGAAGTTGTTCACAATTTTGCGCAGATTTTCCAAGTCGTATTGTAAATACCTTTCGGTTGAACTGATGTAACGATGCCCTGCTAAATACTGAACCTTTCTCAACTTGTGTTGTCCTAACCAATTGGTTATTACTGAGGCTCTAATTTGATGTGAAAAAAAAAAGCCCCACCAAAGTGAGGCTTGATACTAAAACTTTTTACATTTTGGTATCATCTACCATTATCCATACAATCCATTCCAAAAAGCAAAGCCACCGCCAAACCAATTGTATCAGGAGGTTCTTTCTTAGATTCAATTGCTAGTGCAAGAAATTGATGGGATTTTTCTTGGGGGATGTCCCCCAAGAAAAGTTCCCAAAAAAATAACCTACCTACACTGTATCTAGTCTTGTTTAGCATGCTGGTCTCAGCGCAAAAAATCAAGCTTAAAAAAAACGATATTTTAATTGATCGGGTTTCCGCGGGTCGATTGATCAAATCCTCTGTCATTGAAGACTTAGTCATTAGACCTTCTTATATTATCGAAGACCAATCAAATCAAAAACGCTATCACTTCCGTCAAGAGTTTTGCTATTCCCCTTTGTACACCAAAGACAAACGGTACTTTTATTATACTCTTGAGGAACTGAATAGTAAAGAAAAAAAATGCTTGAATCTACCGGGATTCTATTTGTCAAAACGGAGGATTATAAAATCAATTCCACAGCTGTTTTTAATTAAAGACCGCCAGCTGGAATCAATAAAGAAAACCCCTACATACAACCCTGCCTTCCTCCAAAAATAAAAAAACAGCTACAGGACGAGGAGGTGCTTTTGGCTTACAAAAACTTTATTGTAGATAGGGTAAAAACAGATCCTGTTTTTGCTATTTTCAAACATACCATTCCCGCCGATGGCATTTCATTTGTTGGTAGAGTAACTCATTCTATTTACATCATTGTACAAGGGATAAAAGACCCCTACACCAATCAATTTACTAGCTTCGCAGAGATTGGATATGCTGTTGCAGAAGAACCTGTGGGAAATAAAATTGGGTGGTCAGTCAATCCTCCTTTCGATTATAGACCTCACCCAGCATCTGACTATGGACTGTTCATATTCAACATAAAAAATGTTCCCTTGGCTTCTCATCGTTTCTTAACCTATAAACACTACCACCCTTATACCGAATTTAAGCTGACAGACAATCCTCTGAGTCAAATTACCAGTATAGAGGGAAGAATTCTCTATATGACCAACGACCTTATCAAAAGAAGTATGCTCTAATATTATTGATCAGTGTTTAAAAAAATCTGCCTTCAAACCTCACTTCAGATCAATTAAATTGGACCCAAGAGGCAAAAATTTCTTTAAATCAAAATCTTTTTATCCTATTATATCCACCCCAAAACTTCATCAAAAAAAGCTTTAGGTTGTTCTGCATGTAACCAGTGTCCTGCATTTTTGATCTCCACAAAGGAGGCTTGTGGGAATAATGTCCTAATGGGTTCGTGGTCATCGTTAGTAATGTAAGTAGACAATTCACCATTGAGAAAAAGACTGGGTTTGGTGAATTGTTGGGCCGATTCAATATTAGCACCGATGGCTTCTGCGGCATTTTTTAATACTGCAATATTGGGGCGGAGTCCCAATTGTCCATCAGCCACCCAATGTAAATTTTTAAGTAAAAACTGACGGACGCCCATATCGGGAACAAATTTTTCCAAATGATCGGCAGCGGCTTTTCTAGAACTGACCTGCCCAAAATTTAGGGAGCTGAGTCCTGCCAAAATTTGTTGATGGTGAGGGGCGTAATATTTAGGAGCAATATCTACCACGATCAATTTTTTGACCCGATGCGCATGCTTTAGCGAAAAGGCCATCGCTGTTTTTCCTCCCATCGAGTGTCCCAACAGTATCACTTGATCCAACCCGTGGTGGTCCAAATAAATTAGCAAATCCTCGACCATAAGGTCATAATCAAAATCATCACTCCAAAAGCTTCTGCCGTGGTTTCTCTGATCGACCAAATGAACACAATGGTCTTTTTCGGCTAAGTTTTTAGCATGTGTTTTCCAATTGTCACCCATTCCCAAAAATCCGTGTAATATGATGAAATGGTTGTCTCCCGATCCAATAATATTGGAATGTAAGATCTCCATTAGCTCAGGCGTTGTAAATACATCGGTATGACATTTTCAAATCCCAGATATAGCGACTCACTGACCAAGGCATGACCAATGGAAACTTCCAAAAGCTGTGGGATGTTTTGAGCGAAAAAAGCGGTGTTTTCAAGGTTCAAATCATGCCCGGCATTGATCCCGATTCCCAATGCGTTGGCGACTTTTGCTGCACTAATATAGGGTGCTACTGCTTTTTCGGGGTTATTTTTAAAGTTTTGGGCATAAGCTTCGGTGTACAATTCTATTCGGTCTGTGCCTATTTTCTCTGCCCCTTCTACCATTTTTTCAATAGGATCAACAAAAATAGAAGTTCTGATTCCATTACTTTTAAATTCACGAATGACCTCAACCAAAAAATCTTTGTGCTTGAGGGTGTCCCATCCTGCATTGGAGGTAATGGCATCCTGGGCATCGGGAACCAAAGTCACCTGATCGGGTTGGATTTGATTTACCAAATCAATGAATTCGGGAATAGGGTTTCCTTCGATATTAAACTCGGTGGTCAATACATCGGGTAAAGTAAGTGCATCATCATAGCGAATGTGACGTTGGTCGGGCCTCGGGTGAATGGTAATCCCTTGTGCTCCAAAACGCTGCAAATCCTTTGCTACGGTGAGTAAATTAGGAACATTCCCCCCTCTTGAGTTTCTCAGTGTTGCGATTTTATTGATGTTTACACTTAGTTGGGTCATAAAATATTTTTAGGTTGTAAAATTAAGAACTATTAACGGTATCGGCTAAATTTAGAAGATCAAAAGGCAGGGCCAATAAAGTTTTGTAATTTTGTTATTTAATTCACTTGGATGAAAATTGCCGTCTTTTGTGCTTTTGATACGCCTGCAACCATTGAGTTTGCTAAGGCGACGATTGCTTATTTGGAGAAACAGGGACATGAGTTGTGTCTGGATCAACGGTTGGCGGTTAATTTGCCTGAAGAAATACAAAAATACTGTACTTTCAATGCTGATGATACGCTCGAGGCTGATCACGATTATCTATTCTCGATAGGGGGCGATGGCACCCTCCTGCGTTCCATTCCTTTTGTAAAAAACACCGAAACTCCTATTCTTGGAATCAATACAGGACGTCTGGGCTTCTTGACCAGTTTGCAAAAAGAATCTCTCAATGAGGCTCTGGACAAATTTTTCGATGAAAAGTTCAAGTTGATCCAGCGGACTTTACTTTCAGTAGAACTCTCTTCTCCATCGGCCGAAATTGAAAAATTTGGTTATGCACTGAATGAAATCAGTATTAACAGGAAGAATACCACTGCCATGTTGAGTATTGCCACACAAATTGATGGAGAGTATCTGACTACCTACTGGGCCGATGGGCTGATCATTTCTACCCCTACTGGTTCTACTGGGTATTCATTGAGTAGTGGTGGCCCTATTTTGACTCCTGAGACCCAAGGGGTTGTTCTTAACCCCATCGCTCCTCACAATTTAAACATCCGTCCTCTAGTAGTTCCCGACAAAGCGGTAATAGAAATCAAAGTAGATGGACGTGGGGAGGATCATTTGCTGTCGTTGGACTCTCGTATTTTTACCGTTGAAAACGGAACCCTAATTCACATCAAAAAAGCTCCTTTTTCTGTATTTACCGTCGAGTTGGAAGGAGACAATTATTTCAAGACTTTACGCGATAAACTTTTTTGGGGTTATGACGCCCGAAACAGGCAATAATTGAAGCTTTTATTAGTTTAAGATTATGGGTAATAATTGTCAAAATTAGTACCCCTAATTTTTACACCCTTAACTCAAATGAAAAGGCTTTGGCTTTTTATCGTTCTTTTGTACTGTTCCCATTCTACCCGGGCACAGTTTCATGAATTGGGTGCTTTTTTGGGAGCGGGAAATTACATTGGTGATGTGGGAGCCACTTATTTTGTATTTCCCGAAAATCCTGCTTTTGGGTTAGTGTACAAATGGAATCGAACCACACGGTATTCCTTGAGGGCCAATGCAATGATCATGAACATCAATAAAAGTGATTATTCTCCTGTAGATTTTGCACGTTTCAACCGAAGATACCGTTTTAAAAATCAAATCATGGAGTTTTCGGTGGGTGCTGAGGTAAACTTTACTGATTTTAATCTTCACGGCAACGAAAAGATGGTATCCCCATATTTGTTTATGGGAGTCGGTTACATTCGTTACAATTTGTTTTACCATGAACCCAATACACTTGAAACCGTAGAGTATGGCAAAGGTAATGATGTTGCTCTACCAGCTATTGTTGGGGTAAAAGCCAATATTTCACCTTTTGTAGTTTTGGGTCTTGAAGTCGGTGTTCGATACACCTTCACGGACAACTTGGACGGGAGTGCGCCCGAATCCGAAACCAATGTCCCCAATAATTTAAAGTTTGGAAATTTGCATAATAATGACTGGTATGTTTTTACTGGTTTAACAATTTCATTTACCTTTGGCGATCTGCCGTGTTATTGTAAAGAATGATCATGAGCAATTTTAAAAATGATATGCCAAAACACCTCGCCATCATAATGGACGGGAACGGCCGTTGGGCTGAAAAAAAAGGCAAAAACAGAATTCAAGGACACTCCCACGGAGTGAAAGCAGTACAGGAGGTAGTTGAAGAAGCAGTTCAACTAAAAATCGAATACCTGACTTTGTACGCTTTTTCTACAGAAAACTGGGGCAGACCACAAGAAGAAATTGGTCTGTTGATGAAATTGCTTGTAAGCACACTAAAAAGTGAGTTTGAAAAACTACTCAAAAATCGAATCAAACTCAATGTTATCGGCAATATTCATCAACTCCCAGTCGCAGTTCAAAATGAATTGCATTATGTGATGGAAAAAACAGAAGATAACAAAGAAATGACCTTGACTTTAGCACTGAGTTATGGCGGCAGAGAAGAGCTCGTCAGTGCACTAAAGCAGTTAACAATCAAAGTTAAAAATAATATAATTTCTCCCGAAAAAATTGACCAATCCATTATTAATGAGCATCTTTACACCCGAAATTTACCGGATGTGGATTTATTGATTCGTACCAGCGGAGAAAAAAGAATTAGTAATTTTCTATTATGGCAAATTGCCTATGCCGAATTGTATTTTTCCAAAGTACTTTGGCCTGATTTTACAAAAGAACAATTACACAAAGCATTAATCAACTACCAAAAAAGAGAGCGCAGATTTGGAAAGACAAGTAAGCAACTACTTGGGTAGGTTATTCCACCCATTCGCTACCGCCTTATACTCATTTTTCTTTTTGGGTTTTTTCTCCATCCACGCCCAAAATTCTGACGAATACGTCAAAGGAAAGCTTTACACAATCGACACGATCACAGTCAGTGGCATCAAAACTTTTAGTGATCAAACGGTGATTTCGTACAGTCAACTTCGCAAAGGACAGAAAATCAACATCCCTGGTGATGACATTAGTGCTGTGGTAAACAAGCTGTGGAACCTTCAATTGTTTAGCGATATCAATTTCTACATCACCAAAATAGAGGGAGATAAGGTTGGATTAGAAATCGAAATTGAGGAGCTCCCCGCCTTGAGTGAGGTGAAAATTAATGGACTTAAAAAATCAAAAATTCAACCCCTTCTTACTGAAACAGAACTCAAAGCAGGGAAAAAGCTTTCGGAAAGTTTCCTGACCAATACCAAAAACTACATTGTCAATAAATTCAAAAAAGAGGGATTTCTCAATACTAAAGTGTTGCTCAATACCATTAAGGATACCACAAGTACCAATACCTACAAAATGGTGGTTAATGTAGATTTAGGGGAAAGAGTAAAAATTAAAGCAATTGATTTTGAAGGGAATGAGGTTTTCAGCGACAAAAAACTCCGATCTAAACTCAAAAAAACAAAGAAAAAGTTCCCACTTAGGTTTTGGAAAAAATCCAAATACATAGAGGAGGATTATAAGGAAGGTAAACAAGCGCTGATCGACTTTTACAAAGAAAAGGGATATCGCGACGCCAGGATTATTAGTGATACTTTAGTATCTAATGATGATAATTCCATTAGCATTAACTTTGATATGGAAGAAGGTAATCGCTATTTTTTTGGAGACATTTCATTTCTTGGAAATTCTGTTTACAGTGATTTCCAACTCAGTCAAGTTTTGGGAATCAAAAAAGGTGACACCTACAACGGGGTGCTTCTAAAGAAGCGTATTGCTGATGTAAAACCTGATGCCAATGATCTTACCAATCTTTACCAAAACAACGGTTATTTATTTTCCAATATCAATGCCGTGGAGGTAAGTGCCGAAAATGATACAATTAATTTTGAAATCAGAGTGAGTGAAGGTAAGCTGGCTAGTTTTAACAAAATATCGGTAAAAGGGAATACCAAAACCAATGATCATGTCATTTACAGAGAGCTGAGAACCAAGCCTGGAGATTTATACAGCAAAGATAAAGTCGTTAGAACGGTCAGAGAATTGGGTCAGTTAGGCTTTTTCGATGCAGAAAATATCAATCCTGAATTTAAAAATGTCGATCCCAATGCAGGAACGGTGGACATAGAATACAGTCTTACGGAAGCAGGCGCAAGCCAAATCGAGCTACAAGGGGGCTATGGAGGTGGAGGATTCATCGGTACTTTGGGGCTTTCCTTCAACAATTTCTCGCTAAAAAATATTTTTAACTTCGACACCTACAAGCCTCTTCCAATGGGAGATGGTCAGAGTCTGAGCTTGAGATTGCAGGCCAGTCAGTTCTTCAACACTTACAGTTTCAGTTTTGCAGAACCATGGATGGGTGGACGTGAACCAGTTCAGTTTTCTACCTCACTGTCTCATACAGTTCAATACCGTTACGATTATCTAACCGGTAGGGCCGATGAGAGTCAATACTTTCAAATCAGTGGTTTGACTTTGGGACTTGCCAAAAGATTAAAGGTTCCCGATGACTTTTTTACCTTATCTCAGTCTATCGCTTTTCAATACTACGACCTCAACAATTATTACACGGGATTATTCACCTTTGGAGATGGAAGTGCAAACAACCTGACCTACACAGTAGCATTGATGAGAAATAACACTTTCACCAATCCTATTTTTCCTGTTGGAGGTTCTAAGTTCAGCATCAGCGGAAAATTTACCCCACCCTACTCCCTGATTAATGGGATAGATTTTAGCAATATGGAGGATCGCAAAGAATTTCAACTCCCCAATGGAGAACCAGATAGGGCAAAAATTGATCAAGAAAAATTCCGCTGGTTGGAATACTACAAAATAAAGTTCAACGGCGAATGGTACACCAGTATCATTGGGAAATTGGTTTTTAAGGCGCAAACTGACTTTGGTTTTATCGGGGCATACAACCAAGATCGAGGAAATATCCCTTTTGAAAGATTTTACCTTGGGGGAGACGGTATGCAAAATTATGCTCTTGACGGTCGAGAGACGATCGCCCTGAGGGGATATAAAAATCAATCTCTTTCCAGTAGAGATGGTTCATTGCTTTACAACAAATTCACCTTTGAATTACGATATCCCATCACATTAAAACCCAGTGCTTCCATTTTCGCACTTTCGTTTTTGGAATCGGGAAATGGTTACGACAGTTTCAGAGAATTTAATCCTTTTAACTCTAAACGCTCAGCTGGGATGGGAGTAAGAATTTTTATGCCCGCCTTTGGATTACTTGGTATCGATTTCGGCTATGGTTTCGATAGCTCAAATCTCATTACTGGAGAAGCAAATGGTTGGGAAACACATTTCATTATTGGACAGCAATTTTAATTCAATCCTCGTGGGGAAATTATAATAATTTCCCTTTTCATGCGTTAATAAATGAAGACTTACTTCGGTTGATATATGAATAATAAGATCATTGTATCCACATTGCTTTGCATGATTTCTGTGGCAATTCATGCCCAGAGAGGAGTGCGGATCGCCTACATTGATATGGACGTTATCCTTAGTAAAAACAAGGAGTTTAAGACCGCCAGTCGATTACTTGACGAAAAAATTGCTCAATGGAAAAAAGAAATAGAGCTAAAAAAAATCCAGCTCAAGCAAATCGAAGACCAATTTGCTGTCGAAAAGATATTATTAACCCCTGAGTTAATTGCTGATCGTGAGATAGAAATCAAAGATTTTGCAACAGAAGTGGTTTTGCTTCAAGAGAAAAGGTTTGGACCCAACGGAGACATGATGATCCAAAAAAACCAATTACTCAAACCCGTTCAAGACCAAATATTAAGTATAGTACAAGATCTCGCCAAGGAGAGAAAATACGACTTTGTATTTGACCGATCTTCTGATATAATTATGTTGTATTCAGCAAAAAATTACGATATTAGCGACCTAGTTCTTAGAAGAATTCAAGCACAAGAGAGAATCAAAGAAAGAAAAGAAAAAATCAATTCGGCTAAGAAAGCTTTAGACAAAGTAAGTAATTAAAATAATAACGTTAAACCTAATGAAAAATTTAAAAAAATTATTCCTACCCTTAGTATTACTTTTGGCTCCCTTAAGTATGGTCAATGCTCAAGCCAAAGTAGCACACATTGAAGTTCAGAAATTAATTAGTGAAATGCCTGAGGTAATAGCTGCACAGAAAGAATTAAAAAAATTAGAGGAATCCTACACTGTTGAAATGGAAAATACTTACAAGGAATTCCAAACCAAAGCACAAACTTATGCTGCTGATGCCGCTAACCAAACGGAAATCACCAACCAGTCTCGTCAAAAGGAGTTAGAAGGAATGCAAAAAAATATTCAAGAATTTCAGCAAACTGTTTCTCAAGATTTACAAAAAAAATCAGTTGATATGATGAAACCTCTTATCGACAAAGCCAAAGCCGCTATCGATAAGGTTTCCTCTAATTTGGGATACGATTACGTATTGGATTCCTCTGCTGGCGGTAGTGTTATTATTGCCAAAGGAAAGGACATCATGGCTGAAGTAAAAAAAGAATTAGGGTTTTAATCTTAATCCTCTAGGAAAAAAAACTCCCGCTCATGGGAGTTTTTTTTTGCCCTTACTTGAACCAAGAGGCATATTTGATGTAATTGGCGGCAATACGCTCAATTTCTCCTTTTTGAAGTGAGGGACTGATTTCTTTGATTTTCTTTGCTGGGATGCCCGCAAAAATACTACCCTCAGGAACAATGGTATTTTTGGTTAAGACACTTCCCGCAGCGATAATACTGTTGGATCCTACGACACTATCGTCCATGATGATACTGCCCATACCCACCAACACTCGATCTTTGATCGTACATCCGTGAACAATGGCGTTGTGCCCAATGGACACG
>JAYNHF010000037.1:0-24271 GCA_038107695.1 Flavobacteriaceae bacterium | reverse complement strand
CGTTTGTGGCCCGATGTGCCGAATGTCACACTCCTCCCTTGTTTACCAATCAGCATATTGCAGGTATAAATTTTTATTGATACATCTGTTTTGAGCATCTCTTTTAAAACCAGGTGGACAACTGTTGTTTAGCTCCAGAGGCAAGAGTATTTCAGTACTGGGTTGATCTGAGTTGAATCTGTAAAAGAAGCTACTGAAAAGCAAAAAGATAATAATCGAAAAAAGATTAAATAATTTCATTTGGGATTTTAGGAATTTCTAATTTACAAATTATGAATCTTTATTTAAAATTTGGTACAAATTAAAATCGAAACACAATAATTATCATCCCTCGAATAAGCGTTTAGTTAAACAATGAACATTGCAGTAATTATTAATTTTTGATCAAAAATTAACATTTTTAGGGGTGACTCCTAAAGTTAAAGCCTTGATTATGTGGATTAACCTTGAAATAACTATCTGTAAACAAGCTCGTTGCTGCATTTGCTTTTCAAAAAGCATATCTTTAAGTCAAAAGGTTTAACGGAATAGTGTTAAAATTTTCTTAACTATTAAAAGTAATATTATTATATTGTGCGGAATAAAAATCGAACAATGAAACAAAATTCAAAACAATTTTCATTGAAAATTTTCCTTACTATATTTAGTATAGTATTTCTGAATTTTTCAATGGCACAGGAAACGATCACAGGAACCATTTCTGATGAAAACGGGCCTTTACCTGGAGCAACTGTCTTGGTAAAAGGAACTACCAATGGAGCTCAAACTGATTTTGATGGTAATTTTACCCTTTCGGGTGTATCGCCAGGCGACACACTTGAATTCAGTTACATCGGTTACTTAATGTCAGAATTGGTTTATGACCAAAGTGCAGATTTACAAATTACGCTAACCGAAGACACCAAAGCTCTGGACGAGGTGGTTGTGGTTGGATATGGTACTCAGAAAAAATCCAGTCTGACTGGATCGGTAGTCAAGGTTGATAGTGAGCAGCTTAACCAAGTATCGGTAGCCAACGCTACAGAACTTTTGGCCGGTCGTGTGGCAGGGGTGATCACCAAACAAACCACAGGAATACCCGGTGCCGATGGAACTACCCTCAACATACGAGGATTTGGAACACCTTTGATTTTGGTTGATGGAATCGAAATGTCTTTGGCAAGAATTGACCCTAATGATATCGAATCTGTCAATACCTTAAAAGATGCATCGGCTGCGATTTATGGTGCCAGAGCGGGTAATGGTGTGATCTTGATTACCACCAAAAGAGGTCGTGAAGGCAAACCCAACATATCCTATACGGGAACCATGAGTTTCCAACAACCCGTCGTTTGGAGGAATAATGTCGATGGAGGGCAATTTGTTGAAATGCAAAATGAGGGCGGCGCTGCCTCTTACACTCCTGAAGAGATTCAGGCCTACAAAAATCAAGACCCTGGTTATGAATCTTATGATTGGGAAAGAACCGTTTTTAGAACTTGGGCGCCTATGAATCAACACAGTCTTACTGCA
Source organism: Flavobacteriaceae bacterium (assembly GCA_038107695.1). Taxonomy (GTDB): domain Bacteria; phylum Bacteroidota; class Bacteroidia; order Flavobacteriales; family Flavobacteriaceae; genus UBA8316. Next base: position 22,759 of record JAYNHF010000037.1, on the reverse strand, counting down.
AGCGGAGGATCTGATAAAGTGAAATTCTTTACCTCTTTGGGAAGTTTGTACCAAAGTGGTTCTTTTAGATCTGGTGATCTAAACTATGGAAGAACCAATGTACGTACCAATGTTGATTTTGATGTCAATGACAATTTAAAGGTAAGTTTGGATTTGAGTTATCGCAAAGACAAACGATCAGAACCGGGTATGCCTCAAAATAACATTTACAATGCTTTTATTGTATCTGAACCCATTCTCCATCCAGTAATCCCAGGCCGTCCTGAACTGGCTGCCAACAGTGGTGGTGGGTTTGGTAACCGTGCTGCTTATGGAGGAAGTCAGCGCAGTTTGTCAGGTTTTGTAGATCGTTTTGGTGAAGTATTTAACGGTAGAATCCAAATGGAATACAAAATACCTCAAGTTACAGGACTTTCTGTTAAAGGTACGCTGACCTATTTGTCTGACAATCTTCAAACCAAAGATTTGAACAAGCGGATGCCTGTTTATCAATACGATCAAGATACTGGAGAACCAACTCAAGTCGGGCAGGCCGGGGGTGATAGCATACGTGAGGCACTTCGTCAGTTCAAAAGAGTATATCCTACCATTTCCATTAGTTATGAAAACACATTTGGAGACCACGACATCAAAGGGCTGTTATTGACAGAGACCATTGATGAGGAGACCATTAACTTCAGTGCCTCCAGGAGGGACCTACTGACAACAGATCTGCCCTTTCTAAATTTAGGAAGTGAATTGGGAATTCAAAACTCTGGTAATGCACTTGAATTCGGGCGTTCCAGTGTTGTAGGTCGTGTCAATTATGGATACAAAAACAAATACTTCTTGGAGTCTAGTTTTCGTTATGATGCTTCCAGTAACTTCGCGGAGGAATCTCGATGGGGTTTCTTTCCCAGTGTATCTGCAGCTTGGAGATTGTCTGAGGAGGATTTTCTTAAAGATGTCGAAGCGATCAACAGTCTAAAAGTTAGATTGTCCTATAGTGAAACGGGTAATGATAATATTGGTTTGTTCCGCTATTTAGAAGCTTTTTCCATTCAAGGAGCTAGCAATACCTTTTCCTCGGGGCCTTATCTTTTTGGCAGCTCAGGATTGAGTACCGCTATCTCTACAACAGGTTTGGCCAATCCCAACGTAACTTGGAGAAGTTTGACTACCTACAATTTGGGTATCGATGCTCAATTGTTCGACGGGCTTCTCGGAGTAGAATTGGATATTTTTTATAGAGATCAAGAGGGTATTTTTGCAACGCCTTTGGCAGATTTTCCCAGTACTTTTGGAGCCACACTCCCACAAGAGAATCAAAACTCCACCAGCAACCGTGGGTTTGATTTGGTGTTGACTCATAAAAATAAAATAGGAGAGTTATCCTATGATGTTGGGCTCTCCCTAGGGTTTGCTCGTGAAAGATACGAGTATTGGCCTGTGGATCGCGATATCAGAGCGTATGCCGAAGATGAAACTGAGTTGAATGACCCTGCTTTCATCAAAAGATTTAACCTAATTCAGTTGAGAAACGGAAACTGGGTCAACCGAAACATCGGATACAAAAGCGATGGTATCTTCATGAGCCAAGAGGAAATTGACAATTATCCTGTCGATCAATCATTGTTGGCTGGTGGAACTGGAAACAGCCGAGTCGTACCCGGAGATATTCGCTATGTAGATCTCAATGGAGACAATTACATCGACTGGAGAGATCAGGACGAGATCGGTAAAGGAGGATTACCTGATATGACCTATGGGATCAACCTCAATGCTTCTTATAAAAATTTCTCAATGAGTATGCTTTTGCAAGGAGCGACTGGATTTAACTTTACTTTTGGGAATCAAATCAGAAACATCTTGATCAACAATGTAGTTCCCTACAAGTTTCAGTATGATTACCGTTGGACACCTGACCCCAACAATCCATCTGTAAATATTAATCCAAATGCTCAATTGCCTGCCAGTACTGCAGCCAATGCAAATGCCAACAACTCTGTAGTTTCTGATTTTTGGACTCAAGATGGAACTTATTTACGTCTCAAAAACCTTAATATTGGTTATGAAATACCCACAAACATCAAGGACATGATTGGGGTAGATCGATTCAGAGTTTTTGTATCTGGATCCAACTTGATTACCTGGAATAACTTGGGAATCTACAAAGGAACATTTGATTCTGAGGGTCCTTCGGGTCAAAATGGAACTACTTATCCTTTGATCAAGACAGTATCTTATGGAATCAACATTTCACTTTAAAAAAAATAATATGAAACTAAAATATATTTTATATCTAACACTTGCGGTAACCTTTTCAGGCTGTGAGGACGTTTTAGATAAAGAACCTTTGGATCGTATTTCAGAGGTTGCCGTTTGGCAAGACCAAAGACTAGCCGATGCGTATTTAACAGATGTTTATGCTCGTGCTAATTTTAGACATTTACACTCCAGCTCCACTGGGCTAGGCTTAATTTCAGCTATGGCTGATGAAATGATTCAGTTTGCTCCTTGGCAACAGCCTAATGCAGCTATAGCAACCCCCATGAATTCCGAAACACTTTTTGGGCCACTAAACTATTGGAGGTATAATGATATTAGAAAACTCAATATTTTTATAGACGAGGTGGGAAGCTCTGAGGCTTTTGATCAGGAATATAAATCCAAAAGATTGGGCGAAGCCCGATGGCTACGTGCATATTTTTATTTCAATATGGTCATCAGATATGGAGGTATTCCTTTAATTACAACAGCACAGAGTTTGGATGATGATGAGGAAACATTATTTGTGAGCAGAAATACAGAAAAAGAAATTTATGATTTTGTAGATACTGAAATGTCTGCTATTTTCAACGATTTACCAGACGCTCATGAAGGAGAACCTGGTAGGGTTAGCAAATGGGCCGCTAAGGCACTTCAAAGCCGATCAAATCTCTATGCTGGAAGTATTGCCCGTTTTGGAGAAGTACAATTGAACGGTGTGGTAGGAATTCCTGCGAGTGATGAAAGTTCTTATTGGCAAAAGTCTTACAATGCCTCTAAAGAATTGATCGACAACAGTCCTCATTCTCTTTACAATACTTATCCAGATGATCCTATGTTAAACCACAAGCAGCTTTTTGTTGATGAAATAGAAAACAATCCTGAAGTGATTTTTACAGAGCGTTTTGATGCAGCCTCAACTTTTGGGCACCATCTTTCTGTTACTGCTGTTCATGCGGATTTTGCCTTCGCTTGGAATTCCAACTTTAGACCTTACTTGGATATTGCCGAAAAGTTCGAGTTTATTGATGGAACCTCTGGTGAAATTCCTCGCGACCAATACGCTACAAAAGAATGGACCATGGATGAGCTTTTTCACAACAGAGATCCAAGATTTAAGGCAGCATTTCTTTACAATGAATCCGATTTTTGGGGAAAGAAAGCTTATTTCCATGAAAAGAGTATTGTTGATGGAGCAGAGGTAAAAAGTGGTGTTTTACCCGACGGAACTCCTGCCAAGGCTTCTAACAGGTCTTTTGAGCCAAGACCCAAACCTTTACGTCAAGGATTCTTGCTTAGAAAATTCTTAGACGAAAGTCCTGGTGAACAACAAGAGGGTGGTCAATCTAGTGAAGATTATCATATTTTTAGATTGGGGGAAACTTACCTCAATTTGGCTGAGGCAGCTTTCTATTTAGGAAAAACTGGTGAAGCACTCGCTGCATTGAATACCATCAGAGCTCGTGCAGGTATGCCAGCCAAAGCAAGTATAGATGAGGAAGTCATCAGAAATGAAAGAGCAGTGGAATTGGTTTTCGAAGAACACCGTTTTTGGGATCTCAGACGTTGGAGAATTGCAGAGGAAGTTCTTAATGAGACCATGCATAAAGGCCTTTCGTTTATTTACAACCATGACACAAAAAAGTATAAAATTTCTGTCAAAAACGCCATAAGAAGTCCGAGGGTCTTTTTATCGCACCACTACTATTATCCCTTGACTTTGACAAAACTTTCTGACAACCCTAATTTGGTTGAAAATCCAGGGTATTAAAGAGTGAAAATGGGAAATTATAATTTAATCTTTTTCCATATTTTATTTATCTTTTTGATAGGATGTAAACCTGAGGAAGTATCGGCAGACGCCGATACTGATCCTCAGGTTTACTATTTTAATACCTTCTCTGGAAACGACAGCAACGATGGTTTCTCGGCTGAGAAACCTTTTAAGACCCTGGAAACAATCAATCATCTCAAACTCAAATCTGGAGACCGGATTTTGTTGGCCAACGGGAGTTCTTTTAGGGGTTATATTCCCATTATTTCATTTTCTGGGGAAGAAGGTTTGGAGATTTCTAATTATCAACCTCCAGGATCCTCAAATCAAGAGAAACCTTTGATCGATGCCAGTGGTAATGTCAGTGGAGTGTATTTGGAAAATTCCTCAAATATCCGTATTTCCAATCTGCGCATTACCGCCGATGGAGGGGGAATCTCAACCAATATCAGCGAGGCGACTAAGGGAATGAGGTGTGGAATATTAGTTCATATAAACTCCAATGTTGTATGTAAAAACATATCCATTGAAAATACAGAAATCAATGGAATTTACTATGAAAACAATGGTTTTAAAAGAGGCGAAGACGAGGTAACAACACCCAATGGTACTCAAAGTTATGGGTGGGGAATTAGGTTTCTCAATACTAGCAAAAGCGGACAGTTGACCGATATTTCTATTAGTGGTTGCCGCATTGAAAATGTTAGCCATAGTGGAATACGATTCAACAATGGTAGTCAACGGAATTTCAAAAACATCACAATCAATAACAATCGTCTCTATAAAACAGGAGGTCCCGGAATGGTGCTGCTCAAATGTGAGGGAGCGACGGTGAGCGAAAACGACATCAGTTACTCTGGCAGTCCAGACGATTCAAGAAATTGGGGCAGAGGCAGTGGCCTATGGACTTGGGGTTCTTCCAGAATACTCATCGATAAAAACAGCTTTAGTTACGCCAATGGTCCCGCTGATTCAGCAGGTTGTCATATCGATTTTAATTGTAATGACGTTATTGTACAACGCAACCTGAGCTTATCCAATGCTGGGGGGTTCATCGAGGTACTGGGCAACAATTACAATTGTGCCTATCGTTACAATCTGAGCATTAACGATGGTTTTAGAATTAAAGGGGTAGGAAATAATTTTCAAGAGGGAAAAACCTTTTGGCTCAGTGGTTTTGCAGGTAAAGAAAATACTCGCAAAGGGCCCTACAATACTTACATTTACAACAATACCATTTTTACAAACGCTGACATCGTATCCAAAATTGCGGTGGACAAGGTATCGAGAGGCGTTTTGGTTGCCAACAATATTTTTCATGTAGAAGGAGACAGTAATTTGGTACTTGGAGATCAGTACAAGCCCGATGACGGAGGGGAAGGCATTGTTGAAAATGTCACTTTTACCAACAATATCTTTCTAAAGAATGACTACTGGCCTAAGGAAGTATTGATTCAACCCGATAATGTTGTGATTGGTGATGTTCTTTTCAGGAATGTAGGGGGGAGTAACCTACAAGATTACATACCCACCAATATTGAGTTGGTCCAAGATAGAGGTAAGTCCATTCCGATGATTGAAGGAGATGAAAAGGGTTTGTTTCTGGGCTTTACTTTGGAAGAAGACCTATTAGGCAACACCATTGAGGGCTTACCAGACATGGGTGCCATCGAACTGAAGTAGTTACAAATTTTCGGTAACAAAATTTCTCAATCTTGACAAACGAGACAATAAACCTTCTAGGTGTTGAAGGTTGAGCATATTGGCACCATCACTCTTGGCGATAGCGGGGTCGAAGTGGGTTTCGATAAACAGCCCATCGACACCATTTACAATTCCTGCTCGAGCAATGGTCTCGATGCTTTCTGGGCGTCCTCCAGTGACTCCACTGCTCTGATTGGGTTGTTGAAGAGAGTGGGTTACATCCAAAACAGTAGGAGCAAATTTCTTCATCACAGGAATTCCCCTAAAATCAACGATCAAATCCTGATAACCAAATTGGGTTCCTCTATCGGTAATCCATGTATTTTGATTGCCACTGTCTTTGACTTTTTGAACGGCAAACTGCATGCTCTCTGGACTCATGAACTGACCTTTTTTGAGGTTGACAAACTTTTTAGTTTTTGCTGCGGCTACCAGTAGGTCTGTTTGCCTGACTAAAAAAGCTGGGATCTGTAATACCTCTACATAGGCGGCAGCTTTTTCGGCATCCTCCACACTGTGAATGTCTGTAACCGTAGGAACTTCAAAGGCCTTTCCTACCTTTTCTAAAATTTTCAGTGCTTTTTCATCTCCAATTCCTGTAAAACTGTCCAATCGACTTCGATTGGCTTTTTTGAAACTTCCTTTGAAGATAAAGGGTATGGAGAGTACATCGGTTACCGACTTTACTTTTTCGGCAATTCTCATCGCCATATCTTCTCCCTCAATGGCACAGGGTCCAGCCATCAAAAAAAACTGATTGCTTTGGGTATGAGCTATCCGAGGGAGGTTTGAAATAGGCATGTCTGAATTTTAGGTAAAATTACGAAACGAATGCCTTTGAGTAGTTATAAAGGAACATAAATTATGTTTTTGCAACGACTTCAAAGACTTTCCCATCCTCGCATTTAAATATTTTACCGGGGAATTTAACGATCATTTGATAATCGTGAGTAGCCATCAAAAGGGTCATGCCTTTTTTGTGAAGGGATTTGAAGAGTTGCATGATTTCTTGACTTGTTTGTGGATCAAGGTTACCCGTGGGTTCATCTGCAATGATTAATTTGGGATCATTGAGTAGGGCTCGAGCAATGGCAATTCTTTGTTGTTCTCCTCCAGACAATTCAAAAGGAAATTTTTGCTTATTGACTTCAATACCGACCATTTTCAAAACCTCATCGATTCGGTCACTGATTTGTTTTTTATTTTTCCAACCAGTAGCTTTTAGAACGAATTTTAGATTGTCTTCAATATTTCTATCGGGAAGAAGTTTAAAATCCTGAAACACCACCCCTAGGGTTCTTCTCAAGGCGGGTATCTGCTTACTTTTCAGTCTTGTAAGGTCAAAATCACCAACATTGCCAAGTCCACCAGCCAATTCTAGATCACCGTAAATGGTTTTGATCAAACTGCTTTTTCCACTTCCCGTTCGACCGATCAAAAACACAAAACTCCCCTCAGCAACATCGATAGATACCTCGGTCAAAATGGTTTTTCCACTTTGTTTGATGATGGCATCACTGAAAGAAACAATATTTTTAGACATGGTTAATAATTACTCCCCAAATGTAAAGGGTTTTGATTGGGTAATAAAATTTGTTGATAAAATATACGCAAGCAAAAATAAATGCGTTCATTAAAGAAAGGTTTCTGTTTAAATTTGAATATGATAAACGCCCAAAAAAATAGCTTACTCCCCATTTTGTTGTTTTTTTTCAGCGCTACAGTTTGGTCACAACTTTTTGACAAAACATTGATGAAAATCAATGCTTCGGATCTTTATTATCAGGGGGTCTATCCCAATGTAGATCAGACTTTTTCCTTACTGGAAGATTTTAACACCGACGCTTCAGATCAAGAGGAAATTAACTATTTTAAAATGGTCACTGCCCTGAGACTCAACGATCCAGGTGCCGTCAAACGGATTGAAACCTTCCGACTTGATTATCCCAATACAGTCATTTTAAAAACGGTGTATTTGGATCTTGCCAATTATTATTTTAACAATGAAAAATATTCTTATGCGCACAAGTGGTTTGCCAAGGTAAAATCGGCCGACGTTCCCAAACCCTCATTGCCACAGTTTTATTTCAACAAAGGCTACACCCTTTTTGCCAAAAAACAATATTCTAAAGCCAAAGCATTATTGGAAAACGTCAAATTTGATCCCAAATACGAATCCGATGCTCATTACTATCTAGGACACATAGCCTATCAACTGGAGGATTATGCGGCTGCTTCCAATTCCTTTACGAAAGTATCTAAGAAAAAACAGCAAGAAAACTTGGGTTATTTTCAAGTTGAAATGAATTTTAAATTAGGTCGATTTGAAAAAGCCATCGCTTTAGGAGAATCGGAAATTCATAAGGTACGAGGGGAAAATTTTTCTGAACTTTCCAAGATCATAGGGGAGAGTTACTTCAATACCCAACAGTATGAGAAAGCATTAAAACATTTGAAGAATTACAAAGGTAAGAACGGTAAATGGACACACACAGATTTTTACCAACTCGGTTATGCCTATTATGAAACAGAGAACTACAGCCAAGCCATTGATCAATTCAGCAAAATCATTGGTAAAAAAGACAAATTGGCACAAAACGCATATTACTATTTAGCTGAATGTTATCTCAAAAAAGACCGTAAGCCCTCGGCTTTCAATGCATATAGAAGTGCTGCTTCTATGGATTTCAATCCTGATATTACCCAAATTGCCTTACTCAATTATGCCAAATTGAGTTATGAAATCGGTAATCCTTATGAAAAGGTTCCTGTAGTCATCATCAGGTATCTTGAGACCTATCCTAAGAGTGAAGATGATCAAGAACTCACCGCTTTGTTGTTAAGTTCTTACACAAACAGTGGGGATTATGATGGTGTCATAAAGATACTCTCTTCACAAAACGATTACAAAGACGATCATTTGTTGCAAAGGGTCACCTATCTCAAGGGCATACAATTGTTCAATGCTGGGGATTATTCCCAATCAAAAGATTATTTTTTGCGAGCCGTTAAATACGACAAAACCAAAATAATAAGTGCCCACTCACTTTTTTGGCTTGCTCAAAGTTATTACGAACTCAATCGTTTTGAAGATGCAGTTGATGCCTTCCATGATTTTGAAAACAAACTTCAAAAAAAATCAATATTAAACTCCTTGGAGTATCACTATCATTTGGGTTATGCCTATTTCAAAATGACCAACCATGAGTTGGCATTGTCCTCATTTCAGAAAGTGATTGACCACAAAAATCACTATGCCAGCAGTAAAATTCGAGATGCCTATTTGCGAATGGGTGACTGCGAGTTTGTATTAAATCGTTTCTGGCCTGCGATGGAGCAATACAATAAGAGTATTGACATGTCACCTGCCCAATCGGATTACGCACTTTATCAAAAATCGATTAGTTATGGTTTTGTGGATCGCAACCCACAAAAAATTAAAACGCTCCAAGAATTGATCGAAAAACATTCCAATTCCGTTTATGGAGATGATGCTTTTTTTGAACTCAGTAGCGCCTATGCAGTGGCAGGTTCTTTTGATACAGCTATCGATACTTATGACAAAATGATCAGTCGTTATCCCAAAAGCCCTTATCTGCCCAAAGCGATACTCAACAAAGGACTCATTCTTTACAATCAAGAAAAATTGAGTCAAGCCGAAACGGTACTCAAAAAATTGATCATTCGCTTTAATAAAAATGCTGTTGCACAGCAGGCGCTGCTGACCCTCAAAGAAATAGCTATTGATCTGGACAAAGTAGCTGATTTTACTCAGTGGCTTAGGAAGATGAACATCGACACTTTTTCTGACAATGAACTCGAAAAAACAGCATTTTCTGCTGCTGAAAAACAATTTTTGACCCAACGAAAAAAACAGGCGAAAAAATCTTTTATTTCTTATTTAGAAAGCTATCCCGATGGACTTAATGCTCTGAATGCTCATTTTACCTTGGCTGAAATTTACTATGAAGAATCGGATACTGAAGCAGCTCTAGTACACTATCAAAAGCTGATTGATGAAGCACCCAATGAATATTTGGAACAAGCATTGGTTAGAGTCACTCAGATATGGGTCAATCAAGAGATGGAGGGAAAGGCAGCTCCCTTGTGGAAGCAGTTAGAAAACGTTGCCGTTTATCCTGAAAATAAGCGCTATGCCATGTTCAATTTGATGCGATTCCATTTTCAAGCTCAAGACATGCTGAGTGCACAGCAAAAAGCAACAACAGTTCTGACCTTGAAAAATATTGAAGTGAAAGTAAAATGGGATGCCTACAAAATATTGGCCAAGAGTTCCCTGGCACTGAGGGATTCGATCAAAGCCCAAGAAGCCTTTAAAGTATTGGAAAAAGCTCCCATTGAAGCCCTTGCTGCAGAGGCTTATTACTTTAGAGCCCATCAAAATTTTCAAAACAATGATTTTGAAAAATCCAATGAAGTCATTGCTGTTCTGTCACAAAAATTCAGTAGTCAACCCTATTGGGCTGCCAAAAGCTTGCTGCTGATGGCTAAAAATTTTTATGCCCTAAAAGATGCCTTTCAAGCTACTTACATTCTTCAGTCATTGGTCGATAATTACAATCAGTTCCCAGAGATTTCAAAAGAGGGTCAAACTCTTTTGGAACAGATCAATCAGGAACAAGCCGAGCAAAATGCTAGTCTATCTTCAAAAAAAATCAACCCATGAGGCATACTAAGATCTTTATCAGTTTATGGTCGCTTCTGTTGGGGACGTTTTACCTTGTAGCTCAAGAGGAAGATACCGATGACTTGGGAACACAGGAGGTTACCGTAATTAAATCTTATAGCCCAAGTCTTAAAAATGTTTTTAAAATCCGAATGCAGCCCTCTATTGATGATTCTCTAATTCAAAAGAAACAAAAAATAGAATACTCTTTTGAATCCATACCTGTGGTATCAACATTTGTTCCGAACAAAGCCAGTCCTCTCAAACTTCAACGTCAAGAAAGTACTTTTTACCACAACTCCTATTTTTCGGGAGGCTTTGGCAATCAATCTCATCCTCAATTTGTTTTTTCCAGTATGCTCCCCTTGGATCGAACGCAATCGATAGGTTTGAAATTTTATTATTCGGCAGTAGGCGCAATCAAAAACACCCTACTAAATAGTGAACAAAAAAGAACTTCATTGGATTTGATCCATCAATACAAACAGAATCACATGCGCGTTGATTCTGATTTGCGTTACGATCGTCAAGGGCATAACTTTTTTGGTCTGTACGACTTGAACTGGGAGAGCATACCTTCCTTTAGGCCAACGGTAATTGATCCTGCTCAAAACCTTAACTATCTCGCTATTCGATCCCGATGGCAATGGTACGACAATGTTGTCAGTAAAATCGATTTCAATACCCACATCACCACTGACTCCTTTAATAGTACTGAACACATTGTCAAAATTAATACCCAACTCAGGATTCCATTTTTGAGACAATACATAGAATTAAGCCCTCTTGTGGAATTGATCAACACTCATTTTGATCAATCGTATTTTAGTGAGGAAGCATTGAATACCCAAAGTGGTTTGGGGCAGTTGGATGTGCAATTCCTAAGCATAGGTCGAAAATTGAAATTGAGATTAGGAGCCAAAGGATTTTTTCCCTTCGGAGATTCAGAGGACAACTCATTTTTGATTTACCCAAAAGCAGATTTTTCTTACAGCACAAATGGTGGAAAACTGGTTCCTTATCTAAAATATCAAGGAGATTATGACCTTAATAGTTTCACCTCTTTTTCTTTGCAAAACCCCTATGTTTCTCCAACCCTAATGATAAAACCTACTCAAGTAAATCATTCTGGTGTTTTAGGTTTCAATGCTCATCCGGGATCGGGTTTGTCTTTTGGTCTGAATGCTCACTACAGTCAGTCTGATAATTTTCCCTTATTCAAACGATTGCCTTATGATCACAACAACAGGGATATGGCTTATCGTTTGTCCAATGCCTATGAAGTCATCTACGAAAGCATAGAAAAAATGGGAATAGTTACTCGAATTGCAATGCAATTTAGCGAATACAACAAAATTAGTTTGGAAACCACCTACAATCAGTACAAAAGAGAAGGGGGAAAAAAAGTATGGAATTTACCTGCTTTGACTATTGATTTTGATGCCAATTTTAGATTAGGTAAAAAAATATTTTTCCAATTGGGTGGTAATTTAATGGGGGCGAGAGATTCAGTAAGACATATTGTAGTTCCCTTTGGAGAAAGTTCTGATGCCATTTACGAAACCATAGAAACCATCGACTCAGTCTTTTCAATTTCAAGTTCCATTACTTGGAAAATCAACCCTCAATGGGATCTGTTTTATGAAAGTAATATGAACCTGGGCAAGAACACTGCTCAATGGGCTCATTATCAAAATCAAAGTCAACTGCATTTGGGAGGGATACGTTATAAATTTGACATTAATTTGTAATTAATGATATTCTAAAGCCTAAAAATTTTAGTAATATTTATTTTAGTTTAATTTTGTCATCACTTCTGATCATGAGAATATTTTCATTTTTTCTTACACTTGTTTTTGCCATTGCTACTGGATGTAGCGAAAGAGTAGATTTATTGGTTCATAACGCCAATATTTACACTGTAAATCAAGATTTTGAAAAAGCTACGGCATTTGTTGTTAACAATGGTAAGTTCATTGCAGTAGGAGGAGAGGAGCTGGTGGATATGTACAGTCCTGCCAATACTGTTGACGCTCAGGGACTTTCAATTTTCCCTGGATTTATTGATGCACATTGTCATCTTCTAGAACTTGGCTTGAATCAATTTAGGGTCGATCTCAGAGGTACTACAAGTATGGACGAGATTGTTCTAGAATTAAATAAACACCAATCCACATACAATAATAAAATCATCCAAGGCGAAGGATGGGATCAAAACCACTGGAAAGAAAAATCGCTCCCCAACAACGAAATGTTAAACGATGCTTTTCCTGATATTCCTGTTGTTTTGGAGCGCATTGATGGACACGCTTTGTTGGTCAATCAAAAGGCAATTGAAATGACTGGTGTTGATTTAGGAACTGAGATTGAGGGAGGACAAATAGGAAAATACCAAGGAAAGCTTACAGGTTTGTTTGTTGACAACGCCAAAAAATTAGTAGAAAAGATCATTCCTCAACATACCCAACAAGAAAAGATCGCAGCTCTGGTCAGGGCTCAGGAAATTTGTTTTGAGAATGGATTGACCTCGGTTGGACAAGCTGGGATTTCAAAAAACGATATTTATCTGATTGACAGTCTTCAAAAAACAGGCCAGATGAATATCAGGATTTATGCCATGATTGAAAATGATCCAATGGCCATCCAGCATTTTACACAAAGAGGCATTTTGAAGACCGATAAATTGAATGTCCGTTCGGTCAAGGTCTTTGCCGACGGAGCCTTAGGTTCAAGAGGTGCAGCCCTAAAAGAAGATTACAGTGACCAGAAATCATACAAAAGCAGTCTATTGATCACCAAAGACTCCCTGAAAGTAATAGCAGATCTCCTTGCTGAAAAATCTTTTCAAATGAATACCCATGCGATAGGAGATGCAGCCAACCAAGCTGTCTTGGAAGTTTACAATGAGGTATTAGAGGAAAAGGAGGATCCTCGTTGGAGAATCGAACATGCGCAAGTTATTGCTGCTGAAGATTTTGATCTTTTCAACCCTAAAATCATTCCTTCGGTACAACCCACCCATGCTACCAGCGATATGAATTGGGCTGTTGATCGATTGGATTCGAAGAGGTTAGAAGGGGCCTATGCATACAAAGATCTATTGGATTGGTCTGGAGTTTTGGCCTTGGGAACCGATTTTCCAGTTGAAGATGTCAATCCCTTTCAAACCTTTTACGCTGCTGTGGCACGCAAAAATCCTCAAGGAGAGGAATCTCAAAATCCTTTTCAAACCAAAAATGCTTTAACACGCTATGAAACCCTGATGGGTATGACATCGTGGGCCGCCTTTGCCAACTTCGAAGAAGATGAAAAAGGGAGTATTGAGGTGGGTAAATTTGCTGATTTTATCATCTTGGATCAAGACATCATGATGGTGGACATCCAAAAAGTTCTCAAAACCCGAATTGTAGCTACCATTCTCAATGGTAAAATTGTCTTCAGCAACCGACTTTAGTTGCATAAAAACTGAGAATTTTAACTTTCTATCCTTTCTCAACTATTTTTAATTAATAATTATTTAAAATATTCTATTTTTTATTTAAATATTAAACCATAATAGGTTATTGATTTTAAATAGTAAAATAATTATATATTTTTGCTTAAAAAAATAAATCATGTGTGGAATTGTTTGTGCCTTTGATCTAAAACAAAATGCCGAAACCCTTCGGCCTCAAATCCTGGAGATGTCCAAACGTCTGAGACATCGCGGTCCAGATTGGAGTGGAATTTACAACAGTAAAAATGCCATAATGGGTCATGAGCGCCTGGCTATCGTTGATCCTGCCTCAGGGAAACAACCTTTGTACAATGCAGATAATAGTATTGTTTTGGCTGCCAATGGCGAGATTTACAACCACCTCGAATTGAGAAAACAATTTGAAGGAAAATACAACTTTAAAACAGAGTCGGATTGTGAGATCATTTTAGCGCTTTATCAAGAAAAAGGAGTTGATTTTGTCGATGATCTCAATGGAATTTTTGCTTTTGCGATATATGACAGTACGCATGATCGTTATTTTATTGCCCGTGATCATATGGGAATCATTCCACTGTACATGGGCTGGGACAAGGATGGTACTTTTTATGTAGCTTCCGAATTGAAAGCCTTAGAGGGAGTATGTTCCAAAATAGAACTATTTCCTCCAGGACACTATTGGTCAAGTGATGATGATGCACCTACTCGATGGTACAAAAGAGATTGGGTAGATTTTGAAAAGGTTAAAAACAATCCTACCAGCATAGAAGACTTACACGACGCACTTTCTGATGCTGTTCACCGCCAGTTGATGAGTGATGTTCCCTATGGAGTATTATTATCTGGAGGCTTAGACTCCTCTATCACTTCTGCCTTAGCCAAAAAGTTTTCTTCCAAACGTATTGAGTCAGATGACACCCAAGAGGCATGGTGGCCACAGCTGCATTCCTTTTCGGTTGGATTGGAAGGTTCACCAGATTTGGCTGCTGCGAAAAAAGTATCCGAACACATCGGTTCCATCCACCACGAAGTGGTTTTCACGATTCAGGAAGGTCTGGATGCGATCAGAGATGTTATTTACCATCTAGAAACCTATGACATCACTACCGTTAGGGCATCGACCCCTATGTTTTTAATGGCGAGAAGCATTAAATCTCACGGTATCAAAATGGTGTTGTCTGGGGAGGGTGCAGATGAGTTATTTGGAGGGTATTTGTATTTTCACAAAGCCCCATCTGCCGAGGAGTTTCACAAAGAAACCGTCAGGAAATTGGACAAACTTCATCAGTACGACTGTTTGAGAGCCAACAAATCACTTGCCGCATGGGGGATCGAGGGTAGAGTTCCTTTCCTGGATAAGGAGTTTATTGACGTGGCCATGCAAATCAATCCCAAAGACAAGATGATCAATAAGGATCGTATGGAAAAGTGGGTGGTACGCAAAGCTTTTGAGGATTATCTACCCGAAAGTGTTGCTTGGAGACAAAAAGAACAGTTTTCCGATGGTGTTGGCTACAGTTGGATAGATACCCTCAAGGAGGTAGTTGAAGCTGCTGTGACAGACGAGCAAATGGAGAATGCTCACTTTAGATTCCCATTGCAAACTCCTCAAAACAAAGAAGAATTCTACTATCGAAGTATTTTTGAAGAACACTTTCCTAGCGATGCTGCTGCGTTGAGTGTGCCTTCTGTTCCATCGGTGGCATGTAGTACTCCAATTGCTTTGGAATGGGATGAGGCTTTTAAAAATCAAAATGATCCCAGCGGAAGGGCAGTAGCAAAGGTACACGACGATGCTTATTAATGTTGATTTCTAGGCCATTGTAGTTCCTTTATTTGGTATAATTTTTTTTCACATTTTGTGTTGATAACTTCACGGGCTTAATCCTGCTCAATCCACCGTTTTTACTGGCTGTTTAAGTATATTTGTTAGAGTACGAAATGATTCAAAAATTAGTCAATATTTATGAGCGAAGCCAACCAAACTCCTCAATATTCAGCAGATAGTATCCAGGCCCTTGAGGGAATGGAACACGTAAGAATGAGACCCTCCATGTACATCGGTGATGTAGGGGTGAGAGGGCTGCATCATTTGGTCTATGAAGTTGTAGACAATTCGATAGATGAAGCTTTAGCAGGTCATTGTGATTCCATCTCTGTGACCATCAATGAAGACAATTCCATAACTACAGAAGACAATGGCCGTGGAATTCCCGTAGGAATGCACAAAAAAGAGGGAGTTTCCGCCTTGGAGGTGGTCATGACCAAGATCGGCGCAGGGGGTAAGTTTGACAAAGATTCATACAAAGTATCGGGAGGTTTACACGGTGTTGGGGTTTCTTGTGTCAATGCCCTTTCTGAGCAACTCAAAGCAACGGTTTACCGAGACGGTAAAATCTGGGAACAAACCTATGAAAGGGGCAAGCCTCAGGCTCCTGTAGCAGCTGTTGGTGACTCAGATCAAAATGGAACGGTGGTCACTTTTAAACCTGACCCTAAAATTTTTCAACAGGTTTTAGAGTACAATTACGACACACTGGCTCAAAGAATGCGTGAATTGTCTTTCCTTAACAAAGGCATCACCATTAAGCTTACCGACAAAAGGAATAAAGACGAAAAAGGACATGACGTTCACGAAACCTTTCACTCCGATGAGGGACTTAAAGAATACATTCGTTTTTTGGACAGCAACAGAGAGGCCATCATCCAAGAAGTGATTTCTATGGAAGGTGAAAAAAATGGTATTCCAGTTGAAGTTGCCATGATCTACAACACCTCATTCAATGAAAATTTACATTCTTACGTCAATAACATCAACACCCACGAGGGTGGAACCCATCTATCGGGTTTCCGTAGGGGACTTACGACTACGCTTAAAAAATATGCCGACGCCTCGGGATTATTGGACAAACTCAAATTTGAAATCGCTGGAGATGATTTTAGAGAGGGATTGACTGCCATTGTTTCCGTTAAAGTTGCTGAACCTCAGTTTGAGGGACAGACCAAAACTAAATTGGGGAATCGTGAGGTTAGTGCCGCTGTTTCTCAATCTGTTTCAGAGATGTTGGAGAACTATTTGGAAGAACACCCCAACGACGCTAAAACCATTGTTCAAAAGGTAATACTGGCAGCTCAGGCAAGACATGCTGCGCGAAAAGCCAGGGAAATGGTTCAACGCAAAACGGTGATGACCGGCGGTGGACTGCCTGGGAAATTATCGGATTGCTCCGAGCAAGACCCTACCCTGTGTGAAGTATTCCTCGTTGAGGGTGACTCAGCAGGAGGAACCGCCAAGCAAGGAAGAGATCGAAACTTTCAAGCCATTCTTCCACTCAGAGGTAAAATCCTCAATGTTGAAAAAGCCATGCAACACAAGGTTTTTGAAAATGAGGAAATCAGAAATATCTATACTGCTTTGGGGGTTACCATTGGAACCGAAGAAGACAGTAAGGCATTGAACTTGGATAAATTGCGTTATCATAAGATCGTTATCATGTGTGATGCCGATGTCGATGGTAGCCATATTTCTACACTGATTCTCACTTTCTTTTTCCGATACATGAAAGAGCTGATTGAGTCGGGCTATGTTTACATTGCTACGCCACCGCTTTATTTGGTCAAAAAAGGTGCCAAAAAAAGTTATGCTTGGGATGATGACCAAAGGGATCTACTGCAACAGGAGTTTGGTTCGGGATCTAGCGTACAACGTTACAAGGGTTTGGGAGAAATGAACGCAGAACAGCTGTGGGATACGACCATGAATCCTGAGATGCGCACACTCCGAAGGGTAACCATCGACAATGGAGGAGAAGCGGATCGCATTTTTTCCATGCTAATGGGAGACGAAGTTCCACCGCGAAGAGAATTCATTGAAAACAATGCCATCTACGCCAATATCGATGCGTAAATTTTAGAAATTCAATGACTCCACTCCCGCAAAATCTTTTAATTTTGAGGGATTTTAGAATTTAAACCATAATCAAATGAAAGTTACCATAGTTGGGGCCGGAAACGTAGGGGCCTCTTGTGCAGAATACATTGCCATCAAATCCATTGCCAGTGAAGTAGTATTGTTAGACATTAAAGAAGGATTTGCGGAAGGCAAAGCACTCGATCTTATGCAAACTGCAACTACTCTAGGGTTCAATTCTCGTATCAAAGGCGTTACTAACGATTACTCAGCCACCCAAGACAGTGATGTGGTGGTCATCACCTCAGGTGTTCCCAGAAAGCCAGGGATGACACGAGAAGAATTGATCGGTATCAATGCTGGAATTGTACAATCCGTAGCCAGTAATATTTTAGAACACTCTCCCAACACAGTGATTGTTGTGGTTTCCAATCCTATGGATACAATGACATATCTAGCACTGAAAGCTACAGGTTTACCGAAAAACCGAGTGATCGGTATGGGAGGTGCCTTAGACAGTTCAAGGTTTAAGACATACCTCTCTTTGGCATTGGAGAAACCCGCCAACGATATTCAGGGGATGGTGATTGGAGGTCATGGAGATACTACCATGATTCCTCTAACCCGACTGGCCAGTTACAACGGTGCTCCCGTTTCACAGTACCTTAACGATAAGGCTTTGGAGCAAGTGGCGGCATCGACCATGGTTGGAGGAGCGACATTGACCAAACTCTTGGGTACTTCGGCTTGGTATGCACCTGGTGCCTCTGTAGCCTATTTGGTTGACAGTATTATCAATGATCAAAAAAGAATGATCCCTTGTTCTGTTCTTCTCGAAGGAGAATATCAGCAACAAGATCTCTGTATTGGAGTACCGTGTATTATCGGTAAAAACGGATTAGAATCCATTGTAGATGTTCGTCTCAACACACAAGAACAAGAGCAGTTTAACCAAAGTGCAGCGGCCGTCAAAACCATGAACGAAGCACTCAAGGAGGTACTGAAATAAGGTATTTGTTTTGCCTTCAGTTTTGTACTGGGGTTTAATCCACTCTTAAAGTTGCTAAATCATTGCCTAAACTTTATATTTGCTCGCTTATTTGAGCGTAAACAAAAATCAAAATGCAAAATAACGGACTCATAAGACTCTTTGCCATCCTTTTTGGATTGGTGAGTATCTATCAGCTTTCTTTTACATTCATCACCAGTCAAAAGGAATCTCAAGCCAAGGCCTATGCCATGGCACTCCATACAGATGACGTAGAAGACTACATTGAATTAAGGGATCGCACAGTAATCAATTACTTAGATTCCATCGGAAATGAACCTATTTTTGGATTCACATCCTACAACGATGCCAAAGGTAAGGAACTCAACAAAGGATTGGATTTAAAGGGAGGAATCAACGTAATTCTTCAGATTTCAGTCAAAGATATTCTCAAAGGACTGGCAGAGAATTCAAAAAACCCTGCCTTCAATCAAGCATTGGAAAAGGCTGATGTTTTGCAATCCAGTTCTAACGAACCCTATGTAGAATCATTCTTTACCGCTTTCGAAAGTGTCAAAGGGGATATTAAGCTCGCTTCACCCGATATTTTTGCCAACCGTACGCTGAGTGATGAAATTACCTTTCAGATGACTGATACAGAGGTACAACCCATTTTGAGGCGCAAAGTCGATGAATCCATTATCTCTGCTTTTGAAGTATTGAGAAAACGTATTGATAAATTTGGTGTAACTCAACCCAACATTCAAAGATTGGGATCTTCAGGAAGAATATTGGTAGAACTGCCCGGAGCCAAAGACGTGGACAGGGTTAAGAACCTTTTGCAAAGCACGGCCCAACTAGAGTTTTGGGAAACCTATAAAAACGATCAGCTATTCAATTTTTTGATCCAAGCCAATGAATACTTGAAAAGTACTTTGGCACAAAGCACTGAAGATAAAGAACCTGCTACAGACGAATCTTCTATCGACGACTTATTGGCCGATGTTGAAGCACAAGACTCAACCGCTGTTGCTGCTGCCAACCCCATTATGGACTTGGTTGTAGGATCTGGCTATCAGGGAGGGCCGATTTTGGCTCAGTTTGCTTCTAAAGATGCGGATTTGATCATGGGATATTTGGATCAACCCGAAGTCAGAAAACTCTTACCTAGAGAATTTCGTTACATCCGTTTTGCTTGGGGGAAACCTGCGGCAGACAGTGAGGTAATCGAACTCTATGCGCTCAAGTCCAATCGTGATGACCTCGCTCCACTCAGCGGTGGGGTAGTGGTAGATGCCATGCAGACTTATGACATGATGGGCAATCCTGCCGTTTCCATGCAAATGAATAGCCAAGGGGCAAGAACTTGGGAGGCCATGACTGGAAAAGCTTTTCGCGAAGCTTCCAATATTGCCATTGTTTTGGACGATATCGTTTATTCGGCACCTGGTGTGTCTAGCGGTGCCATTTCTGGAGGCCGTTCTGAAATCACTGGAAACTTTACCCTAAACGAGGCCATTGACTTGGCCAATGTACTCAGAGCTGGAAAGCTTCCTGCGGCGGCAGAAATCATTCAGTCCGAAATTGTAGGGCCCTCTTTGGGTAGAGAAGCCATAAAAAGTGGTGTTTATTCTTTCATCATTGCCTTGATATTGGTATTGGTATGGATGGTGTTTTACTACGGTACTGCAGGAATATTTGCCGATGTGGCCTTGGTACTCAACATTCTTCTCATTTTTGGTATTTTGGCAGGACTGGGAGCCGTGTTGACATTACCTGGGATTGCCGGTATTGTACTGACCATAGGGATATCTGTGGATGCCAACGTACTGATCTTTGAACGTGTCAGAGAAGAACTCAAAAAAGGAAAAGGGCTGAGAAAAGCTGTTGCCGATGGATTTAACAATGCTTTGTCTTCCATTTTGGATGCTAACATTACCACTGGTCTTACCGCACTCATCCTCTTTGTCTTTGGAACAGGACCCATCAAAGGTTTTGCGACAACCTTATTGATCGGTATTGCGACTTCGCTATTTACCGCCATCTTCATCACCCGATTTTTTATCGATGCGCGAAACGAAAAAGGAAAATCTGTCGCTTTCGGTACTCCGTTGACCAACTCTCTGTTTACCAACATCAACATCAGTTTTTTACAAAAAAGAAAAATTGCCTATGTGGTTTCCGGGTTCATTTTAATTCTAAGTTTGGTTTCCCTTTCTTTTCAGGGACTCAATCAAGGGGTAGATTTTGTTGGAGGTCGTTCCTATACGGTTCGATTTGATCAGATCATCAGTCCCTCCGAGATACAAAACAGTTTGGTATCCTCACTGGGAAGTGCTGAGGTTAAAACCTTTGGTGAAGAAAACCAATTAAAAATCACAACCAAATACAAAGTCGATGTCGAAGGCCTGGCCGTGGACAACGAAATTCAAAATATTCTCTACAGCTCATTACAAGCCTTTTTGCCAGATGGATTAACCTATGATGCTTTTGTCAACGGTGCCGATGACAAACAGGTGGGGATCATGTCCTCGATCAAAGTAGGGCCTACCATTGCAGATGATATCAAGAAAAATTCCTTCCTGGCCGTTATTGGTTCTCTGATTGTGGTCTTTCTTTACATCTTATTGCGATTCCGAAAGTGGCAGTTTTCTTTGGGAGCTGTTGCAGCTGTATTCCACGATGTATTGATCGTTTTGGGAATCTTCTCTTTGACCTATAAAATCATGCCTTTTAATATGGAAATCAATCAGGCTTTTATCGCTGCGGTGCTTACCGTAATCGGTTATTCCCTGAATGATACGGTGGTGGTGTTCGACCGAATTCGAGAATATGTAGGGGAACATACCAAATGGAAGTTTAACGATACGGTCAATGCTGCACTCAACAGTACCTTAAGCCGAACGCTAAATACTTCTTTGACCACCTTGATCGTTCTTTTGGCCATCTTTATTTTTGGTGGAGAGTCCATCCGTGGGTTTATGTTTGCACTGATCGTTGGCGTCATTGTAGGAACTTATTCTTCGGTATTTATCGCTACTCCAGTAATGTTCGATACCCAAAAAGGAAAAGCCCTTATAGAGGAGCCGTCAAAGTAGAAGGGTTCTTTGGTTTAAGGGATTAGTATGGAAGGGATTAATGCCCGTCTAAACAGCGTTGCCAGCTTTTACTAGCAATGAACGTTTTCAGGGAGTCCATTTTTTTGTAAAATTCGAATAATAATTTTTCTAATGTCATTTCGTGGTGATATTGTGAATAACGGTGAGTATATGAAGAGGTGGCAATGATTTATATACATTGTTAGCGGTTAGTTGTTTAATGTTGTAAAATATGCTCACCATCTAGTTTAGATCTAAAAAATGTTTCAGTCGTTCTTGTATAAAATAAATCCAACCTTGGGTACAATTTTCTCTTTTAAAATCTGGGTTGTCTTGTGGGAAACTACTTTGTCCATGATGTGAAAATTTTAAAATTGTTTTGTTGTCTTCTGTATTTAGTTCCCAAATAACAAAAGAGTCTCCTGTGTAACCTTCATATTTCCAATTATAAACGATTTTTTGAATTGGAATTACATCTGTTACTTTCCATATATGCAAATAGTCTTTGCCGTTATGGTGAATGTTAAAACGTGTTTCAAACCCAACAGTTGGTTTAAAATCAGGTATGTTTTCAAAATACCATTTTATCATTTGGTTTTTATCTGTGATAGCTTTCCAAACTTTGTCAATCGAAGCGTTAAACTCTTGTTTTATAGATATAGGACTGTCTGTCATAAACTTTTATTACGTCAATCTCTATTATGTCCTAATCAGTTTGATTCGCACTGCAATAACCGCTAACGGGTGTATATCAATACCAGCTTCCGATATTCATTATCTATCAATTTACTTTGATAGTATTTCCTCAAATATCATGTAGTGTTGTAGATTTGATAAAAATCTATCAATTGCTTATCAAAGTCAAAATCTACTTTG
>JAYNHF010000036.1:0-26158 GCA_038107695.1 Flavobacteriaceae bacterium | reverse complement strand
GCTCATAAGTGCCATGGATCACTGCTCCATCTTGAACATTTACCCGGTTGCCAATTGAAATAGTATTTACATCTCCTCTTACAACCGCTTGATACCAAACAGAACAATCGTCTCCCATGAATACCTTACCAATAAGAGTAGCATTTTCAGCAAAAAAACAGTTTTTACCATATTGAGGAGTAAATCCTCTAACAGACTTAATTAACATAATTGTGCTTTGATCTCTAAATTATGAAATTGATCTTTAAGAACCTTGGTCATATCATTTAGGATTTGTTTTTCCTAAATTTGTAAAAAAAAGGGATGAAAGATATACGCATTATTGCGAGTTGTAAAAAAGGAGCGGCCTTGGCCAAATTCAACATCACTCCTCCGCTAGATCTGAATATTTCCAAAACCTATATCAATATTGATCAAGCAACCGATGCCCCTCTTGTAAAACAATTGTTTTACCTGCCCTTTGTAAAAAAAGTTGCATTGGAAAACAGTACGCTGATCGTGGAGCGTTTTGACATCTTGGAATGGGAGGACGTAATCGAGGAGGTTGCCACTCAAATAGAGGATTATCTCAACGAAGGAGGTGACATACTCAGTGAAATAAAAAAGTCCGTTAAAGTGCCCGTAACGGTTTATGCTGAGAGCACCCCCAACCCATCAGCAATGAAATTTGTTGCCAATAAAAAAATAACCGAACGATCACTTTCCTTCGAAAATGTTGATACCACCCATGATGCTCCCATGGCAAAAGAGCTTTTTAAATTTCCTTTTGTCAAGGAGGTATTTATGGATGAAAATTACATTTCTATTTCCAAACATGAAGATACGCAGTGGGATGAAATTGTAATGGAGATGAGAGAATTCATCAAATCTTATTTAGAGGAAGAAAAAATAATTTTGGGGACTTCATTTATACAAAATGACGAAAAGTCTTCATCTTCACATTCGAGTCAAAACTTAAACGAAACTGAACAGGAAATCGTTAGAATTCTGGAGGAGTATGTCAAACCTGCAGTAGCTTCGGATGGTGGAAACATCATTTTCGACTCCTACCTCGACAATGAAAAGTCAGTAAAGGTTGTACTTCAAGGAGCTTGTAGTGGCTGTCCTTCCTCAACTTTTACCCTAAAAAACGGCATAGAAAACATACTAAAAGAAATGCTTCCCGGAAAGGTCGAGAGAGTGGAAGCTGTCAACGGATGACTTAAACTATCTTCTTGGCTGTAGTATAAAAGTCTTTGAGATAAAAAGGTTCAAAATAGGCTACATCCTCAAAATTTTTGGCTTGAAATGCATTCCAAGCCAATGGGATCATTTCTTTAGCGGAGGGATAACGAATGTCAGTTCTATACTCAATGGGTGCTCCCTGGAATACTTCTTTGCATTTTTCGGCTCCCTCGCCCATAAAAACCCAAGGAATATCTTTTGAGAATTCATTAAAACTCTCTGCTGAAATAATCTCGGCAAAAGTAGATTTAATAAACTCCCGTTTATGATTGAGCACCATTACATATACTTCCATACGTCGGGCATCGAACATTGGGAACAATAGTGCTGGCTTTGTTTCTGTGTACTTTTGAGATAAGATTTGAAGGGAATTGACCGCTATCAAAGGTAGATCCAATGCAAAACAAATACCCTTAGCAGCGGCAACACCAATTCTCAAACCTGTGTAAGAGCCCGGCCCTTTACTTACCGCCACCGCATTCAGTGAGGGCATTTCCATCCCTGCCTCTTTTAAAACATCTTGAATAAAGCCATGCAATTGCACGCTATGACTGAAATTCTCGGAATAGAACTCTTTGAGCGCCATCAACTCTCCCGATTTACTTAGGGCAACAGAACAGTTTTTGGTAGCGGTTTCTATGTGTAGTATTATACTCACTTCACAAAAATAGAAAAATCAAACGCTAATCTGAGGGGTTTGCCATTGATTCCTAGAGGCTAATAGTGATTCCAAAATAAAACTCTAATACCTTTAATTTGAAAATATAATCATACTTCGCACGAACCACATTTGAGGTTGCCACCTCGTATCGTTGTTTAATTTGATTAAAATCAAAAGTATTCATGACGCCAGCTTCATAACGATTGATTGCATCTTCGTAAGCTTTTTGTCTTGCCACTTCAGTTTTCTGGGTAGCCTCATAGAACTTGAAGGCTCCCTTTGCATCATTGTAGGCCTGATTGACCGTGTTTTCCAAATTGAGTTTCTCTTGTTCCAACTGATTTTGAGAACGCAATAGATTGACCTTGGATCGCTCCACATTGTTCCTTGCAGTATTGCCGTTAAAAATGGGGATATTGAGCCTCAAACCAAAATTATGACCCGCATTCAGATCAAATTGTTCTCCAAAAGGAAGATGACTGATCAGTTTCGTTCCTTCTACACTTCGTAACACGGGTTCTTTGGTCGAAGACACAAAACCAACGGGAACGTTAGTGAATTCACCATTTCCCGTTACACGGTCCGCGTAGGAAACTCTTGTGTTGTAACCGTAAAAGGCACTCATAGAAGGTTGAAGCGAGCCTTTTGCCAATTCGACCTCCTTCTCAGCGATGGCGATATTAATTGTCGAAAGCTTTATGTCGTTTCTATGGGTTAATGCTTTTTCAAAAATATCCTTGGGTTTTTGAAATAAAATCTGACCAAAGGGAACGTCCACATCAATGGTTACTACATCAAAATTTTCATAATCTGTAATCAAGAGCATCTGTGCTAAGTTAATTCTGGAAAGCCTTAAATTATTTTGGGCTTGAATAACAGTCTGCTCTTGAGTCGCTAGTGTAGCCTCTAATTCCAGTAAATCATATTTTACCATGATGCCCGTTTCAATCATTTTTTCAGTTCGCTCAACATCTTTTCGGGTGATTTCTAATTGGGATTCCTGAACTTCCAAATTTTCAATATTGAAAAGAATTTGCAAATAAGCATTAGCCACCATCAAACGGATATCATCTTTCATGTCATCTAATTGATATTGACTGGCTAGGATGGCAAGGTTGGCTCGATGCAATTGATTTAAATTTCTTTCTCCACCATACAAATCAACATTAAGACTAACTCCAAATGAAGTGTACTGCGTCGTTTTGTTCTCCAGTAATCCACGTGTGATGTCTTGATTCAGTCCTACGTTCCAAGTATGATTGGCTTGAGCATTAATGGCGGGATAAAAGTTACCTTTGGCATCGCTTTTTCTGATTTCTGCATCGTTGACAGAAAGTTCACTCTGCTTAACACTGATGTTTTTCTCCACAGCCATCGAAACACATTCCAAAAGGGTCATGGGCTCGGTTTGAGCCTTGACACTAAGACCAGAAAAGAGCAGTAGAGCTAAAGAAAGGAGTTGAATACGTTTCATATTACATTATTTGTTTTCAGGTTCCTCTTCCTCCCCAATTTTAAGGGGCTCTGTTTTGTTCCAAACTTTTATTTCGTCCTCAATCATCAAACCAGAAATGACTTCAACATTGATCCCATCAGAGATTCCTACTTCAATGTCTTTTCTATCAAAACCATCATTTTTGTTTTTTACCTCAACAAAGGGATCGTTTGTATTTTTATCGAATTGTAACAGTGCCTCTGAAATTGCCAATACATCGCGTTTTTTTTCTAATACCAAAGAGGCATTGGCGCTGTATCCAGCCCTGATAAATACGGAGTTGTCTAAATAAACATCTCCCTCAATTTTAAATTGTACTGTTCCTTGTTCTTCGTTTCCTTTGGGTGCAATAAACTTAAGTTCTGCATCGAAAGTTTGTTCCTGAATAGCCCCCAAGCTGACCTTAAGCGGCATCCCTATTTTTAGTTTTCCGACCTCTGCTTCGTCTACTTTACCCTCAAAAATCATTTTATTTAAATCCGCTACAGTAGCAATTGTAGTCCCTGCATTAAATGTATTACTCTCAATGACCTGATCCCCCTCCTTAACAGGAATTTCTAATACAGTACCTGGAACTGTCGCCCTTATGTTGGTGTTGGCAATAGAGGAGCCTCCAGCAGATCCAAGTTTAATGATTTGAAGATCTGTTCTTGCATTTTCTACATTTTGCTTTGCTTGGTCATAACTCAATTTTGCATTGTCAAAATCTCGCTTTGATATAATATCCTTCTCAAACAAAGATTGATTTCTCTTGAACTCTACCTCAGCATTTTTGAAAGAGATAAGATTATTGGACAGTCTCCCCTTTACGGTATTGAGGGCTTGTTCGTCGGGAACTACCTTAACTTTGGCCAACAAGTCACCATTGGTAACCAAATCGCCTTCCTCAACAAATAATTTATCAATAATACCCGAAATTTGTGGCTTGATTTCTACCTCATCTTCAGGGATTACTTTTCCTGTAACCACTGTCTTTTTTTCAATGGTCTGAATTTTTGGTGTCTGGGTATCGTACTCCACCAATGATTTGCTGTTGGTTTTGATAAAATAGAGTGCTGCAAAAACAGCTCCGAAAACCAACAAAGCAATTCCAAAATATTTCAAAATTTTCATATCAAAAGGTTTTTTGTTATTCTTCTCTTAAAGCGTCAATGGGTTTAATGCTAACAGCCCTTTGGGCGGGGATTAGTCCTATCAGGGTACCCAATACTACCATGGTAGCCAAAGCCCCCACTACCAATGGGATGGGGACAGTTGGATTGGTGTAGGGAAAATCAGATAAGTCGTTTGTAGCCAAATTGATGATTGCCAAAACAGCTGCACCCAATATGATTCCTACAATACCCGCAATCAATGTTAAAAAAACAGACTCTAGTAAAATTTGAATTCTGACTTCTCCCGGTGTTGCTCCCAAGGCACGTCTGACACCCAACTCTTTAGTGCGTTCCTTCACAGAGATCAATAAAATATTTCCTATACCGATAACCCCAGCTAAAATGGTTGCTAATCCTACTACGAGAGACAAAAAAGTCATACCATTGGCAAAACCACTAATGCGGTTAAATACTTCACCTAAATTGAAAGACCCTAGGGCCCTATCGTCCTCTGGAGCAATTTTGTGGATTTTTTTTAAAACGTCTTTAACATTTTTTTCTACTGCAATTACATCGGCATCTTCATAAGCCGCAATGGTAAACCAGTCTACTTCTTCCCCAGTATTGTACAATTTTCTAAAAGTGTTAAAAGGGATGAATATGTCGCCATCCGTTTCAAAACCACCCCCTTCAATGTATTTGTGTACTCCTATCACCTGAAAAAACACGTTGTTGATTCTGATGTATTTTCCTACAGGATTTTCATCCTCATCGAATAATTCCTCTTGAGTACGTTCTCCGATTACACAAACTTTTCGATGATGGATTTGATCTTGTTCATTGATAAATCTTCCCTCTTTGTATATTTTCTTGGTTGAAATCTTAGTGTACTCGGGAAAATCTCCATAGATGTTATAAGTACGGGAGATTTCTTTGTGAACGACACTGGCTGGTTCACTTCCCCCAAAAACTCCTCGAGCATTTCTCGGGGCGATGAATTTTATTTCAGGAATTCGCTGTTTCAATTCTTTAACATTTGAAATGGTAAAACGGGGGGATCTTCCCACTTTGAATCCAGCATAGGGTACACTAGTGAGCTGGGGCCAAACAAACATGGAATTCATTGCCATGTTCTCAAACTCTCGATCAAAGCCATTGTCCAATCCCTTAGCAGCTCCTGATAGAGTGATGTAGATGAATATGCCCCACAATACTCCTATTACCGTGATAATAGTACGGATTTTGTTCTTGGCAATTGAACCGAAAATCTCTTGCCAGGTGTCAAAATCAAATATAACTTTCAAACTATTCATCTCTTAGGGCAACTATGGGTTTAATACTTGCAGCTCTTTTAGCAGGAATATATCCTGCAATTCCACCAAATAAAATCAACAATAA
Source organism: Flavobacteriaceae bacterium (assembly GCA_038107695.1). GTDB lineage: Bacteria > Bacteroidota > Bacteroidia > Flavobacteriales > Flavobacteriaceae > UBA8316. The sequence goes on along the minus strand of JAYNHF010000036.1, from coordinate 20,286 downwards.
AGTTGCTAGGGTTGCGGTTAGAGTATCAATGTACGGATCGATGATAAAAAAACGCTCCAGCTGATCTTGAATATTAGTCAACAAAGCTATTCCTGAGAGCATTCCGAAAATACCAGATAATGTAGTAATAAAAATAGATTCCTGAAGAACCATAGCAATGACGCTTTTGGGAGTGGCTCCCAATGCTTTTCTAACTCCCAATTCTTTGGTACGCTCTTTGACCACAAAAACCATAATATTCGATATTCCTATGATGCCTGCAATCAGCGTCCCTAAACCTACAAAAGTGACAATGATTTGTAAAACACGAGCAAATTTCTGGTTTTGTTTGAGTTGATCTGCTACATTTCTAATTCTTATGCCATTGTTATCTCTGGGATCGATAGACTTTCTTTCCTTCAAAAAAAGCCGTAATTGTCGCTCAAAAGCCATGGCCGAGGCATATCCTATTTCAGGGCGAAAACTCACGATGAAATTGTCGATTTTATCACTATTTTTTTCCAATAACTGTCGAGTGGTATAAGGCATATAAATCAGACGTTCTTCTCGATCACCACTTTGGTCTTGAAAAACACCTATTACTTTGAAAGCACTTGAGCCAAGTTCTAAAAATTTTCCAATGGGGTTCTCATCCTTAAAAAGGTCTTCGGCAACCAATCGACCAATTACCACAACTTTTTTTTGGTATTCAATATCGTTCTGATGAAGAAATCTTCCTTTCATCATGATCGTTTTTTCTACGTATTGATGCGAGGGAGCTACACCCCTAGTTTGATAATTATCAGATTCTCCCTTGTAGCTAACTGTAATATTCCTACTGATTCTTGGGGTAATGCCCTCTAAGAAAAAATTAAAATTGTCTTTGACGGCTTTTAGGTCGTTATTTTCAAATTCAATCCTACGATTGGCTTTGTATCCTCGGTATGGTTTGGAAGTCAGTCCTGGATATACCCAAAGCGTATTGGTAGCATCATCTAGAAAAAACTGTTCAAAGCTATTTTTTAACCCATTACCAAAACCAAACAATACAATAAAAATGAATATCCCCAATGCAACTGTAAAACCAGACAGGAACGTTCTTAACCTATTCTTGCGAATGGTTTGGAAAATTTCTTGCCAGCGATCTCTATTGAACATTTGTGTCGACTGTAATTTGGTCCACTTTTTTATCCTCTACAATCACTCCATCTTTCAGGGTAACGATTCTTTTACACATGTGCGCAATATCCAATTCATGAGTAACCACCAAGATGGTTTTACCCTCTTGGTTGATCTTTTGGATCAAGGCCATGACTTCATTGGAGGTTTTAGAATCAAGAGCTCCAGTAGGTTCATCAGCCAATAGCACTTTGGGCTGAGATGCCATCGCCCTTGCTATGGCAACCCTTTGTTTTTGTCCACCAGAAAGCTCGCTCGGTAAATGAGTAGCCCATTCTTTTAATCCGACTTTTTCCAGATATTCTAAGGCTTTTTGCTGTCGGATTTTTCTTCCCAATCCTTGATAATAAAGTGGTAGAGCAACATTTTCTAGTGCATTTTTATAATTTATGAGATTAAAAGATTGAAAAACAAATCCCAAAAATTGATTGCGATAATTCGCCGCTGTAGTTTCAGTAAGATCTTTGATCAATACGTTATCCAGTCGGTATTCCCCCTCATCGGCTAAGTCGAGCATTCCGAGAATATTCAATAGTGTGGACTTTCCCGAGCCAGATGATCCCATGATGGCAATCAACTCCCCCTCCTCTACTTGTAAATCAATACCTTTGAGGACGTGCAAGGAACTGTCCCCCATCTTGTAAGATTTGTTGAGGTTTTTTATGCTAATCATGGTGAGTTTATAGGTTGGAATTCGAATTTAGGGGCTACATTTTTTAATATCTTACATAAAAGTAAGAAAAAACAATAGTTTATTATTTTTTCAAAAGCTTAAAAATCTGATAGCCAACAAAAGCAACCAATAAATAAGGTATCGCCATCAAATAAATGATTCCGTTATTAATCCCTTTAGCAGTTTCCTGTGCCTCACCAGATTCTAAAACTGCACGACACATTGAACACTGAGCTGATACATCAGTAAATACAAAAAAGATCAAAAGGAATGAGATGATAAAACGCATATTTTAGTAGTAGGGAGCAATCATCAAATAAACGATTACTCCAGTTACAGCAACATACAGCCAAATGGGAAAAGTAATTGTAGCAATTTTTCTGTGATCTGAAAATCTCTTTGAAATGGCTTTTACATAGGTAATCAAGACCATAGGAATGATTCCAATAGAGAGTATAATGTGGGAGATCAAAATAAAGTAGTAGAAATACTTATCCACACCTTCTCCTCCATAGGGAGTAGGATCAGAAGTCATGTGATAGGCAACATACATTACCAAGAAAATCAATGATAGTGCAATAGCAGTTTTCATCAGTTTTTCGTGAAGTTGAATTTTTTGTTGACGAATCGATACATAAGCCAAAATTAGAATCAAAGTGGTCAAAGCGTTTATACTGGCATAAACTGGAGGTAAAAAGTCAAGGGGAGCAACATTAGGTAATCTCACAGTAAAAAGTACAGCAACCACAATTGGTATCAAGACGGATACAACTGTGATTAGTTTGTTGTACTTTTTGGAAGGATCGCTGGCCGTATTTTGTTTCATTTCTTTTAAATTTATTCCTTCAATAGCAATTCAATATCTTCCAAGAGCATGTCCACTCCCTGGATTAACTGGTCTTCTCGATCCAAACCAGAATAGTAAACGATTGGATTATCGAAACGATCAACACGAGAGCGTATGTAACCGCGTTTATCAATCAGTGCGAAATATCCTTGGTGCTCAAAACCTCCTGCTACTGAAGGATTAATCCCTGCAAATATACTAAATCCTGAATTGGCCAATTGGTAAACCACAGATTTCTTATCGGTCAAAAAATGCCAGTTTTGAGATTTGACACCGTAGTTTTCTGCATATTGTTTCAGTACATGAGGAGTATCATTTTCTGGATCGATGGTAAAAGAGGCAATTCCAAAATCGGCTCGATCCCCAAAATGGTCATCCAAAATCTTCATATTCTTATTCATAATGGGACAAATGGTAGGACAGCGAGTAAAGAAAAACTCTGCTAAATAGACCTTACCCTTAAAATCTTCGTTACCAATGAGTAAGCTGTCTTGGTTGCGCATCAAAAACTCTGGTACTTTTTTGGCCTCACCGTTGAGTTTGATATAAGCCAGAGGTTTTGCAGGTACAGACCGGTTATTTTGGACTTGTGTATTGTTGACGAGTCGGTCAATGATTTTTGGAATGAATAATATTCCAAAAACAATGAGAATGATGATTAATCCAACGTATCTGTAATTTTTCATTAAGGGTTCTGATCCTTGTTATACTTTTTCCAAGCCCTTCTGTATTCGGCTAGTATGACTTTAATGTCGTCGACCATTTTATTATTAATCTCGGCGACGGACTGGGCATTGAATCCGTATAAGGTTCCCTCATCTTCATCATCGTCTCTACCTCTCAAATTCCGATCTTTGTCAATGATAAAGACATAAGGAAGACTCTTTTGATCTGTAAGTTCTAGCGGAGTATTTAAACTTTCAAATAAGGTAGCGATTTGTTGATCATTACCAAACACAAAACGCCATTTCGACAAATCAGTTCCAACTCCTGCTGTAAGCTCTTGTTTAAGTAATTCAACCTTACGCTCTTCACCCTCGTTAAGAACCATGACAAACTGAAAGTCTTTGAACTCGTAGAAACGTTTGTAAATCTTTTGGTTAAGATTTAATGCATCTCCCTTTTTGTTGGACAAGTCATTACCCCAAAATCCGAGTACAGTAATACGGTTGTCAAATTGAACAGGCTCACCGGAAAGGGTTTTCCATTGAACCACGTCGCCAATTTGAGAACTTAGGATAGGAAGTAAAGCAAAGTTATTTTTACCGGAAGCAAAAAAAAGATAAATGACAATCGGAAAAATAAAAAGAATAAATAGGACAAAGTATTTTTTTGAAGTTTTACTCATGAAAAAAAAGTCCTAAAGATTCTAAAAATTCCAACTCACAAAACCCGTATTCATCACTTCAAATATGTAATCGGCTTCTAGAATAAGAATAAATATCAAATAAGGGATTAGTATGATCAGCGGTAATACAATGGAACCTTGAAGACTCCCTCTCTCGTCGCGGATGTGCATAAAATCCCATGCGATATAATATGCTTTTACCAGGGTGAGTATTATAAATATCCAGTTCAACAGCTTCATGCTGAGAAAATATTCCATTAAAAATTCTGGTTTGACAATCCCCAAAGCCACTTCAATTGTGGTAACGATGGAAAGAAAAATCAAAACACCCCATATTTTTTGGACATTGGATTTGAACTTTAATAGTCCTCTAAAAATTGCTAGTTTGTGTGTAACTTCAGCCATCACCTATAATTTTACTGTTAAACGAGATAGAAAAATGTGAATACGAATACCCATACAAGATCTACAAAATGCCAATAAAGTCCAACTTTTTCGACCATTTCATAGTGTCCTCTTTTCTCATAAGTTCCAACAATTACATTGAAAAAAATGATCAGGTTGATGATTACTCCCGAAAAAACGTGGAAACCGTGGAAACCTGTTATGAAAAAGAAGAAATCTGCAAATAGCCGATTGCCATATTCGTTATGGATTAAATTAGCACCTTCAACCACCCCAATGGCATTTTCTATTTTATCCAAGGAGTCGTCTCGGGAAAGAACAATTTTATGTCCTTTCTCATCTAATCTTTCACTTCTAATGACCAAGTTATCATTGGCTTCAAAGCCCTCAACAACCTCTGCCAATGAGTAAGTCGGTAGGGATCCCTCACTTTCATACCAAATTCCATTACTGCTTTTATGAGTACTGCGCTCTGTAGGTATGGAAACAGCAAAATCTCCAATGGCGGCTCTCTTACCGGTATCAGCATTTACAAATTGTAAAATTTGCCCTCCCTTGGTTTCTAAAGCTCCATACTCTCCCTTGATGAAGTTTTTCCATTCCCATGCTTGCGAGCCCACAAAAACAGCTCCACCAATGATGGTCAGCAGCATGTAAAAAGTTACTTTGGATTTGTTCATGTGATGTCCTGCATCAACTGCCAATACCATAGTAACCGATGAAAAAATCAAAATAAAGGTCATTAAAGCAACATAGTACATGGGAGCATCTACACCATGCAGAAAAGGAAAGTGTGTGAATACCTCATCGGCAATGGGCCAAGAATCGATATTTTTAAAACGTGAAAAACCGTAAGAAACCAGAAATCCTGAGAAGGTGAGAGCATCAGATACAATAAAGAACCACATCATCAGTTTTCCATAGCTGGCGTTGAGTGGTCGCTGACCTCCAGCCCAAAGATTGGATTCTTTTTCAGCTGCAGTTAATTCCATAAAGTCAAATTCAAATTAGTTTTACAAATTTATATATTTTACCTGTACAGCAGAACAAATAGATACAAATATATCCACATCACATCAAGAAAATGCCAGAACAAATGAGCCAGTTCGAAACCTAATGCATTGGACGCTGAATAGCTTCCTTTGGTAAGTCGAATATAAACCACTGTCAAAACAATAATTCCTGCAAATAAATGAGCCATGTGTAATAATACCAATACATACAAAAAAGAGGTAGTAATAGAACTTTCTGCTCCCGTAAAGTAATATCCTTGATCTATGATTGCTCCAAATCCTCTGAACTGAAAGTAAACAAACATCAATGCCAACAAGAAAGTAACAAGAACCAGGTTTTTAGCTTGGCTTGTGTTTTGCAACATCAATGATTTTTTAGCCATATAAAAACTGATACTACTGAGGAGAATGAGAAGAGTGCTTATGGCAAATGCACTAGGCATTTCAAACTGTGATAACCAATCCGTTCTGGTACTGCTTACAACATATGCACTGGTAAGACCAGCAAAAGTCATCGCCATACTGATCATGCCCACCCAGAGCATCATTTTTTTGGCTTTATGGTGTTTGATTTCTAATTCCTCCATCTCTAAATCCATTTGTCAACAACATATATTATTTGAAGCAAAGTGATGTACACAATACTGGCATACATCAATTTTTTTGCAGTCTCTTTGGTTCTGTTTTTCATCAACTTCAAAGCATTAAATAAAAAATATACCCCGATCAATACCAGAAACAAAACGGCTTGAAAAGATAAATTCAATACTCCAGTGTATTGTGTGAAAGGCAATACGGAAATGACAACAGTCCAAAAGGTATAAAAAACTATTTGGAAAGCTGTAACTTGATCAGGATTCCCAGTAGGCAACATTTTGAATCCTGCCTTTTTATAATCTTCGTCCATCATCCAACCTATTGCCCAAAAATGTGGAAACTGCCAAAAGAACTGAACCATAAAAAGAACTCCAGGTTCGATTCCAAATCTACCCGTAGCGGCAACCCAACCCAACATAAACGGGATGGCACCTGGAAAGGCTCCAACAAAAACAGAAAGTGGAGTTACCGATTTCAATGGAGTGTAGATACAAGTATAAATAAATATTGAAAGTATTCCGAAAATAGCAGTTTTAAAATTGATGCTATTGAGAACATAAATTCCCACAAATGTGAGAAGGCTTGCAATGATTATGGCTGTCAGATTATTCATTCGTCCAGCGGGTAGAGGACGGTTTTTGGTACGGTCCATTAAGGCATCTTTATCCTTTTCTATCCATTGATTAAAGGCATTAGAAGCTCCTACCATTGCAAAGCCGCCAAAGAATAATCCTATCAGTATTGAGAATTCGATTTGATCAACAGCAAGCAGATAACCAGCAACCGAAGAAAAAACTACACTTATGGCCAAACGAAACTTGGTCAGCTGTAAAAAATCAGTTGCAAATGAGGTTAAACTAAATGTGTTTGTGGGTAAAATGTCAGAATGGGTCTTCATCATCAAAAATCCTTGTGCAAAGATAGGCTACAAATCATCCTTGTGCAAACCTGTTTGATAATTTTGAAAATCCAATGTTACAAAATCATTGCAACCTGAAAGTAATCGGGATACTAAAAGGAACCCTTACTGGTCTTCCTCTTTGTTTTCCGGGTGTCATGGTCGGTAATCTCCCAATGATTCTTGCCGCTTCTTTTTCTAAATTTTTATCGGGCCCACGCATTCTGATGTTGGTGATAGATCCATCTTTGGAGATGATAAAATTGACATACACCCTCCCTTGAATGCCCATTTCTTGTGCAATTTCGGGATAGCGAAAGTTCTTTATAATGTGTTTATTGATTTTTTCTTGGAAACAATCCCTCCTCTTGGATTTTGATACCCTCTCACAGCCAGGGAAAATAGGAACATCTTCGATTACCGCAAATGGTACGTCAATGTCTTCAAAATCATCTTCAATTACGACCCTGTCAACTTCTACAATCTGATCCTGATCCGTTTCGGTGGTTTCAATGACCGTTTCTTCAACTTCTTCCTCATCCTCTACCACTTCAATAATCTGTGGTGCAACGGCAGGTGGCGGGGGAGGCGGGGGCGGGGGAATTTTCATGTCTATGATTGGAATATCCTCTTCTTCGTCATTTGTTACTTGAAGTCGATCCAATTCTATTTTACTTTCATAGGTTTTTAATTCAATGAGTCTCCATGTAAGAAAAAGAATCAATACCAAGCCAATTAAAAAATAAGTAATACTGTTTTTGCGTAAATCAGCTGTAGGATTTTTTTTTGGCAACATAACTTCATGGTTTTGGGTACATTCTAATTTAATAAAAAAAGATGAAAAGTGATGTTAACAAAAACAAAAAAGTCTTAAAACCAGAGCTTTAAGACTTTTTAAAAAAATAATAATTTGTTTATTGCAACCTGAAAGTAATCGGGATACTAAAAGGAACCCTTACTGGTCTACCTCTTTGTTTTCCAGGTGTCATGGTCGGTAATCTCCCAATGATTCTAGCCGCTTCTTTTTCTAAATTTTTATCAGGTCCACGCATTCTGATATTGGTGATGGATCCATCTTTGGAGATGATAAAATTGACATATACCCGCCCTTGTATGCCCATTTCCTGTGCAATTTCGGGATAACGGAAATTTTTCCTAATGTGCTTATTGATTTTTTCTTGAAAACATTCTCTCCTCTTGGATTTTGAGACCCTCTCACAACCAGGGAAAATAGGAACATCTTCGATTACCGCAAAAGGTACATCAACATCTTCAAAATCATCTTCTATTTCAACCTCTTCTACTTCTACGATCTCCTCCTGATCTGTTTCGGTAGATTCAATGACCGTTTCTTCCACTTCTTCCTCATCTTCAACAACCTCAATTACTTCTGGAGCAGGAGGGGGAGGGGGAGGTGGTGGAGGAACCTTGATTTGTTCAGTGATTGGAATTTCTTCATCATCGTCATCTTCAACGTTCAATGCTTCATATCCATAACCACTTCTGTCATATGTTTTCCACTCGATGGCCTGCCACGAGATAAATAAAACAGAAGTCAAGCCTATGATGAAGTAGAGACTACTATTCTTGGACAAATCAGCTTTTTCGTTCTTTTTGGGTTGCATTTCTTTGGATATATTTAGTATGCTAAGCTAAAAAAAAATCGATAATAAACAAGTTTTTTTTGTCTAGCGATTTTGCACCTATGCTTGGATTAATTGCTGGTATTGATCTGAGCTAAGTAATTTATCAAGCTGAGATGGATCATCCATTTTGATTTTAATCATCCAACCAGAGTCATACGGATCCTCGTTGACTGCCTCTGGGGTTTCCTCGAGTGTAGTATTGAATTCCAAAACTTCACCGCTCAAGGGCATAAATAAATCCGAAACGGTTTTGACAGCTTCTACAGTTCCAAACACTTCTTCGGCTGAAAGGGTATCTCCTACCGTTTCGATTTCTACATAAACAATATCTCCCAATTCTCTTTGGGCAAAATCTGTAATGCCAACAGTAACGGTATCTCCGTTAATTTTGACCCACTCATGATCTTTACTGTATTTGAGTTCGGAGGGGATGTTCATAGAAATTGAATTTAGAATTGAGTTGCAAGGTAATACAATTCACTTTTAGTTTCCAAAATTATAACGAATGGTGATTCCTGAGCGAATAGAGGTTTGTGGGAAAGCAGTTGAAATGGCAAATTCAGAGAAATTGTGATCGTAGAAAAATAAACTGGTTAGGTTCTTGGATAAATTATAATCTGCTGAAAACTTAATGGACATAAGGGTTTGCCCTGCAGTAACCTGATTATTATCATACTCTAGATTCCGCAAAAGGGTAATGTTTTTTCGATAGGAAAAGTCCGCTTTCAAATTAAGATCTCCACTTAAGGTAATCCTTCTGCCTCCCAAACTGGTTTTGATTCTCAAATCTTTTAATCGGTATCCCATGCCCAAACTGTATTCATTTCCACTTTGTTCTGTAAGCAGGCTGTTATCTAAACTGAGAGACAAACTTCGATCTTTTCTCATTTCAGCCAATATTTTGAGAGAATTCTTAAATTCTACATCCAGTCTTATTAAGGGGTTGAATTGTTCTGCCAAGTTAATATTGGAGTAAAATTTTGAGGTCATATAATTCCCCAAGCCATCTTTCAAAAAGGGTTGATTGGGGTTGTATTCCAAATTGGTCTGATAATTTGTCAAAGTGTAACTGGATCGGTATCCATGTGCAATTGAAAATCGATTGAAAATCCTTGCCAAGGATTTGATTTTAGTCAAGCCTGTGTACTTGAGGTTCCAATTGGGCAATGGAGTACTTTTGATTGGGTCAAAGGAGATTTTGTGAGGATCAGTTCCCGAATAAGCCGAAAGAAAAGAAGCCACCATTACCGTTTGATGGTTTTTATTGTAGCCTTCGGGAAAACCACTCTCATCTCGATTATTGGAAGAAATTCCATTTTGTAATGCCAGGCGATTGGCAATAATCAGACGATTTTCTCTGAATTTTTGGAAGTTTTTATTGACAATACCCGCCCCCCCCGAAAAAGCAGTTTTAATTAAGATAGTAGACATTCCAAAATTACCATACTCATTGGTATTTAAGGGAATATAACCTTGGTTGTTAACCGAGAAGTTTTCTGATAAGTTGTTAGAATAGTTGCGTTCAGCATTCAGATCGATGGTCAAATCTTTGAGCGGATTAATCTGAGCAGAAATATTGAGTTTGTTGTTATGAACTTGAACGAATGGTTCATTAAAATTGGGGAAATTAGTCAACCAACCTCTCTTAGCCACTTCGTAGCGAACATCGGCTTGACTTCCAAAAGTAAAGCCAAAAGAAGGATCCATCGTACCAATAAAACCAACATTGGGAAGATAACCTGGGATAACTTTACCATTATTTTCAGAATAGTTGAACTGAACTCTTTTAACGGAGGAGAGGAGGTCAATCACATAGGTAGCACCTTTTTTGACGATGGTGTTTTTAGGTTTTTTTTCTTCTTTTTTTGCTTCAGGATTAGTTCTATCAAGAGCACTGGCAAAGGGCTGCTTAAAAACAGACTTTTTGGATTTTAATCCCAAAATCGCATAAAGTTTATCAAACGAGATCGACCCCGTTAAGGTCTTGGTATTGGCATTTTGAATGGTGTTGACCTGGCCTAAAAGCTCGCCTTCCTCACTAGCAACGTTGGCCATAGCGTTAGAACCTCTTTGCCAGCTGAAGTCTCCAGTGTAGTTGTAGTTGGCATCTATAAAACTGAGAAAGGGTATCAATCTGAGTGGGATTTTATAATTCAATGATAGAGATTGAAAATGGCGATCGGTCTGACCTGTATCCCAAATACCATCCCAAATACCCAAGCTTTTGTCGACACTTCCAAAAGGATTATTGGAATCGTTTTCGAAAAAGTTTCTGACAATATTGTTGTTAGATGCGGTAAAATTGAATCGCAAAGAACGGGTCAAATTGTGATTGACAGCATAAGACCAATCAAAGAGATAGTTTCTTAATTGAAGATCCGGTAGGGGAATTTGCTGGGAACTGTCAACCCCTTCTATGTAAACTTGTCGGAAACGCTGGCTACTAAAATCGCGATTGATATTGGAGGTGATTTCTAGGCTGTTGGGAATCAAATTGAAATTGAGCTCCTTAAGCCATTGCCAGTATTTTTTGCGATTCAAGGCTTGAATTTTCCTGAACGGATTTATTTCCCAAGATTTGAAAGAATGTCCGTAGTTGACGCCTAATTGGAGATTTTTATTGGTCTGATTTTTGATTTCATAATCGTGGTGATACATCTCATTGTAAGCATAAGAAAAATCAAAATTTTCTGGACTGTAAAAACGTGTAGGTTTGTCCCCGGTTTTGTTCTTTCTTACCCCAATTAAACTGATACTTTTTCTAGAGGTATAGTCTATGGCTTGATTGTTAATAGAGTCTTTTTGTGAACTTCTTGAAGCAGCATCTAATCTGTCTTGCAACAATATGTCTTGATAGAAAGGGTCATATTCTGGTGTGATAATGGTTTCTCCAGCATTGAGATTGAGAGGTATTTGAAGTCCCCATTTTTGTGGTAGTAACTGGCCTAGGTTGATATTGGTTACAACATCATATTGTTTCATGTCTTCACGATTACTCTGGTTGGGGGTCTGGTCTATTGCACCAAAACCAACAGTCGACATCCGCGCGGTTGCGGCTACAGTTGCAAGGTCGGCAAAGTTGGCATCCATGGCTCCTACGGCTGCCCAACCTCCGCCAGAATCAATTCCGGCGATACGCAGTTCGTTAAACCAAACCTCTCCACACAGATCGTCCCCCAACTGTTGAGAAGGGTTTTTTACTCCAATCATAAGGGTTTTGATCGATCCAAGGGAGGGGTTACCTTTTACAGCAAATTTGTATTTCTTGAAACCAGGTAATGCGCTTATGGGTGAAAACTCACTTATAGGGTTGAGTTCCTCATCAAAATAAGAAACCCTTCCTATGCTAGAATTATTGATGGCAGCAGCCTTTAGCTTTGCCAAAAGCTTAATAGAGACCTCCAATGCATTGGACTCGGGTTTCCAAACCTCCTCGGCAGTGAGTTTATTACTTGAACTTTCTGCATAATCAGTTGGCTTTAAGGGTATTTCGATCTGATAGTAGTTGTCTAAAAAGTCTGTTCCCAAACGGATAAAAGCAACCATACGTCGATTGTAGTCCTCCGAGGTTCCCTCTCCTGGCAGGGGTTTTTGACCCACGATGGATTCGGCATGTAAAAACATTTTGAGGTTTTTGTACTGACGAATGTCTACATTGACATTTTTGTAAACCGCCCTGTAGTCCATGGGTTGGAGGTCACATACTCTAAAAGACATCGATTGTTCGTTTTGCCGAACAATGGTATTGTTGTTGTTGATTTGTTCTCTTTGAATGTCTGGAGGAAGTACATAATTGATCGGTATGCGGTTTTCGTTTTCCAAAATATTGACGGTACTGATGTCAACAGTAGTATTATTGTTTTTAGTGATATTTTTATTAAGTTTTTGATTGTATCTGCGCCAATCTCCTCTTACTAAGTCCAAAGTACCAAATCTCAATACCACAGGCTTTGAAAAACCTTTGAGAACCATTCTCATGAACCGAATCGATCGCAAATCTTCAATATTATTTATGGCTTCAAAATATTCATCAAATTGGGTGTCTTCATAATAGCCTTTTTGGACTGGGACCTTGAACTGAATCCATCGGGTGGTAATTTCTTCACCATTCGGGACGGAGATTTTTACGTTTTCTCTAACATCGGTGATAAAAGGATGATTGCCTACTCCCATTGATTTTGAAATAGGAATTCGATATTCAAAATAACTATCGATGGTATTCATACTCTGATCTCGGTTGATATCCTCAGAATCGGGTTCAGTGGTATTTCCTCTATTATTATCTGAAAAAGCAACGGGTGAGTTTCCTTGAGTTCCATTGTAGTTTTTGTAACGATCCAGTACCCCTCCATTAGCAGCCACAAAAAATTGATAATTGTCTCTGGCAGGATCTTCCTCTGGTCCATTGGTGTAAATTAGTCGCTCTTCTCTGTCATCCAAACCATCAAATCCAACATCTTGCACGACCCGATCCTCGGGAATCGTATTAAAAGCGTATAGAAGCGATTGTGTGGAGGGAACTTTTCCCCAAGGAGTGTCATAGATCAAGTTTTGAGCTGTAGTTCCTGGGAGTCCATTTTCAAATTGTTTTCGACCATCTTTAAGGATGTCCTCAGAAATATTCCCCAAATGAAAATAGAGCTCCCCCAATTCATCCTGTTCAGTTTCCAATTCATTAAAGGTATCCAAAAGCCAAAATTCTAAGAATTCTACATTGGATTGTTCGAAATTGGTAGCATTGATAGGACGCATGATACCGGCCCAGTTTTCAGCACCATCTCTTTTAAATTCTTCCTCTGTAACATTGTTGTAAGGTCCAATTTCGTCGGGATAATAAGCCAAATCAAGGGTGTTTTGAACCGTTGTAGTCCCTTGAACAAGATCCTGTTCTGGGAAAATTTCTTTTATGAAAATTCTACGAGTCGTATTCAAGGAAATATCATCATTGTTGATTCCATCGGGTCTCCCACCTGCATAAAAAATAGGGTCTATTGAATACCAAGCCAGTTTGGCTCTTCCATAACCTCCACTGATATCGTTGTCTTTGGTCTCTGAACCCTTAAAATTTTTGTAAGGAACACTCGAAAGTTTCCATGAGTTAAAACCTTTGATATCAATATTGGTTTGGGCTCCTTCAAAGTCATCTATGTAAACATTGGATTCTCCTTGAAGTTGGGTGTTTTTTGGTTTACCTGCAATAAGATTGGCTATTTCTCCTCTAAAAGAAAGTCTTGAAGGCACATTGGTGTTGATAGTAGGAATTTTATTGACCCAACGCGTCAAAAAAGGTAATTCTGTGGAAAAGTTCGTGTTAAAGCCAATCATGGTGTTGTTGACAGGTTCTGTTCCATAATTAGCTTTCTGGGTAAGTGGATTTTCGCTCAAGTTTAATAATGTCCCTCCAAATACAACATTTTCATTCACTTGATGAACAATATTGAAACCAGAAAACCTTTTGTTTTGTTGATTAAAAAAAGAATTGTTTTCTACCGATATGTTAATAGGAATATTGGAAGCTTGCAAGGCTGGGTCTAAAATTTTCACTCTTCCGATGGCATAATTTACGGTGTAATCGAGACCTTCACGCAGTACTCTTCCTCCAGCAGTGACCTTGACCGAACCACGTGGAACGTTAAAAGCTCCAATGGGAATTCCATCCCCTCCCTCGGATTTGTAACGTCCTTTTAATTGAAATTTGTTTTTTTCGGTGGTCTCCAAAGCGGCTGCTTTGGTTTTAATATACATCTCATTGAAAACATATCTTTGTTGATTGGCATTATAGGTTTCTGTATTTTTATACTGTTCTCGTTGAGAATTGGGATCGTCCAAAAGCTCAAAGAGATATTCTCCAAAGGGTTCTACATTAGGGAAAATTATCCTTCCATATTGAGGTTCTATGGTGACTCCAGGGATATAATCGAAAAATCCATCTCCTTCGGGTTGCGGATCCTGATAAAAATTGAGTTTGTCTAAGTTAAAGGTATTCAACAGTATTCTGTTGTCCATTTGCTCGGGCCAAATGGATTTGTCAACAGGAGATAAATAATTAATGGGGGAAGGATCTGAATATAGAATGTTGAGTCTGAAATTTTCTTCAGCAAGCTGAAAAGCACCAGTATTGTAAATATTTTTCATCATTAAATCCCATATGGGTTGACGAACATCAGTGATATTACTTTTGAGAAGTTTGACCACAAGATTGTTGTTGTTAACGGCTTGAGATTCTGCAATTGGGTTTTGCGTAACAGAGGTAGTTTCAACGCTGCCATTGGCAAATTCTCCCACCTGGAAGATCTCCCCTCGATAGGTAAATTGAAAAGCAACTGCCAAAACCTCGTCATTGCTCAATCTTTGGTTGAGAGATATGTATCCTAGCTGGGGATGTAGTTTGTATTCATTTTCATTAAGTTTACGAGCACTCTCCAGAACAGCATAGTCAAATCCTTCATTGACGGCATTGTTATGCGATCCAAATGAACGAGAAATAGAAGCAATATCTCGAATGTCTCCAGTCAAAATTCCTCCCCTGTCGATGGCTTCAGGATTCAGTCGATTGTTTCCATTATTGGGTGGACTTGAAAATCCTTTTCCATTAAAAAAATTGGGGATTCTATCGTCCAGCATGGTTTTGCTTGGATCACTTTCACCCAAATCTTGAAAACCTACAATGTTTCTGATATTTCTGGTTTGAGAACCTCTATTGGTAATCCATACCTCGATTCTTGTGATCTGAACAGGAGAATTGATGTAAGGATAGTTAACAAGAAATTGATCGTAATGATCTCTAAAATACTGTGCTAAGAAATAATGCCTATCTTCTTCGTAGTCCAAAGCAAAAATATCAAATTCCTGAAGTGTTCCGCCTCCCTGAGCCACAACATTTTGGGACTGAGATCTTTGTTCAGAGAATACAGCTGAAATGGTTGTTTTTCCAAATTTAAGATCCGTTCTTACTCCAAAAAGACTCTGTGCCCCTTGTATGAGATTACTATTGAGAGGCATGCTAATATTTCCGATACTTATGTTTTGTAAAATCGCATCTTCGGTTACTTTGCCATTGAGATAGTCGGTCACATTGTTGCCAATGCCCATCAAGTTTTGAGCGGAAAGGTTGTTGGCTTTGGATTTGAGGTTGAGAATTTTTTGCCGTGCTTCATCATAGGTACTCTGAAAATCTCCAATTTTTTGCTGAACCCCCAATGCTTTTTGAGTAATATCATCTGTTTTGGAAAGAAGGTTTTGGGCTCTTGATTTGAATCCTTCTCCTTGTGCGTTTACGGATTCCGGGATGATATCGGAGGCATTGGCCAACTGAGGTGGATTAAATTCGATTTTTACTAAATTCTGAAAATCGAATGTAGATTCCGTATCGTAATTGGCGATAATTTGTAACCTGTCTCCAATTTTCCCCAACAAACTCAGACTGATTCGTTGGTCAAAATCAAAACCAAAGCTTCGTCGGTTACGTGGGGAGGCTGCTGGGTTGTCATTTTTCTGGTATCGAACTCCCAAATCTATCCCAACGGAACCTTGGGGGACAATGTCAATTACATTACTTCCAAAAATAGACTGAAAAAATTTACTGTTAACATACACCTCTGGAAGGAGGTTTTTTTGAGTCTCACTCAGGTTTTCGGAATTGCCACTGAGGGCAGAAATTTTTTCCTGAAAATACCCTTTCATTTGTTCTGCCAAAACCATTGCTTCAAATTCTTTGGGAGTCATTACCAAAGGTGCATTTACAGGATAACCCTCAATGGTTTGAGTATATAAATACATATCCGTTTCAGGGTCATACGTGTATTTGGAGCTAATACTAGAGGATTGAGTCAACTTAGATTTGGCCAAGTCGTAGCTACTCTCCTCTTGACCCCACAACGAAAAGCTACATACTAATAGAAGGGCAAAAAGAACATTGTTTACACTTAAGTATTTGTCTTTATTTTTACAGATCAAATAGATTTAAAGTTTGTTCAAGGCACCCTTGATCAAATCCTCGACTGTTTTGTCAGGATTGCCTTGAATCAGATTATCAACAACTTTTTCAGAGACTTTTCTTGAATAGCCAAGAACCTCTAATGCTGATAACGTTTCTTCTTTGATTGTATTGCTTTTGTGAACTGGAATTTCTTCACCTCCTTGTAAGGTTCTGATCTTGTCTTTAAGTTCAATAATTACCCGCTGGGCAGTCTTCAATCCAATTCCCTTCACTCCTTGTATAACGGGAACATCTTCGGAGCTAATAGCATGCTGAATTTCTGAAGGTGTGAGTGAAGAAAGCATTGTTCTTGCGGTGCTCGTTCCTATTCCAGAAACAGAAATTAGCAATCTGAAAACAGCCCGCTCCAAAACAGTAGAGAAACCGTATAATATATGAGCGTCCTCCCTAACCTGTAGATGTGTATAAAGTTTAATGTTTTCGTCCGACGTAAGGCTTGAAAAAGTATTTAGAGAAATGTTGATTTCATAACCAATGCCATTGCAATCTACAACCAATTGAGTTGGATTTTTTTCTACGAGTTTTCCTTTGATTTGTGTGATCATCTAGTTGATTTTAATTTTTCCTGAGCATCAATGGCTGCTATGGCCGCCATATTTACAATTTCATCGACAGAAGCTCCCAATTGTAAAATGTGGGCTGACTCCTTGAGACCCATCAATATTGGACCTATCGATAGTGTGTTGTCTATTTCTTTAATGATTTTATAGGCGATATTGGCCGAATCAAGATTGGGTAAAATTAAAGTATTGACCTTTCTGTTGTTTAGAGAAGAAAAGGGAAAACGCTCTCCCAACATTTCGTTATTCAGAGCAAAGTCAGATTGGACAGGCCCATCGGCAACAAGATCGGGATAACTTCTGTGGATTAGGCTAACAGCTTGGGATACTTTTTTGGCCTGTGGAAATGGAGAAGAACCAAAGTTATTGTAAGACAGTAGTGCCACAACAGGTTCCACTCCAAACATTTTTACAGTCTGGGCTGTCATAAAAGCTATTTTCGCCAATTCTTTGGCTGAAGGATCGACATTGATAGAAGTGTCAGACAAAAAAAGCATTCCCCTCTTGGTGAGCATAAGATTGGTTGCCGCAACACGGTCCACTCCTTTGGCTTTACCCATCACCTCCAAAATGGGTTTGACCACAGCGGGATATTTCCTTGAAAAACCTGAGAGCATACTGTCTGCATCCCCCTCCTTAACCATCATTGCAGCGTAATAATTTCGTTCCTTTAAAAGGCTATCGCACTCGTAAAGGGTTTTTCCTCTTCTCTTTTGAGTCTCCCAAAAAGCTTTGGCGTAAAGCTGCCTGCTTTTGATGTGTTCCTCATTTTTTGGGTCAATAATGGTTACATCACTCTCAAAATCAATAGATTCCATCAGATTCTGTATGGTTTCTTTATTCCCTAACAAGATGGGAATCCCTATTTTTTCTTCGAAAATGATTTGGGCTGCTTTAATAACATCCAATTGGTCTGCTTCAGCAAATACGATACGTTTGGGGTCGGATTTGGCCCTATCGTGAATCATTCTCAGAATTTTTTGATGCCCTCCGAGTCGCTCAGCCAATTCGGCTTCGTATTTTTCCCAATCTTCGATGGGCTCTTGGGCTACTCCAGAATCTATTGCAGCCTTTGCTACTGCTACGGGAACTTCTACAATCAAACGAGGATCAAAGGGTTTAGGAATGATGTAATCTTTACCAAAATTCAACTTGGTTTCCTCATAGGCTATGTTTACCTGTTCAGGTACAGGCTGTTTGGCCAGTCGAGCCAGTGCTTCGACAGCGGCCATTTTCATGGGTTCATTGACTTTTTTGGCTCGCACATCCAAAGCTCCACGAAAAATAAATGGAAATCCCAAAACATTATTTACCTGATTGGGATGGTCTGATCTACCCGTAGCCATGATGATATCATCACGGGTTTTACAAGCCAAATCATAATCAATTTCTGGAGTAGGATTGGCCATGGCAAATACAATAGGATTTTTTGCCATAGACAATAACATTTGTTCATCCAAAATATTGGGTTGTGACAAACCGATAAAAACATCGGCATTTTTCATTGCTTGTGCAAGTGTATCGATTTCCCTTTCCGTAGCAAATTCTGCTTTTTGAGAACTCAATTTTGGTCGAGATTTCCTGATGACCCCCTTGCTATCCAACATGACGATATTTTCTTTTTTGGCACCAAAAGATTGGTACAGACGGGTACAAGATATGGCTGCTGCTCCCGCACCAGAAATAACAATTTTAGCTTGATCTATCATTTTGTCTGTCAACTCCAAGGCATTGATCAATGCGGCACACGAAATGATAGCGGTACCGTGTTGATCATCATGCATCAGGGGAATACTAAGCTCTTCCTTGAGTCTGTTTTCTATTTCAAAAGCTTCGGGAGCTTTAATATCCTCGAGGTTAATCCCTCCAAATGTCGGAGCAATAGCTTTTACTGTTTGAATGAATTTCTCGGGGTCTTTTTCATTGATTTCAATATCAAAAACATCAATATCTGCAAATATTTTAAATAATAATGCTTTCCCCTCCATCACAGGTTTTGAAGCTTCAGGTCCGATATCTCCCAAACCTAACACGGCAGTTCCGTTAGAGATAACTGCTACTAAATTTCCCTTGTTGGTATATTTGTAAACGTTTTCAAGTCTCTTTTCGATTTCCTGACAAGGAATGGCCACCCCAGGAGAGTAGGCAAGTGCCAAATCACGCTGAGTTCGGTAGCTTTTGGTGGGTACCACCTCCGTTTTTCCTGGCTTAGGCTTGGCATGATAAACTAAGGCCTGCCTCCTTTGTTGGTTGTTTTTCATTGGGTTATTATATTATACAAAAATAGTAAAACAAAATGGGGTCTTTTCATCAAACAAAAAAGGACAATTAGTTATTGATGAAATATCAATTTACTTCAAAACAAACTTTCCATAATGATCAATAGGCCAACTGTGAAAAGGGTCAATCAATTCATCTATTACCAAGGCAAAATCTCCACGATTAATATTTTCATGAGCTGTGATTTCACTCTGAATAAAGTCTTGAAAGTTTTGAATATTAGTAAGCCAATGGGGAGTTGAGTTTTCAGGCGAGAAAACCAAATTTAATTTCTTAAACCACTCTATCATATCTATATTTTTTAGAGATTTAGGGTTCTTAATACTTTTAATTTTATTGAAAATGGATAATGCATGATCCAAATCTTTTGGAGACATTTTCTGATCAGGGAAAAACCAAGTTTGATTTTCCCATCCCACATTCATTCCAGTACCTCTTAAAATTCCCGTTGCACCTATGCGTTGATACACCTTAAAACGAGGATGATTTTTGGTTACATCTAGATAAGGTAAAAGATACCCACCCTGCGCTAACAATTGATTTTGTACTTCCCTCAAATCAACTGATTTAGGGGAAATATCTCCTTTGATACTCAATGCAGCCAAAACACCTGCAGCTTGTCCTATCTGCATTACTACTGGTTGTAATCGGGTAGTACCATTGACAATATTGGTAACGGATATTGATTTTTCAGCGACAATAAAGTTATCCATTCCCTTGGGGAGTAAACACCCCATGGGCAGACTGTAAGAAGGAACGGGATAAAAATGAAGCTCAGGCAAGTTGGCAGGATTGGGGTGGCTGGCATGGTGATGGTCCACGGGATAGTCGCCCACAGCAATACCTGTTCTGTAGAGGGCTT
>JAYNHF010000035.1:13887-27283 GCA_038107695.1 Flavobacteriaceae bacterium | reverse complement strand
TAACAATGGTATTAGAAATAGGGTTACCTCAGGTGACAACTCCACTTGGTTAAGGGCTTCTTCTTATGGTTCTTTAACACAGGATGATATTAAAACCATAAACATAAATGGACTAACCGGTGGAGGAAGCTCATCATCAATATGTGGCACCCCTGCTAGTTTTGAAGTAACCATAACGGCGGCACTAAACGCAGACTTTAGTTATCCTAGTACACCTTATTGCGCTTCTTCTTCTAATGTTACCCCAACTATTACAGGACAGTCAGGTGGTAGTTTTACTGTGCCAACGGGGCTCTCACTGGTAAGCAGTAGCACTGGAGAGATCGATATTTCTGCATCTACTCCGGGAAGCTATACAGTAAGCTATACAGTAATAGAGTGCGGCTCTAGTATTACGGCCACAACTACTCTTGAAATAACAGCTTCAGTAACAGCGACAATTGCTTATACATCCACTACTACCGATACAAATGGTAATTTTGTATTTAATAATCAAGGAACAACCTCCCCGACCACTTTTACGGGTCATGTTACGGGAACATTCACCGCTTCTCCTACAGGTCTATCCTTTACGAGTACCTCCACAGGAGAAATAAATCTAGTTTCATCAACATTAGGCACTTATGAAATTACCTATACTCCATCGGCAACATGTTCAATACCTGTTACTACAACCCTAAAAATTCAGGGGTGTCCCTATGTGGAAAACCCAATTGGTTATCCATCTACTATTCCTTCATCCCAAATTGCTTTTTATGAGTTTGAGGGTGACGGAGAAGACTCTATTGGAAGCTATCATTTAACTATAACAAGCGGTGCAACATATGAAAACCAACAATCTCAGGGTGTAAGTTCTACTTTCAAAGGACAGTCTATATTATTTAAACAGGCGGGGGACCATGCTTCAGTTGATTTTAATCAAGCTTTTTCAGGTGCAACAGGACTATCAGTTAGTACATGGGTTAAAATAAAAGAAATAAATTCTGGATTTAACGGTTCAGGTTTTAACTATCTGGACCTTGTTTGGTGGGCTAATGCAAATGGTATAGGGGGTATAACTACAAACCCAAAACTTAGAACATTTGTTTCTATAAGAAGTTCTTCATCTTCAAGAACAATACATTTTAATGGAGATTCAGCCGGAGGTCAATCTCGAATAATTAATGATGAGGATGCAATAAATAAAACGTTACTTGACACAGAAAATAAGTGGCATCATCTAGCTTACACCATTGACTTTAACAACCAGAATGCTAGACTATATATTGATGGGGAGTTATATGGTAATGATAAATTCACAGGAGATTTTAGTACTACAGACTTTCTGTTTTTTGGAGATTATACAGGTCCAAATAATCAGTACATGTATGATGAAATGAGAGTATTTGATAGTGCTCTAACAAATAAAGAAATTCGAAATATTGCCCATACCTCAGAGCACCAGAGAAGCACTACTGCAACCCCTCAAATAGACCCGACATTTGATCTTTCAAATGTATTTACCGACCCGAACTCAAACGACATTTTAGAATACACAGCCTCTGTAACCTTCCAGTCAGAAAATGGTTTAGCCACAGTAAGCATCTCTAGCTCGACTCTGACAGTTGACATAAATGATGCTACAGAGGGAGGAAATGCAGTTATTGAAGTGACGGCATCTGACGGTACTTGTTCTTCTACCCATACATTTAACCTAATTGTTCTTCCAGATAAAGATCAGGACGGTATAGCGGATGAGGATGATTTAGATGACGATAATGACGGAATATTAGATACAGATGAAGGTACAGACACTGACGGAGATGGCATTCCTGACGATGATGCGGATGGCGATGGTGTGCCCAATCACCTGGATACCGATAGTGATAATGATGGCTGCTTAGACAGTGAGGAGGCAGGATACTTCCTGGGGACATCCTCAATAGTTGTGGATGATGAGGGAAGAAGAATAAATGACAACCAGGGACCAATTACAATAGGAACTGATGCCTACACCGCCAGTAACACTCTTTTGGATATTAACGGAAATTCTGTAAGAGATTATCTTGAAGACGGCCCAGCTTTAGCTACTGCTTATACGGCTCCATTGAATTCTGATGGAATTCCATATTATTGTACCTCTGGAACTGATCCGACACCCACGCTTAGTTTTACAGTCTCAGGGGTAATTTCTGGTACAATATCGCCCACAGGCACTTTCACGGCCTCCCCTACTGGACTTGTCTTTTCAAATTCAAGTTCTGGAACTATTGATCTTTCAGCTTCAGCATCTAATACCTATGTAATTACTTTTAATTCAACAGTTGGGGGCTGTCCTTCCACCGTGACTACTACGCTTCAAATCATTGGTCAAGACGATCCAACTTTTTCTTATGATAGTGCTACATACTGCGTTAATGATTCAAACCCAATTCCTGCTATAACCACTCCGGGGGGAACATTTAGCTCATCTGCAAGTTTAACTTTAAATGCTGCTACAGGGGAGATAACAACTTCAACCTCATCTCCAGGGACCTACACTGTTACTTATACTACTGCAGGAACCTGTACTGATACCTCTTCAGTGGAAGTAACAATTTACCCTCTTGATAACGCGAGCTTCTCCTATCCTAGCGCATCGTATTGTGTATCTGATACAGATCCGATACCGACCCTTACCGCCTCACAAACCCTCATTGGTGGAAACTTTACTGCTGGAAGTGGCCTTACTTTTACAAGCTCAGCCACGGGTATTATTGACATTTCGGCTTCTACTGTAGGCTCATATACAGTAACATTTACAACTGCTGGAAATTGTCCTCAAAGCTCATCGGTTACTATTACAATAAATGATTTGGATGATGCTAGCTTTAGTTATACCAAAGCGGCATACTGCGTTAATGAAACTGATCCAAGTGCGATTATTACGGGTATTACCTCAGGAACCTTCTCTTCAATATCAGGTTTAGTGTTTACAAATACTTCTTCAGGAACTATTGATCTTGACGGATCAATACCAGGGACCTATACTGTTACCTATACCACCTCAGGTACTTGTACCAATACCAGTTCATTTGAGATTACAATCAACCCTCTTGATAGCGCTGACTTTAACTATGATAGTCCAACATACTGCGTTGGAGGAACAGATCCAACACCGACGATCACCGGATTATCAGGTGGGGTATTTAGCTCTACAGCCAGTCTATCATTAGACACAGCTAGTGGGACAATTGATCTGTCGGCCTCCTCGCCAGGTAGTTATACCGTTACTTATACCACTGCAGGAACCTGCTCTAATACAGGTAGTTTTAATATAACAATTGTTGCTCAGGATGATGGAACCTTCTCTTACGGCTCATTACTATATTGTAAAGGAGATACTAATCCTACACCAACAATATTAGAATTTACTGGAGGAACTTTTATCTCAACTGCAGGGCTAAGTTTTGTAAGTTCTTCAACTGGTGAAATTGACCTCTCGGCTTCTGTTTCTGGAACGTATACTGTTAGTTATACAACGGGTGGGACGTGTACTGTAACCACCTCTGAAATTATTCAAATCGCTGAAAAAGATGATGCATCATTCAGTTTCCCCAGATCCAATTATACACTGAATTGTGACAATCCTTTTCCAACCATCACTGGACTCAGCGGAGGGGTTTGGGAAGCCCCTGCAGGACTAACCATAAATCCCTCAACAGGAGAAATCAACCTATCTGCAAGTGCTTCGGGAACATATACGGTTTCCTATACAGTAAACAATTTATGTATCAATACAGCAACTACGACCATAATTTTAAGCCCTGCTGACGACCCATACTTCAGTTACTCTAAATACAGCTATTGTGTTAATGAAAGTGATCCTACACCCTTAAATATTGCTACCGTTTCAGGTACCTTCTCAGGTTCAGCTAGTATTACGGTCAATGCTACTACAGGCGCGATTGATATTTCTTCTTCCTCTGTAGGAGATCATGTAATAACTTATACTACCTCTTCAACCTGTCCATCGACCTCAAGTAGAACAATCACTATTACACCACTTGACGATGCTAGCTTTACTTTCAGCAGTAGTAGTTACTGTAAAGGAAGTAGTAATGTGTCACCAACAATTACAACTCCAGGAGGAACATTTACCTCCCCTGCAAGTCTGTACATGAATGCTTCAACAGGGCTAATAAATATTGCACTTTCTACGCCTGGAACCTATACAGTTACCTACACCACTGCTGGAACGTGTACCAATACCGCTACAGCAACCATTACAATAAATGCATTAGATGATGCCTCATTTGGTTATGCTCAATCAAATTATTGTACTGCCGATTCTGACCCCAGTGCAACAATAACAGGTCTCACTGGTGGAACTTTCAGCTCGACTGCTGGACTTGTCTTTACCAATACAAGTTCCGGTACAATTGACCTGGACGGATCAACACCAGGAACCTACACTGTAACCTATACTACCGCTGGAACCTGTACGAATACAGCCGGATTTGAGCTTACAATTACTGCTCAAGATTCAGCAACTATATCTTATGGTTCTGCAACTTATTGTCCTTTAGAGAGTGATCCAACACCCACAGTCACAGGATACGCCACAGGAACTTATTCATCAACGGTAGGTCTTGTGATCAACACCGCTACTGGTGCGATTGATGTTAGTGCTTCTACTAGTGGCACCTATACGGTTTCATACACGACCCAAGGGACTTGTCCAATTACAATAGCTACTTCGGTACAAATAATTGAGTGTCCAGATACAGATGGAGATGGTGTACCTGATATTACCGAAAACATTGACGGTACAGATCCCAACGATCTCTGTGATTATGTAGTCAATAGTCAAGATGCAAGTAAAGCAACCAATGCTTGGAAAAATGCGGATTGTGATGGAGATGGGGTTACTAATAATCAAGAAATTATCGATGAAACCGATCCTAATAACGTTTGTTCCTATGACCCTACTTCACAAGCACCAGTAATTGGAAATGTGCAAGATGCATGGAGAAATGCGGATTGTGATGGGGATGGAATTACAAATGAAGATGAAAATACTGATGGCACAGATGTATTTGACTCTTGTGATGGAGATAACAATTCTCGTACTCTTACTCCTATAACAACTATCGATTGTGATGGTGATGGAAGTGTTGGAGCGGATGATCCCAATGACTTATCACCAAATGGTGCATGCGTATGGGGTCCAAACCAGGACATTAATGCAACTACACCTTTTTGGCAAGGAATTGATTGTGATGGCGATGGGGTCACCAACGGAAATGAAGTAAATGATGGTACCAATCCACAAAACGCATGTAATTATACATACAGCTCGATTTCATTGACTGTCAGTGCAACCAATGATTGTGATGGAGATGGCGTAGGAAATGATAGGGAGGCATTGGATGGAACTGATCCAGATGATGTATGTAGTTATGTGTCCACTAGTGTTTCTCTAACTTTAGTAACTGGTACATGGAATTCCGCAGATTGTGACGGCGATGGAGTAACTAACGGTCAAGAAGTTAATGATGGTACTGACTGGGCAAGTGTGTGTTCATTTACACTAGCCAGTCAAACAGTATCACCAAGTGCTGATTGGAATGCTGCTGATTGTGATGGCGATGGGGTTACCAATGGTCAAGAACATACCGATGGCACTGATCCGTCCGATGGATGTAGTTATACAGCTGACAACCTTACCCTTAATCAATCAACGGAATGGAGGGATCTTGACTGTGACCAGGATGGGGTGACAAACGGCCAAGAGCTTACCGATGGAACTGATCCAAAAGACACCTGTAGTTACAATCCAACAAATCAAGTAATTGCAAATGTGGGAGCCACATGGAATGCCGCGGATTGTGATGGAGATAGTGTAACCAATGGACAAGAAGTCACTGATGGGACAAGTCCAACAGATACCTGTAGTTATACCTTGGCGAACTTTAATGTGGCCAGTGTCACCGCAACATGGCAGGATGCCGATTGCGATCAAGATGGTGTCACCAACAATCAGGAAAATAGCGATGGTACCGATCCAAAAGATGCTTGTGATTACCTAGTTGCCAACCAAGTGCTTGCCGATGTGGGCTTGACCTGGAACCAATCCGATTGTGATGGAGATGGGGTGACCAACGAACAAGAAGTAACAGATGGTACAGGTACCAGTTCACCCTGTGATTTCATCACTGAAAATATTACGGGATCTGTTTCTACTACATTAGACTGTGACGGAGATAGTGTTCCTAACGCTCAAGAATTAATAGACGGCACAGATCCAAAAGCTTCATGTGATTATTTAGATGCTAATTTCAATGTTGCTGGTGTAACGGCTACATGGGATGCATTAGACTGTGATGGGGATGGGGTTATTAATGGAACCGAAAAAGGAACAACCGATTACCATGACGATTGCAGCTTTACAACTGCGAGTATTACTGTTTCTGTTACCTCTACCTCAGATTGTGACGGAGACGGAGTAACCAATCAACAAGAGCAAAACGATGGTACCGACCCCAAAGACGAATGTAGCTTTAGCGATGCAGGCATAACCATTGCACCTACTACTCCAAAAGATTGCGATGGCGATGGTGTTCTAGATGCTGATGAAGAAATTGATGGTACTGACGCAAATGACATTTGTGATTTTGTTTTCTCTAGTCAATCAACAGCCACTGTTGCCCTTTGGGCTACATTAGACTGTGACGGTGATGGAGTAACCAATGGGGACGAGATCACCGATGGTACCAATCCCAAAGAGGTATGCAGTTATTTATCTACAAGTGTAAGTAGTACATTAGTATCTGCAACTTGGAATTTGGCCGATTGTGATGGTGATGGAGTAACCAATGGGGATGAAAGTGATGATTTTACTGATCCGTTAGATCCATGTAATTTTATTTATGAATCTCAAACAGTTCCTTCATCAACTGCTTGGAATAACCTAGATTGTGATGGGGATGGAGTTACCAACGCCGATGAACTAACAGACAACTCTAACCCAATATTTAGTTGTGACTTTATTTATGATAGTATCACTGTAACAGTAACCTCTAATCTTGATTGTGATGGGGACGGGGTTTCCAATGCAAATGAATCTTTAGACAATACTGATCCCTTCGATTCGTGTGATCTTAACCCGGCCAGTATTGACCGAATTGCAGTGGCGGAAAAAGATTGTGATGGAGATGGCGTTTCTGATGAAACAGAAGTTCTCAACGGAACTGATCCCAACAACGCCTGTAGCTTTAATGCGGCAGACATAACAATGAGTGTTGACTCCACGGAGGATTGCGACGGGGACAGTGTACCCAATGACGTGGAGGCTATTGACAACACTGATGTTAATGATCCTTGTGATTACAATGAAGCGAATCTGATCCTGACCAATACCTCTGCGGCTTGGAAACTTTTGGATTGTGATGATGATGGGGTTTGTAATACTTGTACCCCTCCCGTTGAACCACAACCCGAGGAAACAGAAACCTCAACTTCTACTACCTCAACTTCAACCACCACTACTCCTACCGAGGGGGACAGTGATGGCGACGGTGTGCCAGATGAAGAGGATGAATTCCCCAACGATGGAACGGAATGGGAAGATCCTGACGGTGACGGCGTGGGAAGCAACAAAGACATAGATGATGACAATGATGGAATCAACGATCTTATTGAATCACCCAATGGAAATGAAGATTTTGATGGGGATGGGATTCCCAATTATCTTGATCCAGACAGTGACAACGATGGTTGTCCTGACGTGATCGAAGCAGGTTTTGTCGATAATGATGGAGATTCAATTCTGGGCAACAATCAAGGCATAAGCTTTAACGAAGTAGGGCAAGTGATTTCTGATAATGGTTATTCAATACCCGCTGATTCCGATGGCAATGGTATTTTAGATTTCTTGGAGCAAGGTTCACAAGTTGAGATCATACTAGATCCTGCGAGTTCAGTAAACCTTACTAATAGATCAAACATTATCCTCGAATCCCAAGCCAGATCATTGGGGGCGATCAGTTACCAATGGCAGGTGGATAAAGGGACTGCAGGACCCGCTTCTAGAGCCAAGCAATGGGAAAACATCATCAATGGTCCTGAGTATCTAGGGACACAATCCAATCGTTTGATCATCTTAAACCCCAATACCGATATGAATGGTTGGCGATACAGAATGGTTGCTTTCTCTCCTTGCTTTATTTGTGGTGATGTCGTAGAGTCTAATCCAAGCACTCTTGTATTCACTCCGCTGTCTATCCCCAAAGCATTCTCCCCCAATGGAGACGGGTTTAATGATACTTGGGTGATCAAAGGACTTGATAATTACAGAACCAATCGATTGTCCATTTACAACCGATGGGAAACCAAGGTTTACGAAAAAACAAATTACCAGAATGACTGGGATGGATCTTCTTACATCGCTGGATTTGGTGGAGAAAATACCCTGCCCAACGGAGTTTATTTCTATTTGTTAGAACTCGATAATGAGGAACCCATTACGGGATACATTTACTTAAAAAATGAATAGTTGAAAAAAATATTATTTACATATTGGTTACTGTTTTCCGTGAGCTTACTGGCACAACAAGAGTCCATGTACAATCACTACATGTTCAACACCCAACTTTTCAATCCTGGGTACATAGGTTCAACACAAGCCTATTCACTCAATATTTTACAACGCAACCAGTGGGTAGGATTTGACGGTGCACCTGTTTCTCAAGCATTATCCTTCTGTACTCCTGTTCAATCCAAAAGATTGGCCTATGGTATTACTGCGATCAATGATAAAATTGGTCCCATCAGAAATAATTCATTTGCAGCCGACCTTGCCTATCATTTGATTCTCAATGGAAGCGGTAATATCCTATCGCTTGGAATGAAACTAAGTCTCAATTCATACAACCTTGATACCAATGATCTGAATCTTGACCAGATCAATGACCCTATGTTCAATAACGAATCTACGGGCTTAAAGCCTAACATTGGTACGGGCTTATACTATTACACTCCAAAATTTTACTTGGGTCTTTCCGTACCCTATTTTCTACAGGACAAACTCCTGGGTCAAAAAAGTCACTTCTATCTTACTTCAGGGATTTTAGTCAATTTAACTCGAGACATTAAATTACGCCCAAGTGTACTTGCAAAAATGACTCGAGGAGTGCCCGTCAACATAGACATTTCAAATCTGTTTATTTTTAGAGATCAATTTTGGTTGGGTGCCAACCTCAGATCAACCTACAAAAACCTCTCTCCATCAGAGGAAACAGGTGGAGGATTTGGAGGGATTTTTGGGCTTAATATCTCCAAAAACCTCATGGTAAGCTATGCCTACAGTTACTCATTGGGAAATAAAACGGGGATCTACAACGACGGAACACATGAAATAATCTTACGCTTCAAACTCTTTAACAAGGAAAAAGCATTGATCGATTCACCAAGATACTTTTAACATGACTAGATTTTCTTTTTACATAATGGTTGCATTGGGGATTGGAATAGTTCCATCTCATTGGGCACAAGATTTGGCGTCTCCGATCGAAGTATTTGAATTGAAAATAGATGATAATGAAAGTGTTTTTAGCCCCCTATGGATCAAGGGGAACGCTGAAAGTGGAGAGTTGATTTTGGTAAGTTCTGAAAAACAAGACATCAACAAACTCCCCAGAAAGTTTAGAAAAAACCAATCAGATTTTATTTTTAATCTTCAACGCATACAGTTTTCTACCCAACCCCCTTTCGAAATAACAAACAAGAAACTGCTGGGAAAAAGCATCAATACGGTTTTTCAAGAAGGACCCGCTACTTTCGATTCAAAAAACAACATTCTTTATTTCACCAGAAGTTCCAAAAAAATCACCAAAGACCGAAAACTTAATCTGAGCATTTACAGTGTGGCTTTTGATGAGAACATTTCCGGGACTCCCAATAAGTTGGACTTAGGCGATGTTGAGGACTCTTTTATGCATCCAAGCATGGACACCAAAAACAACATCTTGTATTTTTCAAGCAATCAAGGGGAGAACAATGACTTCGATCTTTACTTCAGTAAAAGGGATTCCTTAGGAAAATTTTCTACGGTTCAAAAGCTACCTCAAGTCAATTCTGCAGCCAATGAAGCATTTCCTTATGTGTTTAAAAATCTATTGTTTTTTGCCTCCAACCGAGAGGGAGGTATGGGCAACTATGATGTGTATTATTCCAAAATGGAGGAGGGACAATTCTCCGCTCCCATTCTTTTGCCCAGCCCCATCAATAGCCGATCCGATGATTTTTCCTTTTCTTTAATAGACTCTTTACAGTTGGGTTTTTTCTCCTCCAATCGAAAAAAGGATACTTTGGACAACTCCTACGTGATACGATTCAAAGATTTAAGTGGAAATGCTGATCTATATGAGTACGCCTCCTTTGTTCCTGGTGTAGAGGAGCGAAACAGTATTCTGGTCAATGATTCCTTGGCACAGAAGCCCCTACCTTTCCTAAACCCTCCAAAAACCATCCTGGTCGATGGCCCACGAAAAGGAAAAGTAGAACTGAATTTGGATGGGACTTTTAACTATTTCACCGAGGATGAAACCTCAAAGAACGATTCTTTTACTTACCGAATCACCGACGGATTTCGCACCTCAGAGCCCATTGTAGTCAACCTCAAAAGACTTGAATCTGAAATAATTCTGAGGCCGATCTACTACGATTTTGCAAGGTTTAATTTGATCGAAAAATACCAACCGCGTTTGGACTCAATTGCAAAACTGATGCTTAAAGATCCAAATATTCGTCTGAAAATTAGCTCAATGACAGATGCCAGAGGAAGCTTTAGCAGTAATGAAAAATTGGCAAAAAATCGCTCAAAAACCATTTTTAAATACCTCACTCAAGACCAAGGAATCGATAAAAAACGTTTATCGGTTGAAGATTATGGTGAGCGCCACATAGTAGGCAATACAGTTGCAGATTATTTAATTGAGGCCTATCGCAATATCGATCGACAGAAAGTCGTTGAGATGAGCTCCCAATTTTCGGAATTCTATCCTATTGTTTATCAAGGGAAAGACCAATCCTATTCATTGATCATCAATCAATTCGACACTGAGAAACAAGCCCTAAGGTTCATTAAAAAACTCAGTAAAAGAGAGATCAAGGCACGCATGATTTTCAATAAATTCATCAATGTTTCCAAAGCGGATCACCAACAAAACAGAAAGACTACTTTTAAGATCATCAATTGATTTTTTTTGCTTACTTGTAGCCTAGAACAAAAACCTTAACGGCGAGAAAGCGCCGATTAAACTCTGTAGGCTGAAACCTAAGGATTAAATAATAGCAATGTTGGTCATTCCAATCGCATGATGGACGATCTTCCATTCCTCAAATCAGAATTGATCGAACAAAACAAAAGGACAATGAAAAAGTTACACGCTTTGGTATTAGGAGCTACAGGCGCTACAGGACACCAAATAGTAAAGCGATTATTACAAGATTCCAATTATTGTAAAGTCAGCACATTTGTTCGTACAAAACCCAATCTTAGTCACGAAAAGCTCACCATTCACCAAATCGATTTTTCAAGATTGAATGACTACAAAACATTAGTCAATGGAGATGTTCTTTTTTCGGCCTTGGGGACAACCCTGAAGGATGCGGGAAGTAAGGATCAGCAATACTTGGTAGATTTCACCTATCAATATGAGTTTGCTAAAATGGCATCAGAAAACGGAGTTACTTCCTATTCACTGGTATCATCATTGGGGTCAAATAAAAACGCCCCTTTCTTTTACCCAAAAATAAAAGGAGCTCTCGAGGAAGCAGTAAAGGAACTCAACTTTAAGAGGATTCATATATTTCAGCCTCCATTTTTGATCAGACCGCCCCATCTGATAAGAAACGGAGAGAAAATAGGATTAAAAATCCTAAAATTCTTTAACCAAATCGGGCTTCTAAAATCTCATAAACCGCTGGCTGTTGCTGTCTTAGCTGAAAAAATGATCAAGGAGGTTGAATCACAACAATCACTTGGGCAAAAGACCTACAAGCCAAGTGATATTTTTTAGCCTTGACCCAGAGGATCCCATTGTCCTTTGTGACCTTATGCTGTTGGGATTTTTAAAACCCCTTTACCATCAGCTACAAAAATACCTAAATGCAGGGGTGTCATAGAGAGATGGGTCTAATGGATTCAGGATTTCAAAAAAGCAGAGACAATCAAGGTAATTATCCCGGCACCTACGACCAGCTCACTATTGTCAATTAAAAACTCAAAAACTGACAACACAAGCCCTAAAACAATCACCTGAATTCCAATCAATCTCAATAGTCCTTTATTCATAATCATATTTTTGATGAAAACTTATTTATGTTTATTTCGGTTCGAGACTCAATCAATTGGTATTTCTTATTAATGCAGTTGGCACAGAAGAAATTTTCAAAGACTTAACTTTAATTTGTCATTTCATACTATCGTAATCATCGATCATTACATATAAAGGTAATCGATTTATTTTACGTCCTGTGCATTTTAGATACTCCTTTTTTTATCTGTATTAATTCCACAAGCAGAATTACGAGAATTGTTTAGAGCATAAATTAATATCTAAGAAAAAACCCTTATATTGAAATCATACAATATTTTAAACCTTCAAAAATGAAAAAAGTAATATTATTAGTAAGTCTTTTGATATTGGGTGTTTCCTGCAATCAAGCGGTTGAAAGCGCAACATCTAATGCCAATCCAGAATACACCAAAAACCTTGCTACAGCACAAAAATTCTTTGATCTGTTTCTAACAGAAGACATAGAGGCACAGACTCCTCTGATTTGTCCTGGCGTAACGCATTACCCTCCTTTTTATGGATCTGAACCTGGTAAATACGATGCATTTATGGCTGCTGGAAAAGCTTGGATGGATAATTTTGACGAGATCACATACAATGCTGAGGTTTGGCTCCCAGGAACGGATTCATTGGGAGTTGCCAATGGAAGTGTCAGAACCTATGGAGTTTGGACGGCCAAAAATCCAGCCAATGGAAACGTCATCACAACAAACGCCTATCATTCCTTCGAATTCAATGCCAAAGGTCAAATTCATGAGGTAAGAGACTATTTTGACGCTACTGGTGCCATGGCGGCTGCAATGAAAAACAACGATCAATAGAATACCTGGTCTTTATTATCATCAAAACCCTCCCGACAGGAGGGTTTTTTTGCTACAAACCCTGACCAATCGTTTTGTCCTTTTCGGCATTTGACTTAACTTGATACAATAAAAAGTAAAAAATGAGTTTCAAATTGTTGCCCAAAACCAAAAAATTAAATACAATTCCAACCAATCTTCACCTGATTGTAGGAGGTGTTTTACTTTGCATTTCCCACTTGGTTTTTTCTCAAGCTCCCAATAGCGATACAAAAG
>JAYNHF010000035.1:0-13877 GCA_038107695.1 Flavobacteriaceae bacterium | reverse complement strand
TTTTTAATCACTTTGGACGGATTGAGATGGCAAGAACTCTTTACTGGGGCGGATCAATTACTCGTCCAAAACGAAAAATATGTCAAACATCCCAAAACACTTCACGACACTTACTGGAGAGATACTCCTCAAGAAAGAAGATCAGTATTAATGCCTTTTATTTGGTCACATGTAGTGAATACCGGTCAAATCTATGGCAATAGAATCAAGGGCAGCAAAGTCAACCTCACCAATCGCATGTGGTTTTCTTATCCAGGATACAATGAAATATTGACTGGTAAAGCCGATGATGAAAACATCAACAGCAACGACAAAATTCCCAATCCCAATCAAACCGTCTTAGAACAATTTGCCCTCGCCAATTCACCTTCTAAAGTCGCTGCCTTTGGCAGTTGGAATGTATTCAACTCTATTGTCAATGAGGAGAGATCAGGAGTTTACACCAACTGTGGGTTTGAACCCTCAACCGATTTTCCTTTGACTGCTGAAGAAAAATTACTCAACGAATTACAAACGCAAATTCCCAGTCCTTGGCGCTCCGTGAGGCTCGATGGATTCACGCATCAATATGCCAAAGCTTATCTTCAAAAACACCAACCTGACCTGGTCTACATCTCCTATGGTGAAACCGATGATTTTGCTCATAATGGAGATTATGAATCCTATTTAAAATCTACCAATAATACGGATTCGCTGATTAAAGATTTGTGGGATTACACCAACAATAGTGAATATTACCGAAACAAAACCATCTTCATTATTACGACCGATCACGGCAGAGGGACTGATCCAATCGATACTTGGCGCAGCCACGGCATCGACATCAAAGGAGCTGACCAAACGTGGATTATCGCTTTTGGAAAAGGAATATCCCACCAAGGGGAAATTGCTCAAGAACACCAGCTATTCACCAATCAGGTTGCTCCAACGGTTCGTAAAATATTGGGCTTAGCTCAAAAAAAAGGAGTCAACCGAGGACTTCCTATCTCTTTTGAATAAATTTCACCCCAAAAATCAGTAATGATTGTATTGTAGAACAGAGACACCCTTATTGCACAATAAATTTAGTAATTTGCTGTTCTTATAATAAATTATAATAGTAAATAATATTTGAAAAAAAGAGATTTTTCAGACAACTGTGAAATCAATACTGCATTTCTACTGCATAGCAAATAATAATTAACCTAAAATCTCATCCATTCAATGGAATGAACTTAATTTATGTTCAGAAATTTCAAATTTTGAGTTGGTATTCATGAGAGTGAAGTAATAAAATGAAAATGAAAATAATTTATTCGGCCATTAACTTTCGAATGATATTGATTGTAATTGAAACCTTGGTCATTTATTTTTTCTATGACAAATTCAATTTCAATCTTCAAATTGATTTTAGCATACTCAGTATTGCTATTGTTTTCCCATTGGTCTTTTCCATTACCAGTGCATATCAGAAAAGACAAGAGGCCATAGGGGAATTTAACAGTTTTAGGAACAAAATGATTGAACTGACCAATCTTTTTCGCGCTGTTGACGGAACCAAAAAAGAAGATTACACCTCTTTTTTCAAAAGTTTATTGAGCTTGCAAGACGACTTGTTGAGTATTTTGACCGAACAAAATCCATTGAAAATGGAAAACATAAGAAACAAGCGCAAAGAGATTTTTTACACACTCGAGCGTTACAAGGGCCTATACAATGAACGTGAAAAAGACAGTATCATTAGAGTTAAAAATGAATTATTTGAATGTGTTGAAAAATTAAATACCCTTAAAATTCATGTTACGCCCATCTCTTTAAGGATGTATTGTCTGGTTTTTATTTATTTGTCACCTTTGGTTTACAACTCCAATATTCTGGCCAGTTTTGATAAAAGTAATTTTTTAGAATTAATAGTTTCCATCTTTTTCTCAATTATTATTGGGTTCATCCTCATGGCACTTTACAACATTCAAGAATACATCGAAGATCCATTCGACCAACAAGGATTGGACGATCTGAAATTTGATAAGATGAAGGTGGGAGGCAACGAAATCTTGGAGTAACTTCAAATTTATCCATTTTTAATACCCTTCTTACCCTAGTTTCTACCCATAGGGCCTTAAAGGTTTAATCCTGTTTTACGAACTTTTTTACCGCAAATTTTGAGAAGCTTTTTTCTGAAATTATATTAACTATATTTATAGTGAAATAATTAAAAAACCAATGGAAGAATACACCAAAATCATCAATGAACAAATTTTTGCAATCAACACCGTCTGGGTTGCATTGTGTGCCGCTATGATCTTTTTTATGGAAGCGGGTTTTGCATTATTAGAAGCCGGTTTTGTGAGATCCAAAAACGCTATGAGCATTATTGCCAAAGTAATCATCGACATTACTTTTGGAGGAATTGCCTTTTTTGCAGTAGGGTTTGGAATTGCTTATGGCAACTCCAACGGATGGTTTGCACTCGATTTTGGAATTATGCAACAAGATTTGGGACTGGATTTAACAGTGTCCAATCAATTGTTTTGGTTTATTCAACTGGGTTTTGCGGTGGCTGCCATTTCAATAGTATCTGGAGCCTTGGCCGAGAGAATGAAACTTTGGGGATATGCAATTTTGGTTGTTTTTTTCTGCGCCTTTATGTATCCCATAGTAGCGAATTGGGTTTGGAATCCCAATGGTTGGTTGGCAGTAAGAGGCTTCAATGATTTTGCGGGATCAGCAGCTGTTCACGCCATGGGAGGTTTCTCTGCCTTAGCGGCTGCCATTGTTTTAGGTCCTAGAATAGGAAAATATTCCAAAGACGGTAAACCCAATACCATTCCGGGTCACAACTTACCTCTGGCCTCTGTAGGTGCTTTTATTTTGTGGTTTGGATGGTTTGGATTCAACCCCGGATCTTCACTGGGAGCCGTAGGCAACTGGGAATTGATCGGGTCGGTTGTTGTCAATACCTTTTTGGCTTCCGCAGCAGGGGGCATTGCCACCATGTTTTACACCTACTTTTCCTACGGTAAAATTGACATTACCATGGTAATCAACGGTATTTTGGCAGGATTGGTATCTATCACAGCAGGATGTAACGTCGTTGACCCTATGTCTGCTATTATCATTGGACTTATTGCAGGGGTACTGGTAGATGTTGCCGTTTTGTTTTTTGATAAGATGAGTGTTGACGATCCTGTTGGAGCAGTAGCGGTTCATGGAGTCAATGGACTATTTGGTACTTTAGCTGTTGGGCTTTTTGCCACAGAGGGAGGATTATTCTTTGGAGGTGGTCTTTCGCTTTTGATCACACAAATTGTGGGTGTGGTGACCATAGCATTATTTTCATTTAGCGTTACCTTTATATTAATGAAACTATTAAAAGCTACTGTAGGAATCAGAATCACAGCCGATGAGGAAGAAGCGGGAATCGATGCGGTTTCCTTTGGGGTCAAGTCTTATTCTAATGATTAATTTAAATTTATAAAAAAATGAAAAAAATTGAAGCAATCATTCGTAAATCAAAATTTAACGAAGTCAAAGAGGCCTTGCACGGGGTAGAAGTAAATTTTTTCAGTTATTGGGATGTTACAGGAGTAGGAAATGAAAAAGAAGGTCATGTTTACAGGGGAATCACCTACAGCACATCCGAAATTCAGAGGAGGTATTTGTCTATTGTAGTCAATGACGATTTTGTACAAAAAACCATCAATGCCATTCTCAATTCCGCGGCTACAGATCAGGTGGGTGACGGAAAAATATTTGTATTGCCAGTAGATGAAGCCTATCGCATCAGGACAGGAGAAAAGGGAGGCGATTCTTTGAATTAGTTTTGATCCAATCAATCAGGCCTTGATGTATTTAATAAGTAATCATTCTATAGTAATTTAATTTCTTTTTGTTTTGAAAAATCTTTTGTTGGTAATGCTCTTTTTCATTGGGCTCAATTTATCCGTACAGTCGCAAAATCCACCCAACTTTGTAGTTATTTTCTGTGATGATTTGGGCTATGGTGATCTCGGTGTTTTTGGACATCCTATCATTCGTACTCCCAACATTGATCAGATGGCACATGAGGGTCAGAAGTGGACACAGTTTTATGTGGCAGATCCAGTTTGTACTCCCAGTAGAGCAGCCTTACTTACAGGAAGATATCCCATTCGAAGTGGAATGACTTCTTCGGAACGGGTTGTTTTTTTTCCTGATTCTGCCAATGGTTTGCCTTTGGAGGAAATTACCATCGCTGAGTTGTTAAAAAATCGGGGGTATGCAACTGCCTCTGTTGGAAAATGGCATTTGGGTCATTTACCCCAATTTCTACCCTACAATCAGGGCTTTGATTATTTTTACGGAATACCCTATTCCAATGACATGGACAGCAAATCTTGGGGGAAATATTTAGAGCGCTCCGAGGATCCCCACTACTTCACAAATACGGAATATTTTAATGTCCCACTAATTGAGAATACTGAGGTCATTGAGCGTCCTGCCGATCAAACTACCATCACCAAACGATACACTCAAAAAGCTGTTGAATTCATAGAACAAAATAAAAAGACCCCTTTCTTTCTCTACCTTGCCCATAGTATGCCTCACATTCCTCTTTTTACATCCAATGAATTCAAGGGAAGAAGCAAAGCAAGTTTGTATGTTGATGTAATAGAGGAAATTGATTGGAGTGTCGGGGAGGTGCTCAAGGCAATAAAAAAGAACCAACTCGATCAAAATACAATAGTAGTGTTTACCTCAGACAATGGCCCTTGGTTGTTGTTCAAAACCCATGGAGGGTCTGCAGGTCCACTTAGAGCAGGAAAAGGGACTACTTTTGAAGGAGGGCAAAGAGTCCCTACGGTCTTTTGGGCTCCAGGGATTGTTAACCCTGGTGTAATTTCCGATTTGGGATCCACCTTAGATTTGTTGCCTACCATTGCCAGTATGGCGGGGGCGGATATTCCCACCGACAGGAAAATAGACGGCTATAATTTGTCTGAGGTATTGACAGAAAAGGCCAAAAGTCCTCGCAAGGATTTTTATTATTGGGCATTCGCTGAGTTACATGCATACCGCAACGAAAAATATAAAATTCATGTGAAACAAAGAGAACCGATAAATTATGGTAGGCCAACCATAAACCTGGACGCCGCTGAGCTTTATGATTTAAGAGCCGATATTTCCGAAAAATACAATGTGGCAGACCAGTTTCCCAAGGTCATTTCCCAAATGAAAAAACAAATGCAATGGCATCTAAAAGATGTTGAGGGTTCTAGACCCGATCAGTTGAAGGACCGAATCAAACAATAATAAATTCAATATTTCTGCTTAGGGAAATACTTTTTTAATCTCTTTTTATTTTTTTAATGTGGCAGTAAAATTGCAGTAATCTTTTTTATTGTTTGGTTTTGGTAGATCATTAGATTTGAGAAATTTTTTGGATGAATTTCGATTATTTGTTTTACAGCGATATCCCGAAAGGTGTAAAATCAATATATGTTAATGGTAGAAGATTGTCTATCAAGGAATTCAATGCTGCCAAAAAAAAATATTTTTCTGAAAAAGAGAAAAGCATTGAATCTTAGACAATTTTTAGAAATACTGATTATTGTAATATTGACTATATTAGTTTACATTTTTTTAAAGAAATAAATTGATGCGCAAGGCACTATTTTTTTTATTATGGGTAAATATATTCTTCGTTAATGCCCAACAGATCCAACAGACCCAACAGCTGAGAGATTCCATAAAAAAATATCAGTTTCTTGATCCCAACCTGGCCATTAAATATGGTTTGGAATACATCGAAATCCGCTCAGAGGATCCACCTGACATTGAAATGACCAGTATGTACGGTAAAGTTGGTGAAATTTTGTATTACATGGAACTTCATTCATCAGCTTTAGAATATTTCAACAAAGCCATAAGACTCAAAGATGCAGTAAAAGATCTCGGTCCTGAAGATAAAAAAATGAGACATTCGCCTTGGTTGGTGCTCAATATTGGGAATATTTATTTTGCAAATAAAAACTTCAGTAAGGCGAAAGAAAAGTTTTTGGAGGCCAAAAAACTGTTTAAAACAGCATTTAATCCTAATTCAATCCAATCGAAAAGAGGAGTAAATACTGCGAATTCAAATATTGGTTTGGTTTATGGGATACAAGGTGATCATGACAAACAAGAAGAGCTTTATCAAAAGGTTTATGAAAGCCGAGTTTCCTTAGGGTTCAAACATGAAATTTTATACTCGATGTCGCAGTTGTTGTTACTCAAACTAAAAAAAAATGAATTGCTAGCTGCTGACAACCAACTTCAAGAAATCAATAGGTTTTACAGCGACCATAAAAAGAGTACTGAGGATTTGTCGACTTCATTGTTGACCCGCAATTACGGTTATACATTCTTTTATCTAGGAGCTTTTTACCAAGGTAAAAAGAAATATTCCAAAGCAATAGAATACCTCGAGATTGCAAGGAGTATCTTCAAAGAATTCCCAATTGAAATGAATCTTTTGGGATCCAGATTGGCCGAATGTTATCTTGCCATCGGTAAAACCGAATTAGCTGAGGAGATTGCTTTAGATAATTTAAAATTTAAAAATCTTAGCAATAGAGAAAAAACATACAACTACAAGGTGCTTGAAAAAGTGTACAAGCAAAGACAAGAAAGTGAAGATTTATTGCGGATCAAAGATTCGTTGATCTTAATCGCTTCAGGCACATACAACTCTAAGGTCTTGAAAAATTTAAACGATTTGGAAACCCAAATAATTTTATCAGATTCAGCACGTGCACTCAATGAAAGTAAAATCAGGTACAATACCTATTTGTATATTTTGATCATCGGCAGTGTCATTTTATTTTTCTCTCTTGTAACCATTAGGATCAACTACAACTACCAAAAAGAAAAAGGGATGCGTCTAGAAATGGAGAATGCCAATGTTTTGGAGGAGCTGAGTCAGAAAAACCGAGAGTTGGTAAGTAAAGCAAACTTTATTATTCAAAGGAATGATTATTTAAAAAACCTTCAAAAAAAGATTGAAAGTAAAGAATCAGAGGAAGAATTATCCAAAAAAAGTCTCTCTAAGGAACTGAACAGAATGATCTCCTCGGAAAAATCCTATGAGGAATTTGATAATTTGTTTGTGAATGTGTATCCAGATTTTTACCAAAAACTCAATCAAATTTCTAAATTGTCTCAAACCGATTTGAGATTAGCATCTTACATTAAGATGAATCACAACAATAATGAAATTGCCAATATCTCTGGGATCTCCCTTAGGACGGTAGAAAGCCAACGCTACAGACTTACTAAAAAGTTAAATCTTGATAAAAATCAAGATTTGAACTCTTTTTTGCTGTCAATTTAAGACAATTATAAAACCACAATTAATCCAGTTTTCACTAAAATATGAACTATTCATACTGCAATTTTACTGCATTTTAACATTAAATAGCATTTAATATTGTTTTCAGATTCATTAACAATTAATTTGCAATTACTAAAATAAAATAATGGAATCAGTTGAAAATTTTGAATTTGAGTTTGCAAAAATTTACCCTAACTTCACAAAAAACCTTATTCAATTAAATCAAAGCTTGACTTTCACCGAAGTGAAAATTTGTATGTTTTTGAAAATGAATTTTTCAAACAAGCAAATAATAAATATCATGAACATATCTGACAGTACCCTTTCCAATCTCCGTTCTAGTATTCGGAAAAAACTTAACTTGAATCGATCTGAAGGATTATTTACTATAATTATAAATTTATAATAATTATTAAATCCAAATTGAAATATTTTCTGACAAATAGAATTACCCTAATATTACTTCTACTAGTATTTGGGCTTCCTCACTTAACTATTTCTCAGACCTCCCCTACAGTAACCCTAACGGATACAGATACAGATAACCTTTTATCAGCATCAGATACTGTTACCATTACAGCAACATTTAGTGAGGCGATGGTTGCAACACCAACGATTTCAATTACCGGAGTTGTTAGCAATTTTGCTATGACACCTAACCCTGATATTTTATTATTTTCCTCAGCAACAGCTTCAAATACTTCTGCTACTGTAACTAATACATATTCTGGAAGTAACGAGGGTATAAATTTTGGAACTGAGGTTAAAATAAGCGCAGATGGTTCTACGCTTGTTACAAATTCTCATTACGGTAAAACAATTTATATCTACAAAAAATCTAATGGTGGTTGGAATTTAAAACAAAAAATTCACGGTTCAGATACAGATACCGATGGTACTTATACTTCTTCTAGCACTGTATATCCTTATTGGGGTGTATCCTTTGATGTTAGCGGGGATGGGAATACAATAGTGGTAACTCATCCAAAGGCAATTAAAACCTCCGGTGAGAGTCATAATAAAGGCGAAGGTGATCTAATCCATATCATTGAATATTCAACTACTTTAGACAAGTATGAGCTGACATATACAAGTTCTTATTTTACAAATGGTGATGATACTACTGCTTTTTCAATATGGGATTTATCTTTAAGCGATGATGCAGGCACACTAGTTGGAGTTCGACCTAGGCATAGTAATACTTCAAATTTGCAAGTTTATGTAATTGATATAAGTAATTTAGGTACAAACTCAATTTCAGCAGTTAGAAGGCAATTGATTCAATTTGCTGGGGCACCAACCTTATCGCGAACTGATGCCCAAATAAGTGGAGACGGGCTTACCCTTGCAATTAAATCAAGTTCAGGAACTATTTATATATACACCAGACCAGACACCTCTAGTAACTTTAGTTCTGCCCAACAGATTACTCATAATCATAATAGAGAATACAATAGCGATCTCGTAATAAATTATGACGGAGAGTTTATTGTTTGGTCTCATGAAGCCTATGGGAATGATAATAGTAGCTTTAATCCTGATTTCCAAGCGGAAGAGGTAATTGTTTATAAAAGAAACTCAGGGAGTGCAACATGGTCTCAGTTCGGTTCAACTATAACAGACCCTTTATCTGATGGTTCAGAAACGCGTGATAATCCCGATGTGCATTTTGGTCGTACAATTGATATTTCTGGAAACGGTAAGCATCTATTTGTTACTAGCCCTGCAGGTGCGTATTTTAATTACAACTTTGGTACTATTTATCCAGCTAAAGTATACTCCTATAAATATACTGACAGTGGATTTGTGTACAATTCAGTTGTCTTTGATCAAACAGATTATACAAGATTAAGTCTAGATGTAAGTTTAAGTAAAACAGGTGAAGATTTTGTAATTGGGAACTCTCCTTTTTTAGCCAAACAGGGTAATAATTCTGTTCCTGATGAAGTTGTCACGAGCGGAGGCAATCAAAATTCAGCATATGGAGGTAGTGTTGAAATATTTAAAGGGATTCCTACTGCCTATGATTATGCCTGGGATGTAGATAACGGAACTACACCACCTGATGGAGATTATTTCGCTACTGTTGCTGGAACAGCCTCTGCAACTTCTATCGCCTACTCAGGTACAGACAGTATTACCTTTACTTTAGATACGACTGCGCCTACTGTAACTCTTACGGATACGGACAGCAATAATATTGTCAATACCTCTGACTTAGTAACGATTACAGCCATTTTCTCAGAGACTATGGCAGCCACTCCAACCATCTCAATTACAGGTACAGTGACTAATGTGATTATGACGCAAATTTCAGGCACTACTTCATACACCTACACTTGGGATACTTCTTCAGGCACCCTTTCTGATGGAACCTATTCAGCTACAGTAAGCGGTACAGACCTTATCGGAAATGCTTATGTAGCCGGGACACAAAGCATTTCCTTTTCAGTAGATTCTTCTGCGCCAACTGTAACCATTACATCTAGTGATTCAGACAATACAGTAAAATCTGCAGATAGCAATATTATTGTTACTGCCACTTTTAGTGAGGCGATGGCATCGGCTCCGACAATTTCCATTGCTGGAGTGGTAAATAATTTAGCACTTACTTCAACAAGTAGTGCCACTTGGACTTACGATTGGGATATCTCTTCAGTAACTGAAGGAAGTTATACAGTCACTATTTCAGGAACCGATCTCGCTGGAAATACTTACGCAGGAACCGATAGTATTACTTTAACAGTCGATAATACTGCTCCTGGGGTTTTGTTAGTTTCAGATAATACAGATCCTATTATTATATCTACCAGTGTTGTTTCTATATCGGCTTATTTTTTAGAAACACTATCTACTACTCCTACACTCTCAATATCTGGATTAGTCACTAACGAAGATATGAGCACATTCTCAAGTACACCTATAAATCAAATTGGTCAGGATATTTATGATAGTCCTGGAGGTATGATTGGCTTTACTTCAGATATAAGTGAGAGTGGAAATCGTATTATTGTTGGAGGTCCTTATGGTTCTGATAGAAGTTTTGCAAGGGTGTATCAATGGAATGGAAAAAATTGGGAACAATTAGGAAATGAAATTACAGGCACTTCTAGTAATGATTTGGGAAGACCAGTAGGTATAAGTGGAGATGGTTCGGTAATAGTTGTTGGTGAAAGAGGTACTACTGATAATAATTTCATTTACAAAATATATACTTTAAGTGGAAGCTCTTGGGCTCTGAGAGAAACACTAAATGATGATAATGGAGGGGTTTTTAATGGTACTGAAAATGGTTCTGTTGATTTTAATTATGATGGGAGTATAATTGCACTTAGTCACGGATTACATGATAATGAAAAAGGAAGGGCAAGGATATTTGAATGGGATAATGAAGATTACATTCAAATGGGGAGTGATATTTTAGGACCTTCAAACACTTCTTATCTAGGCTCTGGTTGGAATGGCATAAGCCTTTCTAAAGACGGAAAAAGAATTGTTGTTGGCTCAAGAAAAAAAGATTGCTATAATGGAAAGGTTAGAGTTTATGATTGGGATGGATCTGCTTGGACACAAGTTGGAGGTGATATTACTGATCCTGTGGGCACAATAAATAATTGTTTTGGTACATCGGTATCAATTTCTAATGACGGACAAACGATTGTAGTAGGTGCTGGTTTTTCAAATACAGGGCGAGTTCACATTTTTTCCTATCAAC
This sequence comes from Flavobacteriaceae bacterium, assembly GCA_038107695.1. Taxonomy (GTDB): domain Bacteria; phylum Bacteroidota; class Bacteroidia; order Flavobacteriales; family Flavobacteriaceae; genus UBA8316. The sequence goes on along the minus strand of JAYNHF010000035.1, from coordinate 2,832 downwards.
TTATCTCGGGTACCGCATCATGGACTTATAAAGCTTCAGTTGCTGGCGATGGCGGTGAAGATCGATTCGGTTATTCTTCAGCAATAAACGGAAATGGAGATAAGATTATCGTAGGAGCTTACAAAGCTAATTCTCAAACTGGTTATGCTCGCCTTTACAAATGGGACGGGACGGCTGCTACACAAATTGGTTCTGATATTGTTGGCGATGCTGATGATGATGCTTTCGGCGCTCATGTTGAATTATCCGCTAACGGTGTAGCGGTTATAGGCGCACCATTAAATGATAGTGGTGGCTCAAATTCAGGACAGGTAAAAGTTATTGGAACAGATCGTTATGAATTTTCTTGGGATGTGGATAGCCCATCAGCTCCTTCAGATGGTACCTATACTGCAACGGTTGCAGGAGCCGACAAGGCCGGAAATGCCTACTCAGGTTCAGAAAGCATCACCTTTACTTTAGATACTACAGCACCTACAGTAACCCTTACCGATACCGATAGTGATAATTTGGTTTCTACCTCAGAAGTAGTAACTATTACCGCTGGTTTCTCTGAAGCCATGACCGCTACTCCTACAATTTCCATCACAGGAATTGTTACCAATGTAATTATGACACCTATAGCAGGTACAAATTCCTACACATTCACTTGGGATACTTCTTCAGGTACCCTTTCTGATGGAACCTATTCAGCTACAGTAAGCGGTACAGACCTTATCGGAAATGCCTATGTAGCAGGTACACAGAGTATCACCTTTACAGTAGACTCTTCTGCTCCAACAGTAAGCATTACTACTAATGATCCTGATAATACCATTAAACCTGGAGATAATATAACGGTAACGGTAACCTTTAATGAAGCGATGGCTTCAGGTCCAAGAATAACTATAGGTTCTGCGGTTAGTAATGAAGCCCTTACTGCAACTAATAGTACCACATTTACTTACTCTTGGAGTACTTCTGGAGTCTCAGCTGGAAGTTATACAGTGACTGTTACAGGAACAGATCTTGCTGGAAATACCTATGCGGGGTCAGACAGTATAAAGATTACATTAGACAGTACAGCGCCTACTGTAACACTCAGAGACACAGATGCAGATAACTTCTTAGCAGCATCGGATACGGTAACTATCACAGCTGACTTTGATGAAGCGATGACGGCTACTCCAACTATTTCGATAGCGAATACTTCAATTTCGAACGAAGAAATGACAAAATTAATAGGAGGTCTTGGTAAAGGATCAGCTACTCCATTAAGTAGTAACCAGTGGCAAAATAGCGGTTCTAATAGTGGTAGAGACCCTGCAAAATTTTACGTAGGCCGATTTAACATGGATGATCCACGCTCTGGACAACAAATATCATTTTCTTCTGACGGATCAATACTTGCAATTGGTAATGTAGAACATGATGGATTGTCTCATACTGATATTGATGAAGGTATAGTAGAAGTCTGGTCTTTGAATGGAAATTCTTGGACTCGTTTAGGACAAGATATTGTTGGTGATTCAGCTAGTGATTATTTCGGTAGGACTGTTTCCTTATCTTCTGATGGGACAAGGCTTGCTATTGGAGGAAATTTTTACTTTAAGGTTTTTGATTATGATGGAAATAATTGGGTACAAGTTGGAAATAAAATTGCTGTAGATTCTTATCATGGAAATTCTCTTTCTTTATCCCCTAATGGATCTAGACTCGTTGTTGGAATACCTAGGAAGGACGATCAATACTATAGAAATTATAGTTATCGTACTGCTACAGAGGTTGGTCGGGTAAAAGTTTTTGAATTGCAGAGCGGGAATTGGGTACCATTAGGCTCAGATATTAGAGGTATTGACTTTACTACGGACGTGACCAAACTGAATTTTGGTCATTCAGTCTCTTCATCATTTGACGGATCAAAGATTGCTATTGGAGCTCATGTAGGATCCGGAAGTGATTTCTATGCTTCTGTACATGTTTATGAATGGGTAGGAGGAGCTTGGACAAAATTAGGTAATCATATTTCTGGAAGTTATGGTGGAAGTTCGTCTTCTTTGAATTTTGGCTTTTCAGTATCGCTATCTTCTGATGGTACAAGAGTAGCTGTTGGCGCCCCTAATCAATCCGATGGCAATACTTCCAGTCCGAATAGTAAAGTACGTATTTATGATTACACACCAACTGGAGTTAGTTCTTGGACACAATTAGGTGAAGACATTGATGGTGAAAATAATGGAGCATCGTACCCAATTCCAGATCGTTTTGGTTATAGTGTTTCTTTATCTGCTAACGGTTCAATGGTAGCTGTTGGTGCACCCCAAAATAATGCAGGTGGGACTCAAAGAGGTCATGTACGAATTTATAATTGGAACGGTAATGATTGGATTCAATTTGGTGATGACATTGATGGTCCATCAGACAATTCCAAATTTGGGTGTAAAGTCATATTATCAGGAGATGGTTCAAAGTTAGCGTCAATTTGGGATACAGGAAGGGGGGTAGCTACATATTCACTTTCTGGAGGTGAATCTTATCAATACGCTTGGGATGTAGATAGTGGCGGAGCTCCTTCAGATGGCGCTTACGCAGTTACTGTTGCAGGTTCTGATCTAGCAGCTAATACCTACTCAGGTACAGACAGTATCACCTTTACGTTAGATACTTCAGCACCTACAGTTACTTTAACAGATACTGATAGTGATAATTTGGTTTCTACCTCTGAGGTAGTCACCATTACCGCTGGTTTCTCTGAAGCCATGACAGCCACTCCAACGATCTCAATTACAGGAATTGTTACCAATGTAATTATGACACCTATAGCAGGAACAACATCCTATACTTACGCTTGGG
>JAYNHF010000034.1:0-27757 GCA_038107695.1 Flavobacteriaceae bacterium | reverse complement strand
CTTTGCCTTAAGAGTTTGCAGACTCAATATATTATATATCCCCTCCTACTGTAGTCCATGCCAAACCTGTAACTACTCCAGCAACATGATTATTCTCATAGAGATCACGTTGTACTTTCTCAGGTCCTAATATTGTTACCAAGTCCTCTGGAACTGGTTTTTTTAAATACTCCTCCTCCATCGCTATTGACTTGGCGACATAACGAACCGCTTTGGCTACCTGTTTTTCCAAACCTCTTACCCCGGATTCACGCGTATATCCTTCAACTATTTTATCCAAAACGGACTTACTTAATGTAAAATCTTTGTTCTTTAGACCGTGTTCCTCAAGTTGCTTGGGTAATAAATGTTTTTTAGCTATAGCAGATTTTTCTTCCAAGGTATAGCCAGAAATATTAATCATTTCCATACGATCTCTCAAAGCAGGATGAATCGGTGAAAGACTATTAGCTGTCGCTATAAACATGACCTTTGACAAATCATAGCCCATTTCCAAGAAGTTATCATAAAAAGCAGTGTTTTGTTCGGGATCCAAAACCTCTAACATTGCTGCAGCAGGATCCCCTTGAATTCCCGTACTGATCTTATCAATTTCATCTAAAATAAATACAGGATTAGATGTCCCCGCTTTTTTAACACTTTGTATGATGCGACCAGGTAAAGCACCGATATAGGTCTTTCGATGGCCTCTGATCTCTGCTTCGTCTCTCATACCCCCCAGCGAAATTCTGACATAAGATCGTCCCAAAGCCTCTGCAATAGATTTTCCGAGGGAAGTCTTACCAACCCCAGGAGGACCATGCAAACACAAAATAGGTGATTTCATGTCATTGCGAAGTTTCAAAACAGCCAAGTATTCTATGATGCGTTTTTTAACATCTTCCAATCCAAAATGATCACGGTTGAGGATTTTCTCAGCCCTCTGCAAATCAAATCTGTCCTCAGAAAATTCATTCCAAGGAAGATCTAAAAAAAGATCTAAATAGTTTCTCTGAACAGAATATTCAGCTACTTGCGGGTTCATTCGTTGCAATTTGGACAATTCTTTGTCAAAATGTTCTCCGACAGTCTTATCCCATTTTTTATCTTGAGCTCGATGACGCATTTCCTCAACCTCCTGTTCAAATGAAACCACACCCAACTCCTCTTGTATCGTTTTCATTTGTTGATTGAGATAATATTCTCTCTGCTGTTGATCTAGATCGGTTCTAACTTTAGATTGAATGTCATTTTTTAATTCCAGTTTTTGATATTCTATATTCATCAGTTTCAAACACTCAATGGCACTTTCTTGGAGGTCTACAATCGATAACATTCGTTGCTTTTCCTTTACAGAAAGATTCATGTTTGAGGAAACAAAATTGATTAGAAACGCATGGCTCTGGATATTTTTAATTGCAAAAGACGCTTCGGATGGAATATTTGGATTTTCCTGAATGATCTTTAAGGCCATGTCTTTAATAGAATCTATAATAGCCTTGAACTCACTGTCACCTTTGACAGGAAGCGTTTCCTCTACGGGCTTAACTGTTGCCCTGAGATAAGGTTCCTCGTTTACAATACTTTGAATCTCAAACCTTCTTTTTCCCTGGATGATCACGGTTGTATTACCATCTGGCATTTTCAAAACCCTGAGTATTTGTGCCACTGTCCCTAGTGAGTAAATATCACCAGGGGAAGGATTTTCTACATTCTGGTCTTTTTGTGCAACTACTCCAATAATCTTATCAGATTTATTGGCATCCTTTATCAGCTGAATTGATTTATCTCTCCCAGCTGTTATAGGAATTACCACTCCAGGAAACAATACAGTATTTCTTAAAGGGAGAATAGGAACCTCTTTGGGAAGTTCTTCATTTCTCAATGCTTCCTCGTCCTCTGTGGTGAGAAGAGGAATTAGCTCCGCCTCTGCCTCAATGTCTTGAAGTGTCAAATTGTCAAATGGTGTTATGTTTGATTCGGCCATATATGAATTTTCAGTCAAATTGTCAGTTATAACCTATTGTACACCCCTCTTGGTGAACAACTAGGCTATTCTTGAACGCTTACAACTAAACAAGTTCAATTGTTATGCCAATTGAGTAATTTCAAAAATTATTTCCTGAACTGTTATTGGGTATTCGTTTTAAAAGTAATGCCCCAACTAAAAAAAGAATGATGAATAAGAATATGGCGTTTCGCATACTCCCAGTGATTTGATCAATTATTCCAAACAAAACCATTCCTATTATGATACCTACCTTTTCGGTAACATCATAAAAACTAAAAAAAGAGGTAGTATCCCTTGTTTCGGGTATTAACTTGGAATAGGTTGATCTAGATAAGGACTGAATGCCTCCCATCACCAAACCCACTCCTGCAGCAGCGACATAAAATTCAATCGGAGTTCTGATAAAAAATGCAAAAATGCACAACCCAGCCCAAATAAAATTAACAACAATTAGGGTAGATATATTACCAAATTTTTTGGAGGCGTGAGCGGTTGCATAAGCACCAAAAATTGCAACAATTTGAATTAATAAAATACTAACAATCAGACCTATTGTTTTTTGTTGGGTACTGCCCCACATGATCTCCTCTTCACCAAAATAGGTAGCAATCAAAATAACCGTTTGTAATGCAGTACTGTATACAAAAAAGGCGGGAAGGAATTTTTTTAAAATAGGATAATCATCCAGCTGATGCCAAACCTTTTGAAGCTCTAAAAAGCCATTCCAAAAAACATCCTTTGTCACTTTACCCGAACTATTGCCTTTGGGCAAATGATAAAAAGCATATTGACTGAACAATGCCCACCATATACCAACAGTAACAAAAGAATACTTCATGGCTTTTAGTGAGGATTCAACAGGAGTTCCAGTGATCCCATACCATTCGGGACGCATTACCATTGATAGGTTAAAAATCAATAACAATACACTGCCAATATAACCCATTGAAAAACCTCTAGCACTTGCAAGGTCTTGCTGTTCGGGAAGTGCAATATCTGGTAAATAAGAATTATAAAAAACCAAACTGGCCCAGAACCCAATCAAAGCCATAAAATAAAACATTAAACCCATGTAAATACTGTCCAATTCAAAAAAATAGAGTCCCATACAAGACATCGAGCCCGTATAAACAAAAATCTTCATGAACCGCTTTTTATTTCCAATATAATCCGCTATGCCTGACAACAAAGGGGAATTAAAAGCAACTACTACGAAAGCCATAGCAGTTACAAAACTGATTAAAGCAGTATTCTTGAAATTATATCCCAAAAATTCAATGGTATTGATTTCTTGCGATATCGAACTGTAGTAAATAGGAAAAACAGTGGAACTGATAACCAAAGGATAAACTGAATTCGCCCAATCATAAGAAGCCCAGGCATTGATGAGCCTAGGGTTTCCCTTTTCCAATCGAGTTTTTCTTTTCATTCGCCCCTTAAATAGTTATACAATTTATGAATTCATTTGTTTTGAACTTCATTTATCAAATTATTTTTTGAAAATCAATTATCTTTATTTAAATAAATTCGATTACATGAAGAATTGTTTTCACTTTTTATTTTTTATATCGTTCGTTTTTTTTAGTCACAACGGCGTATCACAACAAATAAATAGGGACGGTAAAAAAAACTATGCCATTGAAAAGACTGATTTGGAATGGAAAAATGAGCTGCCCAAAATGTCGTATTTGGTTTTGAGGAAAGCTGAGACAGAGTATCCATTCACTGGGAAATACAATAATCACAAAGCAAAAGGAACCTATACCTGCGCTGGTTGTAATACACCACTCTACAAATCAGATAACAAATACGATTCAAAATGCGGTTGGCCCTCTTTTGATCGTGCTGTAGATTCCAACATCGAGTATGATGTGGACTACAAACTGGGATACGCAAGAACCGAGCTTAAATGCAACAAATGCGGCGGTCACTTGGGTCATGTGTTTAATGATGGTCCCAAGAATACTACCGGAAAAAGACACTGTATCAATTCCGCTGCACTCAATTTTATTCCCAATGAGTAAAAAAGCAAAATATCCCCTTGATAAATCGGAACAAGCTTGGAAGTCTGAACTTACTCCCAAAGAATTTAATATCCTAAGAGAAAAAGGAACAGAATACCCTTTTACTGGAGAATTCAACGATCACTTCGTAAAAGGAACATACACCTGTAAGGGGTGCGGAACTCCATTATATGAGAGTGAGAGTAAGTTCGACAGTCATTGTGGTTGGCCCAGTTATGATCGTGCCATTGAAGGTAGTTTGGAGTTAATACCTGATCATTCTGGAGGAAGAATAAGAACAGAAATCGTATGCGCCAATTGCGGAGGACACCAAGGTCACGTTTTCAACGATGGTCCCACCGAAACAGGCTTGCGTTACTGTGTCAATTCTGCAAGCATCGATTTTAATCAAAAGCCATAGTGTGGTTGAGTGTAAATAGCTTACAGTTTCTTAAATTTGCGGTGAATTTAAACCAGAATCTACATGAGTGAATATGATGTAATTGTAATTGGAAGTGGTCCAGGAGGCTATGTTACTGCTATACGAGCCTCTCAGCTAGGACTAAAAACTGCCGTTGTAGAGAAAGAAAGCTTGGGAGGTGTATGCCTAAATTGGGGCTGTATTCCCACCAAAGCGTTATTAAAATCTGCACAAGTTTTCAATTATTTAAAACATGCTGAAGACTATGGACTCAGTGTTAAAGAGTATGACAAAGATTTTAATGCTGTTGTCAAAAGGAGCCGAAATGTTGCTGCTGGGATGAGTAAGGGAGTACAGTTTTTGATGAAAAAAAATAAAATTGACGTCATTGAAGGACACGGTAAGCTGTTGGCTGGTAAAAAAATAAGTGTTCAAAATGGTAAAAAAACTGATGAATACAAGGCAAAACATATCATTATTGCAACTGGAGCTCGATCAAGAGCATTGCCCAGTTTACCTCAAGATGGAAAAAAAGTAATCGGTTACAGAGAAGCAATGACCCTTACAAAACAACCCAAAAAACTCATCGTAGTGGGTTCGGGAGCAATAGGAATAGAATTTGCCTATTTCTACAATTCAATGGGTACCGAGGTAACCATTGTAGAATATGTAGATCGGATAGTACCAGTGGAGGATGAGGAAGTTTCTAAACAATTGGAGAAAAGCTTCAAAAAAAGCGGTATTAAAATCATGACAAGTGCCGAAGTTACCTCGGTTGACACTTCTGGAAAGGGTGTAAAAGCAAAGGTTAAAACCGCAAAAGGTGAAGAAGTTCTCAATGCTGATATTGTACTCTCTGCTGTAGGTATCAAATCCAATATCGAAAATCTTGGATTAGAAGAGGTAGGTATTGCAGTAGATAAAGATAAAATATTGGTCAACGACTTTTATCAGACCAACCTCCCTGGATATTATGCAATAGGAGATGTTACCCCAGGACAAGCATTGGCTCATGTTGCTTCTGCCGAGGGAATACTGTGTGTTGAAAAAATTGCTGGACATCATGTAGAACCCCTTGACTACGGAAATATACCAGGCTGTACCTATTGTTTTCCTGAGGTCGCCTCTGTTGGAATGACAGAAGCACAAGCCAGAGAAAAGGGTCATGACATAAAAGTGGGGAAATTTCCTTTTTCAGCCTCTGGAAAAGCTCAAGCTGGTGGAAACTCCGAAGGTTTTGTCAAAGTTATTTTTGATGCTAAATATGGAGAATGGCTTGGATGTCATATGATTGGAGTTGGAGTAACAGACATGATCGCCGAGGCCGTACTGGGACGAAAACTTGAAACCACAGGAAATGAAGTTCTCAAAGCCGTTCACCCTCACCCTACAATGAGTGAGGCCGTAATGGAAGCTGTAGCTGATGCCTACGACGAGGTCATTCATCTTTAAGGGTTCAAAAAAGACTCGACACCCAAACGGTAACTGTCTAACCCAAAACCAACTATGATCCCTTTGGCTACAGGAGTGACATAAGACTTATGCCTGAAATCCTCCCTTGAAAACGTATTTGAAATATGTATTTCGATCACTGGAGCATCTATGGCTTTTATGGCATCTCCAATTCCAACAGATGTATGGGTATATGCTGCAGCATTCAATAAGATTCCGTCACAAGAAAAACCCTCGTTTTGTATCCGATCTATCAACTCTCCCTCAATATTAGACTGGAAATAGTCGAAATCAATATTAGGATAGTTAGATTTCAAAGCCTCATAGTACTGTTCAAAAGTTTGGCTTCCATAAATCCCAGGTTCGCGAGTTCCCAAAAGATTTAAGTTTGGGCCATTGATAATGACGATTTTCATTTCAAAAATTTTTCAAAATTAACCATATTTTTGTTTCAACTTTAAAGTTTAGTAAATTTAGAATTGTTTTGAATCCAAAAAATACAAACCGTTGAATTGGAAAACTGTCATTTTTGACTACGAATTCTATTTGAAAATTGAAAGGGGTTTATCCGAAAATACGGTGAAAAATTATGGTTTAGACATCAATGGTCTAGTCAAATTCATCGAATCAAATAATATTAATGAAAAACCCGAAAATTGCACCAAAGAGACCATTCAACAATTCATTTATCAAAACTCAAAAGCTATTAGTCAAAATAGTCAAGCCAGACGGATATCTGCAATTAAGAGTTTTTTTAACTTCCTGATTTTTGAGAAAATCAGAGTAGATTCACCAGCCGATTTGATTGAAGGGCCCAAACTGGGTAGAAAACTTCCCTTTACCCTTAATTTGACCGAAATAGAAAAAATTCTCAATGGAATAGAGTTGAACCAAGCCAATGGGCATAGAAACAGAGCTATTGTTGAAACCCTTTACGGAAGTGGTCTTAGAGTTAGTGAATTGGTCAACCTGACCCTTTCCAACATATTTTTTAAAGAAGACATCATTAAGGTTACTGGAAAAGGGAATAAAGAAAGATTGGTTCCGCTAGGGAACTATTCCAAAAAGTTTATTCAAATCTATAAAGACGAAATCAGGGTTTTAAAAAAAATTAAAAAAGAAGACAACGATGTCTTATTCCTCAATAGAAATGGAGGTAAGATGACTCGAGCCATGATTTTTACCATAATCAGAAATGCAGCACACATCGCGGGAATCAAAAAAAAAATAAGCCCGCATACCTTCAGACACTCTTTCGCTACCCACCTTCTAGAAAATGGTGCAGACCTTAGAACCATTCAGCTAATGATGGGACACGAAAGCATAACTACAACTGAAATTTACACTCATCTGGACAACAAGCATCTGAGAAAAGTCATGGAAAAATTTCATCCCAGAAACCAAAAAACACAGTAAGATTTACTTTACAACCAATCGAAAGCCTTCACCGTGAATGTTTAAAATTTCAACACCTGGATCGGGTTTTAAATATTTTCTGAGCTTGGCAATATACACGTCCATACTTCTTGAAGTAAAATAATTATCATCCCGCCAGATTTTGTTCAAAGCCATCTCTCGGGGGAGCAGGTCGTTCACATGCAAAACCAATAACCTTAACAGTTGGTTCTCTTTGGGAGAAAGTTTGATCGGTGAGTCCTTCCCTAGGGAGAGAAAACGGAGTTTTGAATTGAAATTAAACTTCCCAAGTTCAAACTCATATACGTTCGATTCAGGAATGTTTACAAAATTCTTACGATTCAAAATTGCCTTAATTTTAGCCAAAAGAACCTCCGAATCGAAAGGTTTTGTAAGGTAGTCATCAGCACCGATTTTAAAACCCCTCAAAACATCCTCTTTGAGCGTTTTTGCTGTTAGAAAAAACAAAGGGTTATTCTCGTTTTTTTCCCTTATTTCTTTTCCTAGTGTGAAGCCATCTTTAAAAGGCATCATTACATCCAAAATACAAAGGTCAAAACTTTCTTTTTGAAACTTTTCCATCCCTTCGATTCCGTTCTTGGCCAAAACAACAACGTAGTCGTTTAAAACCAAATAGTCTTTCAGTATGTTTCCAAAATTAAAATCGTCTTCAACAATTAAAATTTTCTTTTGTTCAGAGTTGATCATAGGCATAAGTTATTTGATGGGTATTAAAATGATAAAAGTAGTTCCTTCACCAAGTTTACTAGTAAGTTCGATATCTCCCCCGTGCAATTCTACTATTTTTTTTACATAAGAAAGACCTAAACCATGTCCTTTTACATTATGAATATTTCCACTTTGTTCACGAAAAAATTTATCAAAAATATGTTTCTGTGTCTGATCATCCATACCAATCCCCTTATCGCTTACTTTGAGTTTGATAAATTTCTGATCATTTGAAGTACTAATGGTAACCAAAGGTGCTCCATCAGAGTACTTTATAGCATTATCCAAAATATTGACAATAAGATTGGTGAAATGATTCAAATTTCCTTTAAAAAGCGTTTGAGTGGCATTCAAATTAGCAACAATCTTTCCCTTTTGATTTTTAATTATCAAATCTACATGACGAATAGCATTCTCAATGGCTTCATGTAAATCAACAGGGGTCAACTCTATTGGAGCAGAACTCCTCTCCAATCGGGAAATCATCAAGACATTCTCTACCTGAGAAAGCATTCGTTTATTTTCTTCCCTAATCATCTCTACATACTTCATCAGACCTGCTTTGGTACGCTGTGATTTTGGGCTTGAAATTGCATCCAAAGCCAAGTTGATCGTTGCAATTGGAGTTTTAAATTCGTGGGACATATTGTTGATGAAATCAGATTTCATCTCAGAAACCTTTTTCTGCCTGATAATTTGGTAAATGGCAGTAGTCGATACAATAATGATGAACAAGGTTAGAAAAATAGACAATCCAGCAACACTCAATATTGAGGAGAAAACAAAATGATCCCGCTCAGGAAAACTTACAATCAGCCTGTAAGGAGTTTGTGCATTGTCTAGCGCAAAAATGGGAGTTTCATATTTTGAACCAATAAGATTTTCAGTATATTCATTTGATTTTACTTTGGTTGCCAAACCGTTGTTGTAAATACCAAACTCGTATGAAGTTAAAATATTTCGGGCTTTAAACTCCTGATCCAATAAAAGCTTTAATTCCTCAGAGCGAATTCTTTTATGAACGGGCAGGGTTGAAGAATAGTCCAAATAAGCCGAACGGAATATCTCTTGATCAAAAACACTCATTCTTTCAACCGATTTCAATTTGGTAATCGACGTTGCTACTCTGTTTTCTCTGTTGAAAATTTTATCCTTACTGAGAATGGTAGTGGTTTTGACTTGTTTGTAATCTTTTACATTTTCATCACCCAATTCAGGGTTAATGTCTGAGAGGCTTATATTGTAATCTTCTTCAAGAATTCCAAATGCGTAAAAAGATGATAAACTAGAAGATATGTCGTCCTCATTATCAACGAATAAAAAAATATCCGTAAAATTTGACTCATCTGGAGTACCCACAGAATCAATCAATTGCTGATAGGCTGCGATGTAATCTGAAATTTCCAACTCTTGGACTTTTCCAGATACCGATTTAAGGGATTGACTCACAGCCAATGAGAATTCCTCCTCCTTGTTTTCCCATGCGGAGGTAATCCAATAGACTTGAACTACTATTACAGCCACCAATGAGATGATCATCAAGCTTACAAGTAAAATGAAAAAATTTTTTTTCAAATTCCAGTTTTATTTAACAAAACAAATTTCATCAAAATAGATTACTCTAAAACCTAAGGTATTGTTAATAAATTTAATTAACTACTATATATGAGTTTTTGATGAATTTCATCTATTAATTCCAACGTTTTATCCCAATTAATATTGTTGATAACAAAATCTGCCAAGGGAATCTTTTTTTCATCACTCCACTGGTGATTCATTCTGTTTCTAATACCATCAATGTCTGTATTTTGTCTTTGCATCACCCTTTCAAGTCTCATTGACTCGGGAGCAGTAATCAAAATAACGGCATCACAAGTATCAGCCCCTCCAGTTTCAAATAAAATCGCTGCCTCTTTAACAACATAAGGGGCATCCTGTTCAGATAAAAAAAGTTGAAAATCACGCTGCACCGCTGGATGAACAATGGCGTTTAAACTTTTCAATTTACTTTTATCCTTAAAAACCAGATCAGCTAATTTTTTACGATCCAATTGATTACCCTTAAATATTTTATCCCCAAACAAGGCTTTGATCTGAGCCACAAGATTCTCATCTTCTTGCATTAACCTTTTGGCTTGCTTATCGGATTCATAGCAAGGAATGCCTTTAGACGAAAAAACCTCAAGAACAGCAGTTTTTCCACTTCCAATTCCACCAGTAAGGCCAACTATTTTCATTTTCGAATCAAATATTCTACCTTCTTGGGTGTCCACCTGATATTTTGGACTCCATCGGGTTCGTCCTCTAAAATAATATTTAAGGAATTTCGGTTCACTAATTCAGCTTCCTCAAAGTCACAAAAAAAACTAAAGTCATTGGATTTAATCTCCTCAGCTTTATCTATCAATACCAAAAAAGTAACCTTTAGAGATTGAGGGAACAACTTTATCGCCAATGAATCTGGTAAATTCTTAATATTGATCCGAACATCAGTCGTTTTTTCGGTAAACCTTTTAACTTTCGTTTTTATTAAAATTTTTTCTGTTTCATAATAAATTTGGTTTGGAGACACCAAGGTAATATTCTCGTCAATATCACCGTCAATGTTATCCTCCGATAGAGACCCAATAGAAATTTTATATGTAGAATCTATCTCTTGAGAAGGACCGTAAATCCAAATACTATCAGGAACGATTTCCCACTCCCCTGCTCGACCAAAGCCTGGTTTAAAATTCACTTCTTCAGGAGGTACTATAGGAACTTTCTTACGTTTCAATTCACCGTACGAAAAAGTCAAATAAACGGGGTTAATAACATTAAGAGTTGCATTCTGAAATAACTGCTGCTGAAGAATAAACTTTTGATCCATCAAATCTACCCGAGCAGGTTGTTGACCAAAGTCTGCATCAGCAAGAGAAATATTAATACGATTGTTAAAAAAATGGTACATCAACAAATCAAAACCGCTCGCGGTAATGTCAACTTTTACAATAGGCTTCTCATTTTTATCCAAAACGTACAAACTCGGAACGTCAACAAAATTGACATTAAAAGCTACAGAAGAACTGTAAGTATTGGAAAGTTTGGTAATGATCCAAAACAAGAAAGACAATGCAACAAATAGTGAAAAAAATCGTAATCTCTTTTTTTCAGGAAATTTTAATCTTAAGTATTCAAAATTTCGCTGCATTTTAATATTTAATGAGCCTGTAAAAGTCCTTATTGACTTTTTTCCAAGGCGTCAATTATCTCTTGACTGACTCCTACGTTGGAGAACCCTCCATCATGGAATAAATTCTGGAGGGTAATTTTTTTGGTGTAATCAGAAAACATCATAACCGTGTAATTGGCGCAATCCTCTGCTGTGGCGTTACCTAAAGGAGCAGTTTGCTCAGCATAATGCAAAAACCCATCCAACCCCTTTACACCTTTACCAGCTGTGGTAAGCGTAGGAGACTGGGATATGGTATTGACCCTAACTTTTTTTTCCTTTCCAAAAAAGTAACCAAAGCTTCTGGCAATAGACTCCAAATAAGCTTTGTTGTCCGCCATATCGTTGTAGTTGGGAAAAGTCCTTTGAGCAGCAATATAAGAGAGTGCTACAATGCTCCCCCATGGATTCATGGCATCTTTTTGATAAAGCGTCTGCATCAGCTTGTGAAATGAAACCGATGAAACATCCCAACCTTTTGCCATCCATTCGTGATTAAGGTCGGTGTAATGTCTTCCTTTTCTAACGTTAACAGACATCCCTATGGAATGCAGTACAAAATCCAATTTGCCCTCCAAATGATCAATTGATTGATCAACCAATTGCTCCAGATCTTCCATTTTTGTGGCATCGGCTGGAACAACAATGCTGCCTGTTTTTTCAGCCAAATCATTAATCGCTCCCATCCTCATGGCAACAGGTGCATTGGTCAAGACAAATTCACCTCCAGCCTCCTTAACGGCCTCAGCTGTTTTCCATGCTATGGATTGATCGTCTAAAGCTCCAAAAATAATTCCTTTCTTTCCTTCTAATATTTTGTGGGACATATCTCTTTGGTTTTAATTTGCCCGTAAAGATACAGTTAATTGAGTAATTGACGGGCATGGTCTAGAGCGGTTCGGGTCAACTCCTCTCCCGAGAGCATTTGCGCCAATTCTTTGATCCTTTCCTCTTGATTCAACTCTTTTAGTTTTGTAATAGTGGTATTTTCCCTTACCTCCTTATAAACCTTAAAATGTTGTTTGCCTTTGGCAGCAACCTGTGGCAAATGAGTAATGGTAAAAACTTGCATATGATTTGACATATTGGACATAATCCTGGCTATTTCATTGGAAACTGTACCGGAAACCCCAGTGTCAATCTCATCAAAAACAATACTGGGCAATTGTTTAAACTCAGAGAGGATGGCTTTAATTGACAGCATAATTCTCGACATTTCTCCTCCCGAAGCAACCTTCTTGATAGGTCTGAAGTCAGATCCTAAATTGGCTGAAAACAGAAAGTCAATTTGCTCTTTTCCGTTACCCATGAATTGATCCGTTAACTCCAAATCAACTTGAAATCTCGCATTTTTCATTCCCATTTTTGAAATGATTTCTTGCATTTGACTACAAAGTTTGGGAGATGCCTCCTTTCGATTTGTGTGAAGTTCTTTGGCTAAAATCTCCAAAGATTGTTTTAATTGAACAAGCTCCTTCTCCAAATCACCTATCTTCTGATCCAGATCCTGTGTTGTTTCAAGTTGCTTCCCTAATTCTTGTTTTTTATCAATCAAATCCTCAACGCTACTCACCTGATGTTTCTGAAGCAAACTTTGAATTTTATCCCATTGGAGAGTACGCTTTTCCAAAAGTGCAGGGTTGCTCTCTAGTGACTCTTGTTTCGAAATCAGATCCTCAAGTACATCTTTTAGCTCAATTGAAAGACTATCGATTCTTTCCTGAAAAACCTGAAGGTTTTTGGACTGAGATACAGCCTCATTGAGTAAACCCCTGAGGCTAGAAAACTGGGTCAAAAGCCCCATTTGCTCCTCTTCTATGATTTGTACGCTTTGAGAGAGGTATTGTTGCAGAGATTCCACATTGGATAATTGATCTATTTCTTCCTCAAGCGGAGTTAACATTCCTGGAGTCAAGGTTTCCGCATCGAGCTCGTCAAATAAAAATTGATTGTAATCCTGAATTTTTAGAGCATCTTCATTAATCGTTTTCAAACGACTGCACTCCCTCTCAGCATGTTGATATTGACTGAGTTTAATTTTGTATTCTTTCAATAACTCTTGATTCCCAGCAAGGGCATCAAGAACTAAAAATTGGTATTCGTTCTTGAAAAGGGATTGGTTTTCGAGTTGAGAATGAACATCAATCAAAACCTCACTCAATCTACCCAAAATATCCAAAGTAACTGGAGTGTCATTAATAAATGCTCTGGACTTACCATTCGGTATGATTTCTCTCCTCAAAAGGGTCTCCGCCTCATAATCGAGGCCCGCATCTTCAAAAAAACCTTCTAAATTGTATTTGTCAATCAAAAAACTAGCTTCAACAACACACTTTTTTTCATTGTCTTTTAACGCACTCAAATCCGCTCTTTTGCCCAAAACCAAAGCCAGTCCCCCCATCAAAATAGACTTACCAGCACCCGTCTCTCCAGTGATACAGGTCATGCCCTCCGCAAAGGAAATGTCGAGATGCTCTATCAGCGCATAATTAGAAATCTTAAGACTGGTGATCAATGATAATGGATAAAAAATTACAACTCAAAGATAATTGAGAAAAAAAATAATTTCAACAAATTAAAACTATTTAATTTGTTTCCATTGCGGGAGATAAAAAGGAGCTATTCGTTTCAACACCGATCCCAGTCGTTCGAAATCTACCTCAGGGCCATCCGAAAAAAGATTTACAATTTCCGAAGCTTTGGCATCGAAAAACATTTGTAACAACATAGCGTTGGGGCGGCGGTTATACAATCCCTCAAGTAATAACAATGATCTAATGATTTGATTTTTAGCCTCTTTGGGTGATTTTGTCATCAAATCCAAGCCTTTTCGATGATAGCTAAACTGAGTTTGTCGATACTCTCTAAAAGTATTAGATCTCATGGTGTCAATCAACCAAAATCGATTCCTGTTGCTGTCATTTTGTTTCCATCCTATTGCACCACCTTGTTGAGACAAATTGACAATTCTCTGTGCCTGATCAAAATAAGGGTCTCCTCCCTTGAATTGCAAGCTATCTGCATTGATTCCCAAAATAACGTAAGCGTAAAAACTAATCAATGATACAAGGTTGGACTCAAAAGATGCGGGACTGTAAAAAAGAGGTTGAAACTCTTGATAAGTGAAACTGATGTCTTTATCCAAAAAATTCAATAGAGGGCTATCATAATTGGAATCGAAAACCGTTCTCTGTGATTGAATTTGTAGGGTTCCTTCAAATTTAGAAGCATCATAGCTTGATAGATTGAGAACAAAACTACAAGTGATTCTTTCCTGAGGAAAAAAATCTTGATCCGACCACGATTGGGTATTAATAAACTCATTGAGCGATCGCTCTAAGGTCTCAAAAATTTGTTGATTGGTTTGATTAACCAAATCTGCATTGACGACAAACTGTGCATTCAGTTCCTGACCTTGAGATCGTAAAAAAGAAAAAACAGCCAAATAGGTAAGTAATATTCTAGTCATAAGATTTCAGTATTTGGGAAAAAATATCTTCAGCCACCAATATTTTAGATTTCAGATCAAAGGATATAGAGTTTTCTTTTTTATCCAGGTACGTAACCCTATTGGTATCGACTGAAAATCCTGCACCACTGTCATTGAGAGAATTCAACACCACAGCATCTAGATTTTTTGATCTTAATTTTTTTAAGGCATTGTCTTTTTCATTTTGTGTTTCGAGCGCAAAACCCACTAAAAACTGCTTCTGTTTCAACTTGCCCATTTGCGCTAAAATATCATGAGTAGGTTCCAACTCAAGCTTGTGAATGCTACTATCCTTTTTAATTTTTTGTTTCCCTACCTTGCGCGGTTTAAAATCTGCTACAGCTGCCGCTGCAATGGCGATATCTACCTGGGCATAATGATCCATTGCGTGCGAAAACATTTCCTCAGCAGTGGTCACATCATAACGTTCAATTTCAGGAGAAGCAACAAGATTGCTGGGACCCGAAATAAGGATCACCTCAGCTCCCAACCGACAGGCCTCTTCTGCTAGAGCAAATCCCATTTTACCGCTGGAATGGTTGCCAATGAAACGAACGGGATCAATTGGTTCATAAGTAGGACCAGCAGTAATCAATACTTTTTTTGCTTGTAAAGGAAGACCCGATTTGAGATCATCACTCAAGTAATCAACGATTTTGTCAGGCTCTAACATTCGGCCTTTTCCATGGAGACCACTGGCCAAAAACCCTTCACCTACAGGGAGCACCTTTTTTCCGATAGCTCTCAGTTTTTCAAGATTAACTTGATTGGCAGGGTGAGCATACATATCCAAATCCATTGCCGGTGCAATGTAAACTGGACAGCTACAGGACAAATATGTTGCAATAAGTAAGTTGTTACACTTGGCATTTACCATTGCAGAAATGGTGTTGGAAGTGGCGGGTGCTATCAACATCAAATCGGCCCATTTACCCAAGGCAACGTGATCATTCCAAATAGGGTTGTCATGAGACTCGTCCGTAAAACTGGAATACACAGGGTTGTTGGAAAGGGAGGAAAGTGTTAGTGGGGTTACAAAATCTTTGGCCGAAGGCGTCATGACTACCTTAACCTCACAAGCCATAGATTTCAACAATCTAACTATCAAAGGGGTTTTGTAAGCGGCGATACCACCAGAAATGCCCAGTAGAATTTTTTTTCCGCTTAAAACGCTCATGATTTACGCGTTTGGATCCTCGGTGTTTCTGTGGTATATTTTGTCATTGAACCACTCCTCAATGGCAATGGCATGAGGCTTTGGCAATCGCTCGTAGAATTTTGACACTTCGATCTGTTCCTTATTTTCAAAAATTTCTTCTAAACTATCATTGTGTGTAGCAAACTCGTCCAATTTCTCGTGCAACTCTTTGCGAATGTCCAGATTAATTTGGTTAGATCTTTTAGATATGATAGAAAGAGCTTCGTAAATATTTTCTGTGGGGGCTTCAATACGCTCTCTGTTGTAAGTAGAGGTTGAAGCAGGTGCATTAGAACTTCTGTACTTTGTCATGAATCTTTTTCTTTTTGATTGGTAAAGGTATTAATTTCTTTTTCGACGTTTTTCATTTTTTTTGTCAAGTCTTCCTCAAACAATGTTTCTGGATAATAACGAACAATATTGTAATGCTGTTGTTTCAGTTCATTCAACCTTTCCAGCTTCTTGGATTCCACACTATTGATGGCTATTTCATAAGAAGCCAAGAACTTATAATACAACGCCTCTTCTCTGAATTTTGATCCAACAAACTCAGCCACAAAATTATCAATGGATTTGATGGCTGCTGGATAATCATAAATAGTATAGTACTGTTTGGCGACCTCAAATTCTTTCTTTTCGACCTTATTCTGCAATTCATTCATCAACTGATTACACTCATCGGTAAACTTAGATTCCGGATAATTGTTCATGAAAATCTGAATCTTTTCAATTGCAGTATGAGTTTCCTCCTGATCCAAACTAAAATTAGGAGACATCATGTAATGAGACTTAGCTGCTAAAAAACTCGCTTCCTCTAATTTTTGAGATTTAGGAAAAGATTTGATAAAACTTTCAAATTGATACGAGGCGAGATAGTAATTTTTGGTCTGAAAATAAGAATCTGCAAAAAAATACACCAAACGTTCTGCCTGAGGCTTTCCCCTGTATGAAGGAACCAACTGCTCCAAAAGCCTATTTGCCCTTCTGTATTCACCATTGTTGTAATACTCTTCAGCACCTTTATACTTGAGATTCATATCATCATTATTGAGTAACTTCTGATACTCATTACACGATGACATCAACAGAACCAAAACTAATCCAACAAAAGAAGAGTGTAGCTTTCTATGCATGGCGCGAAATTAATAAATTATTTAGAGTTTCGAACAATTAATCAAAACGATAACATCCTGAATTTCAATTAATACAATAAATTACTTTGAAATCACATTTTTGAGTTCATCTCTCAATTTATTGGTCAGTTGATCAGAAGCCTTTACCAGTGGAAGTCTTAAGTAGTTTTTACAAAGCCCCAATGCCTCCATCAAGACCTTGATTCCCGTAGGATTACCCTCAACATAAATCATTCGGATCAAATCCAAAATCTCATATTGGCAACCGTAGGCTACCTTTACATTCCCCAACAAGGCTTGGTGAATGATTTCAGAATACAGCTCTGGAATCGCATTTCCAATCACAGAAATAACCCCTTTGGCTCCAGCCAGAATCATGGGCAAAGACATTTCATCGTCACCAGAGAGAATGGAAAAATTAGAAGGGCAATTTTTTATTAAAGTCTGAGCTTGTTGAAAATCCCCCGAAGCTTCTTTAATCGCAACAATGTTCTCAAAGTCATTTGCCAACCTCAGAACCGTATCCGGGGAAATATTCACTCCAGTCCTAGAAGGCACATTGTAAAGAACAATCGGAAGACTTGAATTCTCAGCCACAGCTTTGAAGTGTTGATAAAGTCCCTCTTGATTTGGCTTGTTATAATAAGGAGTCACTGAAAGAACAGCGGAGAACGAAGACAAATCAAACCATTCAAAGCTTTCAATAATTTGTTCGGTATGATTGCCTCCCAAACCTAAAATCAGTGGCAGACGACCAGAATTAACCGATACAACTTTATCAACCAAAGCTATTTTTTCCTCCTTCGATAGTGTAGCCGTCTCAGCCGTAGTTCCCAATACCACAAGATAATCAACTCCACGACTGATCATATGGTCAATTATGATTGGAAGCGCATCAAAATCGATTGACCCATCATCTTTGAAAGGAGTAATCATCGCAACACCATGTCCCTGTATTTCTCTCATTTTTTTGTGGTAAAAAATATTTTTATGTACTTGATACACTCATTGGTAAAAACATCAATATTTTGTGCATCAACTTCAATAATTAAATCGCTCAAGGAGTGATCTACACTATTGAATCCAATACTTAATTTTTTATTTGATTTTGCACTTATGTACTTCAGATTAATATCGTTTTGCACAAAAAAATTAATCAAAACATCCGACTTAAAATTGCAAAAATCATTTAAACGCTCATTCAAAACTCCAAAACTAGAAATGTCTCTAGAGGTGAAATAACTCTTGCTTTTTGATGTCTCAGCCAAATTAAAAGACGGATAATAAGTCAAAACCTTTATGTTATTATTGCTTAAGCCAAGAGCCTTTCCCATCTGAACAAAGTGTTTTTCATCGATACCCAAACGGTGATCCAAAAGCACTGAAATATTTCTCAATGCCCCAGGATGTTTACTTTTTACAGATTCAAAATCGGCTCTTTTGGTGTTCTTGTAGATTCTATTCAAAAGCACCAACCTAAACCATCTTAACATAATTCAAAATTAAAAATTAAGTAATATTGAAAATCAAAAATTTTCTTTATTTCAATTAATAACATAAAATGTTACAAATCAAACAAACTGGTTCCCTATCCGTCGATCATCTCAAAAAAAGCAAGCTCGTCAATAATGGGAATGTTTAGATTTTCTGCTTTATTTTTTTTACTGGGACCCATACCCTCACCAGCAACCAAATAATCGGTCTTGGCAGAAACCGAACTCATCACTGTCCCTCCCAATGATTCAATTTTTTCCTTCAGTTCCTCTCGTGACAAAGTTTTAAAAACTCCCGAGATTACAAATTTTTGATTTGCCAATACATGCGATGATACATCCACCAACTCTTTTGACTCCATCATTACACCCACCTCTCTCAGTCGTTCGATCATTAATAAATTCCTTGAGTCCTTAAAATATTCAATCAAACTGTCAGCGATTCTTTCGCCAATTTCATCCACCTCAATCAACTGTTCGTGAGTGGCGTTTTTCAAACGATCGATGGATAGAAAGGCTTTGACCAACTTCTTGGCTACCGTTTCTCCCACATATCGGATTCCCAAACCGAACAAAACTTTTGAAAAAGACTTGGTTTTAGAAGCCTCAATACCCTTCAATAAATTATCCACCGACTTTTCAGCCATACGATCCAAAGGAAGCAACTCATTTCGGTTGAGACGATACAAATCAGCAATATTCGATATCAAACCATTCTGATAAAGTAACAAAACAGTCTCACTTCCCAAGCCATCAATATCCATTGCTTTACGAGAAATGTAGTGTTGGATTTTCCCTACAATTTGGGTAGGACAGCCGTACTGATTTTTACAATAATGTTGGGCTTCACCCTCCACCTTGATCAATTGTGATTGGCACTCAGGGCAGTGATCAATAAAATTGACTGTTGCAGATTCATCGGGGCGATTTTCGGGGGCTACCCCAACAATCTTGGGAATGATCTCTCCCCCTTTTTCCACGTAAACGGCATCACCAATCCTCAAAGCTAATTTTTCAATTTGGTCTGCATTGTGCAAAGAAGCTCTTTTTACTGTAGTTCCAGACAATAAAACTGGTCTTAGATTGGCCACTGGAGTGATGGCTCCTGTGCGACCCACCTGATAGGTCACCGACTCTAATCGGGTGGTAGCTCGCTCGGCTTGAAATTTATAAGCAATCGCCCAGCGTGGTGATTTGGCCGTGTAACCTAAAATTTTTTGCTGGTCAAAACTGTTGATTTTGATCACCACTCCATCAATCTCGTAAGGCAAATCAATTCGATTTATATCCCAATGATCCAAATACTCAAAAACCTCATCAACGGATGAGGCCAACAAGGCTGTATCGGGAACTTTAAAACCCCAAGATCTCGCTTTTTTCAGGCCAACCATTTGAGAGTCCACTCCTAATTCCTCCCCTGCCAAAGCATACAAAAAACACTCCAAAGGTCGCTCTGCAACCTGACTACTGTCCTGAAGTTTGAGCGAACCCGAAGCAGTATTTCTCGGATTCATAAAAGGCTCCTCCCCCTGGCTAATGCGTTGTTCATTCATCATTTTAAAACCCT
The DNA here is from genome assembly GCA_038107695.1 of Flavobacteriaceae bacterium. GTDB lineage: Bacteria > Bacteroidota > Bacteroidia > Flavobacteriales > Flavobacteriaceae > UBA8316. The sequence goes on along the minus strand of JAYNHF010000034.1, from coordinate 7,654 downwards.
CAAAAGGCAAAACAATCTCACCTCGAATCTCAAAAAAAGAAGGATAATCCCCTTTCAATTCCAATGGAATCGTTGGAATTGTTCTCAAATTAGTAGAAACATCGTCTCCTTGACTCCCATCACCACGAGTCACACCTCGCAAAAACTTCCCATCCTCATATGTCAAACTAATCGAAGCTCCATCATATTTTAACTCACAAGTAAAAGTAAAATCTTCAGCTCCCAAGGTCTTCTCCACTCGAGTCACCCATTGCATCAACTCTTCCTTGGAATAGGTGTTTGAAAGCGAATACATTGGATAACGGTGAGCTTGTGTTTTAAAGTTTTTTGTAATTCCACCTCCCACCCGTTGAGTAGGAGAATTAGGATCAAAAAACGCTGGATATTGATGCTCTAAAGCCATCAAAGAATTAAGCATTTGATCGAATTCAAAATCACTGATCTTTGGACTATCCTCTATGTAATACCAGTAATTATGCTCGTGCAAAGTTTCCCTTAATTGCCTGATTTCTTCTTGAATATTCATTTATGATCTAAGCGCTTTTAGCATTCTTTTTTTACCAAAAATATCATTTCTAACCTCAATATCCTTAAAATTTTTGTTATTAATAAAAGTCTTTAACGCTCTGTAATATTTCGGATTAATCTCTAAATACAAGCCTCCGTTGGACTTCAAACTCGCTTGAGCCAAAACAATTATTTTTTTGTAGAAGTACAAAGGATCCTTTTTGGGAGTAAAAAGAGCCAAATGAGGTTCATGGTTCAAAACATTGGGCAGCATCTCCTTTTTTTCATCGGGTTCTATGTAAGGGGGATTGGAAACAACAACATCCAAAGGTTTTTTCCAAACTTCCAATGCCCTCAAATCTTGAAGAATAAAATCTACTTTGACCTCATGCAAAGATGCATTTTGTCGAGCGACAGTCAGTGCCGACTCAGAAACTTCAATTGCTTCAACATTAAAACGAGCGTTTTCCTTTGCCAAATTCACACCGATACATCCACTACCCGCACCCACCTCCAAAACATCAACAGCCTTCTCCTGCTCGCTGTGATCTGTCAAAATCCAATCCACCAATGCCTCAGTCTCTGGACGTGGGATCAATACCCGTTCATCTACATAAAATCTTCTTCCATAAAAATGAGCTTCCCCGAGAATGTATTGTAAAGGTTTGTGTTGCTTCAATTCATTCAATGCTGAAGATAGCTTTTCCAAAGCTGCCTCGTCCAAAGTGTAGCGCGGATTCAACGCCAGAAAAGTTGGTGGCCATTGGAAATAAAAATCCGTTAAATGACGAAAAAAAGAATTGATTTCTGTTTGGGGATAATCTCCTTTCAAAGAATCATTAAATTTTTTTTTGAAGTCATTTAGAAGCATGGGTAAAAATAACACAATCATTTTTGACTAAATTTGAGCCTCTTAATAATTTATCAAGAAAATGAGTGATACCCTTTTTATGCAACGTTGCCTCTCGCTCGCTCAAAAGGGTTTAGGCTACACCTACCCCAATCCATTGGTGGGATGTGTTATCGTTCATGATGGCAAAATCATTGCAGAGGGATGGCACAAAAAAGCTGGAAAGAATCATGCCGAAAGAGAAGCCATTTTCAATGTCAAAGATTCCTCTTTACTTTCTCAAAGCACCCTTTATGTAAACCTAGAACCTTGTGATCATTTTGGAAAAACACCCCCCTGCTCCGACCTCATTATCGAAAAAAAAATCCCGAGAGTTGTCATCGGATGTTTGGACGAAAACAAAAAAGTTTGGGGAAAGGGTCTGAAAAAACTCCAAAACGCCGGATGTGAGGTTCAAACTGGCGTACTAGAGGATGATTGCCAAAAACTCAATCGTCGATTCTTCAGTTTTCATCAAAAAAAACAACCCTATGTCATTCTTAAATGGGCGGAGAGTGCCGACGGCTTTATTGCTCCTAAGAACACAAATACACCATACTGGCTCACCAACCCCCTATCAAAACAACGCGTACATCAATGGAGAAGCCATGAACAATCCGTAATGATTGGAGTAAAAACCGCAATTATCGACGATCCGTCGCTCACCACTCGCTTGTGGAGTGGGAATAACCCCCAGCCTGTGGTGATCGATCCCAATCACAAAATCTCCAATTCTCAAATCAAACTCAAATCAATTGATAATAGACTCATAAATATAGTAAGAAATAAAAAAGCTGGCACTGAAGAACATCTAACCGCCAAAGCCATATTGGATCGCTTGTATGACGAAAAAATACAATCGGTGATTATCGAAGGGGGAACTCACACCCTCCAACATTTTATTGATGCAGCGCTCTGGGACGAAGCAAGAATTTTTGTGACTACAAAAAAACTAAAAGAAGGATTAAAAGCTCCAAAAATTAATAGAGAACGATTCAGATCCTTGACCAAAATGGGGTCGGATCGTTTGATATGGCTTTACAAAGATTGAATGATGTCCAAAAATGCATTGGGACACCTTACAGGCCGATTTCTTTTGACATCCAAAAAAGCCAAAGTCGTAGCACCATTGGCAATCTCATTGTCCTGCTCGTCTATAATTTGATACGCTATTTTGATTCTTGCTGTTGGCAACTCATTTAAAGTCAGTTTGATCCTCAAAGAATCGTCAAAATAGGCAGGAGATTTAAAATTTACATGTGCAGAAACCACAGGCATGACCGTACCTTGCTTTTCCAATTGCGCATAGGAAAAACCAATAGTATTCAACCATTCTATTCTTGCCATTTCAAAATAATTTAAATAATGACTGTGATGTGCAAATCCCATTTGATCCGTTTCGGTGTATCGAACTCTGAAAGCTTTTGTAGTGTATCTAATCAAGACCTTAAAATTTTTGAAAAATCATTTTATTGAGTGATTCATAATTTCAAAAAAAAAAATTAGAAAATCAATACAAAAAAAACTTTTTTTTCACTTTTTTATTTCAATATTTGTAGGGTTGAATAGCCGAATATTCCCGAGGTTAAAAAACATAAAATAAAAACCGTATTTTAATTGCTTGCATGAACTCATCTGCTGAAAAAATTTGGAAAAATTGCTTGATTTTTATCAAGGATAACATCCAACAGCAAGCTTTCAAAACATGGTTTGAACCCATTATCCCTCTCAAAATTTCCGAAAACTCTTTGAGCATACAAGTGCCCAGTAAGTTTTTTTATGAATGGTTAGAGGAGCATTATGTCAAAATATTAAAAGTAGCACTCACTCGCGAGTTGGGGGAAGATGCCAGATTGATCTACATCATCAAAATGGAGAATACTTTTGGAAACAAAACTCCGTTTACAGAAAGTATTCCAAGTAGCAATCAATCTGGGGTCAATGCACAGCAGGTAGATGCACCCTTACAAGCCTTTTCAAGCGAGCTCAAAAATCCTTTTGTGATTCCAGGAATTCGAAACCTTCAAATCGAATCACAACTCAACCCCAATTACAATTTTGAAAATTTCCTAGAAGGAGACTCAAACAGACTGGCACGTTCAGCAGGTATGGCTGTATCCAACAAACCAGGGGGTACCTCTTTCAATCCTCTGATGATATTTGGAGGAGTTGGACTTGGTAAAACCCATTTGGCTCATGCCATTGGAGTTGATATCAAAGACAAATATCCCGATAAAACCGTACTCTATATTTCTGCTGAGAAATTTACCCAGCAGTACATAGAATCTGTCAAGAAAAATACCCGAAATGATTTTATTCATTTCTATCAAGTCATCGACATTCTCATCATCGATGATGTTCAATTTTTATCCGGTAAATCTGCTACCCAAGACGTCTTCTTCCATATTTTCAACCACTTGCATCAAAATGGGAAACAGGTAATCATTACCTCTGACAAAGCACCCGTTGATATGCAAGACATCGAACAGAGACTCCTTTCTCGATTCAAGTGGGGACTCTCCGCAGAATTACAAGTGCCCGATCTGGAAACTAGAATTTCGATTCTCAAAAACAAACTCTTCAGAGATGGTGTTACCATTAGTGACAATATTGTAGAGTTCGTTGCAAAAAACATCAAAACCAATGTTCGGGAGTTAGAAGGTGCAATCATCTCATTGATTGCTCAATCCTCGTTCAATAGAGTTGAAATTGATTTAGATCTCGCCAAAGAGATCGTTAACAAATTTGTAAAAAATACCAAAAGAGAAGTTTCTATTGACTACATCCAAAAAGTAGTTTCGGAATACTTCCAAATGGATGTCGCCACGCTGCAATCCAAAACCAGAAAGAGGCACATCGTACAAGCTCGTCAACTCGCCATGTATTTTGCCAAAAAATTCACCAAAGCCTCTTTGGCCAGTATCGGTACTCAAATTGGAAAAAGAGATCATGCCACCGTACTTCATGCATGCAAAACAGTAGACAATTTGAGCTTTACTGACAAGCAATTCAGAAAATACGTTGAAGATCTCAACCAAAAACTTTCCCTTTAACATTCAAAAGTGAAAACCTCAATTTTAATGGTTTGCTTGGGAAACATTTGTCGTTCTCCTTTGGCAGAGGGCATTCTAAAAGACAAATTACCCAAGGATCAGTTCGTGGTAGAATCGGCTGGAACTGCCGGATACCACATTGGGAGACCGCCCGATCCCAGAAGTATTGAAATCGCAAATCAAAACGGAATTGATATTAGCCGTCAAAGTGCAAGACAATTTACGGCAGATGATTTTCAAAAATTCGATAAAATCTTTGTCATGGACAGTGCCAACTTGAAGGCCGTAAAACAAATTGCCCCCAGTAGCCAAGACATCGACAAGGTATCCCTGCTCATCGAAAATAAAGATGTACCCGACCCTTATTACGGGAACGAAGATGGTTTTAAAAAAGTTTTTGAACTGATTGATCAAGCCTGTGAAATCCATAGCACACAACTCAAAAGATCACAGTCATGACCGCAAGCTTGTATCTGATTCCCAGTCCTTTGGGAACAGAATTTGATCCTCTTTCTTTTTCCAGTCAAATCAAATCCATCATCCAGAAAACGGATTATTTTATTGTCGAAAACGAAAAAGAGGCACGCAGATTCATTAAAAAAATTACACCCGAAAAAGAACAATCATCCCTCAAACTATTTTTGCTCAACAAGCACACTCCTCCAACAGTCATAACAAACTACTTAGATCCGTGTATGGCAGGTAAAGACATGGGGTTAATCTCAGACGCGGGCTGTCCTGGTATCGCTGACCCAGGTGCAATAATAGTTCAAAAAGCCAATCAACTTCAAATAAATATCAAGCCTCTCGTCGGTCCTTCCTCCATCCTTCTGGCCATGATGAGTTCCGGGCTCAATGGACAAAACTTTGCCTTTAATGGTTATCTGCCCATTGAAAAAAGTGAGCGAAAGAAAACCCTCAAAATACTGGAAAACAGATCCCTAAAACTCAACCAAAGCCAAATTTTTATGGAAACCCCCTACAGAAATGAAAAGCTCTTGGAAGACATAAAACAAGTCCTAAATCCACAAACACAACTCTGTATCGCATATCAACTCACACAGGCCGACGAATTTATCAAGACCATGTCAGTAGGGTTATGGAAAAAAACCAAAATCAACTTTCACAAAAAACCTGCGATCTTCATCCTCCACAAACTGGCCTAACGGTAAACCCTATTGCGGTCGAGCCAGTTGGTGTAGATTTTTTTATTCCTGTTGTGTTCCCTCCCGTTCCTCGCAAATAAATGATAGCCAGGACGACTTGGATCGGCAACAAAATAAAGATACCGGTGTTGCTCAGGGTTCAGCACGGCCTCCACAGAAGAAAGGTCAGGCATGGTAATGGGTCCTGGTGGCAAGCCTCTATTTCGATAAGTATTGTAGGGAGATTTTATTTCCAAGTCCTTGTAAAGCACCCTTTTGATAACAGTATCAAAGTTTTTAAACTTTAACTTCATCGCATAGATCACCGTAGGGTCTGCCTGCAATTTGATTTTCTTTCTGAGTCGGTTGAGATAAACCCCTGCCACCCTAGAACGTTCCTCCTTTTTTTGTGTTTCTTTCTGAACAATCGCTGCCAAATCCATTACTTCCAAAGGAGTCAAACCCAAAGCATTAGCCTTGTTCGTTCTATTTTCGGACCAAAAGTTTTGATAAGACTTCCACATACGATTTCTGAAATTTTCGGCAGAGGTATTCCAAAAGAAATCATAACTGTCAGGTAAATACATATTCATTGCATTTTGGGGTGAAAATCCTTTTTCTTCCAAAAATTCCGAATCGAGAAAAGTTTTCAATAAAGTCAGGCTGTCCGGTGCGATTTGCTGTGCAATTCTTCCTGCCAATTCCTCCAAACGCTCCTGATTGTTGAACGTTACCCTGACCACTGAGCTTTTTCCCCTCAAGGTATTGATGATTTGGTTGTTGCCACTTCCTTTGACGATCGCAAATTTACCAGACTTGACCCTGCTGTCATAGCCTTTTTTTTGTGCTGCCATAGTAAAATTCGGGATCGACTTCAACAAGGGGGTCAAAGCCAATTGAACTTTTGAAAAATCATCCCCCTCATTGATGTAAACGTAAACTTCCTTCGAATCAAAATTGGTGTTGTCCCAAAAAAAAGTTTGGGCAAATAAGTAAACAAAAAAAAGTCCAAAAGCCAATCCCATCAACACTACTACTGTAAGAATTTTCCTTCTATACATGACTAGATAATTTTTTGATAAATAAGTTCATCGTGGAATTCACCATCATAAAAATTCCAATCTTTTTTAGCACCGATGAACGAATAAGCCTGTCCCTCAAAAAGACGAACACTGATCTTGTTTTCCTCAGAAATATGAGCATAAAGCTGATGCAACTGTAAATATTGACGGGCATAGACCTCGATCAAATCGAGTGAGGCTGCACCGTATCCTTTGGCCTGATACTCCTTTCTAACTGCCAAACCCACCCCCGCTCTGTGGTGTAACGGTTCATAGTCAAATAAGTCAATGAAACCTACAACAGCTGATTCTGAATCAACCATACTGAGCTTCACCTGGCGGCTTTCTAAAATATGCTGATGCGCATTATTGAGGTATCTTTTGAGTAAATCCTTTGAATAGGGTTGAACACGATTTGAATATTTCCACAAGCCTGGATCATTTTCAAATTCAAATAATACATCAATATCATCAGGAACAACGGCTCTAAAACTTATCCTATCATTTTGAAGGTGCATCATTACAAACTGAAATTACCCGAAAAAACAAAAACAGCAGGACCCTTGAGTTGGATGTTACTGTATTGTCCCGACGATGCATTAAAAGAAACTTGCAACTTTCCTCCCAATGCCTCTATGAATATGTCATCTGAGGCGGTTAGACCCAAATGATGGACTCCTATGGCAGCAGCTACTGCTCCCGTTCCACAGGCCAAAGTTTCACCCTCAACCCCTCTTTCATAAGTTCTGATTTTAAATTCGGCAGCCGATATTTGTTCCACAAAATTCACATTTGAACCCGGTTCAAAATAAGGAGCACCGTAACGAATGGACGCCCCTTGCTCCTGGACGTTGACCTCAGAAACCTTGGCTACACACTCAACATGGTGAGGAGAACCCGTATCTAAAAAAATTGCCGATCCTCTTTTCTCTATCTCTACGACATCCCCCATCTCGATACAGACCGTACCGTCAGTGGAAATAGAGGCCGGATGCAGAC
>JAYNHF010000033.1:18890-27942 GCA_038107695.1 Flavobacteriaceae bacterium | reverse complement strand
TTGGGAGGTGTAGATGGATTGGTTCACATCACTGATTTGTCATGGAGTAGAATCAATCATCCTAATGAAATACTGGAATTGGATCAGAAATTGAATGTTGTGATCTTGGATTTCGATGATGATAAGTCCCGAATTCAGTTGGGCTTGAAACAACTCAGTGCTCACCCTTGGGATCGACTTAGTGAGGAGCTCAAAGAAGGCGATAAGGTAAAAGGAAAAGTTGTAGTCATAGCCGATTATGGTGCTTTTATCGAAATCGAAGAAGGTGTAGAAGGTTTGGTTCATGTTTCCGAAATGTCTTGGTCAACTCATTTGAGATCTGCTCAAGATTTTGTAAAAGTTGGAGACGAAGTGGATGCAGTATTGCTAAGTTTAGATCGAGAAACTCGAAAAATGTCTTTGGGAATCAAACAGCTTACACCCGATCCATGGACAGATATTACAACCAAATACCCTGTTGGATCAAAGCACAAAGGAATTGTAAGAAACTTCACCAATTTCGGAGTATTTATTGAGCTAGAAGAGGGTGTAGATGGATTGGTTTATATTTCTGATTTGTCTTGGACCAAAAAGGTAAAACATCCTTCAGAATTGTTAACATTGGCTGACGAGATTGATGTCGTTGTTCTTGAGTTGGACGTTGATGGAAGAAAACTCAGTTTAGGACACAAGCAGACGCAAGATAATCCCTGGGATAAATACGCCGAGGAGTTTGCTTTGGATTCTATTCACAAAACTGCCATTACAGAAATTGTTGATAAAGGTGCTACCATCAAATTCAATGAAGATGTTGTTGCTTTTGTTCCTCAAAGACATATGGAAAAAGAAGACGGTTCCAAATTAACTAAAGGAGAAGAAGCGGAGTTTAAGATCATTGAATTCAACAAGGAGTTTAAACGTGTTGTCGCATCTCATACCAATTTGTTTAGAGAACAAGAAAAACTCAATTACAATAGAGCTGCAAAAAAAGTCAAAGAAGGTAACTCTGAAAAAACCACTCTCGGTGATTTGGATGCTTTAGCTGACTTAAAGCAAAAAATGAAAGATAACTAATAGATCACATCATTTTATAAATTAAACCCTTCCTCTGGAAGGGTTTTTTTGTTCAATGGATTCATTAAAAAATGATACTTTTGTACAATCAAAAGCTCTTATGTCTCCCAGAATATTATTATCTCATAAAAAAATAGAGATCATACTCAATCGATTATCTTGCCAGTTGATTGAAAGATTTAGTGATTTTGATGATGTGGTATTGATAGGACTGCAACCAAGAGGGGTCTATTTGCTTGACCGATTGGTAGAAATGTTAGAAAAGAATTACGGAATCAAAAAGGTAATCAACGGTAAGCTTGACATTACATTTTTCAGAGATGATTTTAGACGATTTGATAAAACACTTTCGGCTTCGTCTTCTGAAATGGAGTTGACCATTGAGGGAAAGTCTGTTGTTATTATTGATGATGTACTATTCACAGGAAGAAGTATTAGGGCAGCTCTGACTGCTTTAGACCATTATGGTCGGCCTAATGATATTCAATTATTGGTTTTGATCGATAGAAGATTCAGTCGAGATCTTCCGATTCAGCCTGATTATATTGGTGCTCAAGTCGATGCCTTGGAAGGTGATAAAGTAAGGGTACAGTGGAAAGAAAACTCTAAGAAGGACACTGTATTTATTGAAAAAAGATAAAACATGAAACAGCAGCTTAGTGTCGATCATTTGTTGGGGATTAAATATCTCAAAGAAGAGGACATAAAGTTGATTTTTGAAACTGCAGATCGTTTTAAAGAGGTAATCAATCGCCCTATCAAAAAGGTTCCTAGTTTGAGAGACATCACTATCGCTAATCTCTTTTTTGAAAATAGTACCCGTACCAAACTGTCTTTTGAATTGGCCGAAAAAAGGTTGAGCGCTGATGTAATCAATTTTTCTGCTTCTCAATCTTCGGTTAAAAAAGGAGAAACGCTTATCGATACGGTAAATAATATTTTGGCCATGAAAGTTGATGTAGTGGTGATGCGACACCCTAATCCAGGTGCAGCTTTATTTCTTTCAAAAAATGTCGATGCGTGCATCATCAATGCAGGTGATGGTACTCATGAGCATCCCTCTCAAGCTCTTTTGGACGCCTATTCAATTCAGGAAAAATTGGGTGATATTAAAGGTAAAAAGATTTCCATAGTAGGAGATATTCTTCATTCCAGAGTTGCTTTGTCTAATATTTACGCCCTTAAAAAGTTGGGTGCCGAAGTTAGACTTTGTGGCCCCAAATCACTGATTCCTAAATATATAGAAGCCCTTGGTGTTAGTGTTAGTACTGATCTTATGTCAACTTTGAAATGGTGTGATGCGGTCAATATGCTTAGGGTGCAAAATGAAAGAATGGATTTGAATTATTTCCCTTCAACACGAGAATACGCTCAGCTTTTCGGCCTTAATGCCAAAAAACTCAAAAGTCTTAAAAAAGATATTATTTTGTTACATCCTGGTCCAATCAACAGGGGAGTCGAGATAACCTCTGATGTAGCAGATTCCGAAAATGCCATTATTTTAGACCAAGTTGAGAACGGGGTGGCCATCAGAATGGCTATTATTTACTTGTTGGTTGCCAAACTCAATATTCCCCCTAAATCAGTATGATTAAAAAAATGAATCATTTTTATTTTAAGCCCACTACTGATGAGATGGAGTCTGTTGATTCGATAATTTTCAATTCTAAAGTCAGTTCAGATCTTATCATTGATTTGTCCTCCATTAATTCTATTGAAAAATTGAACCTATCCATGCTTTTGAAAGTGAATGAATACTTCGTTTCCAGGAATTTTTGTATGGTTTTAGTCACGGATTCACTTTCATCAATCCCCGATAAAGAATCTTTGAATATTGTACCTTCTTTGGTCGAAGCAGAGGATTACATTCAAATGGAACAAATTCAAAGAGATTTGGGAATTTAGTTATGATACTTAATATTTTAGGTTGCCATTCAGCCACACCCCGTGAAAATGCTCATACAACTTCACAAATATTGGAAGTTAAAGATCATCTCTTTTTAATAGACTGTGGGGAGGGAACTCAAATTCAACTGCGGCATCAAAAAATTAAGTTTTCGAGGATTAAACATATTTTTATTTCCCATTTACACGGTGATCATTTTTATGGTTTGGTTGGACTGATCAGTACTTTCAGATTGCTTGGTAGAACCGCTGATATGCATATTTATGGTCCCAAGGGCATCAAAGAGATCATCAGCCTTCAACTGAAACTGGCACAGTCATGGACCAATTATAATTTGTTTTTTCACGAATTAGAAAATAAAGAAACTGAAGTGATTTTCGAAGATGATTCACTAAAGGTTCATACAATACCGCTCGATCACAGGGTTTACACCAATGGTTTTTTGTTTGAGGAAAAACTAGGGTTGAGAAGATTGAATAAAGAAAAAATTAAAGATCATAAAATTCAAAACTACGACTTCCGAAACCTCAAAATGGGTAAAGACATTATTTTGGAGGATGGAACTTATCTCAATAATAAAAATGTTACTTTGGATCCACATCCTCCAAAGCGTTACGCTTTTTGCAGTGATACGTGTTACAATGAATCAATAGTTCCCTTAATTAAGCATGTAGATTTGCTTTATCATGAAGCTACTTTTTTAGATGCTCATGAAGCTTTGGCAAAGAAAACCAAACACAGTACGGCGACCCAAGCAGCAAAAATTGCCCATTTGGCACAAGTAAAGCGGCTTGTTTTGGGTCATTTTTCTTCTCGATACCGAGACAAAAGTGATTTTTTGAAAGAAGCGATTCCTCTTTTTGAATCAGTAGCTTTGGCAGCAGATGGAAAAAAATTTGATATTTAGTCTGAAGGATTAATCGTAAATTTGCTTCAGAAACGACAGTAAAATGAAACCCAAGTTATCGGATTTAAGGAAATCATATGAAAAGGGAAGCTTGGATCTTGAACATGTAAGCCATAATCCCATTCAGTTTTTTCAAACTTGGTTCTATGATGCCAAAGAAGCAGATGGAATAGATGAAGCGAACGCCATGAGTCTAAGTACCCTAGGAAAGGATGGTTTTCCTCGTGCAAGAGTGGTATTACTTAAAGATTTTTCTGAGGAGGGATTTGTTTTTTTTACAAATTATAAAAGTGAAAAGGGCAAATCATTGTTTGCCCACCCAAAAGTGGGGTTGTCTTTTTACTGGCCCAGTCTTGAAAGACAGGTGATAATCAAAGGCAAGGCAGAAAAACTGTCCGATGTTAAATCTGACTTGTATTTTCAATCACGCCCACGAGGAAGTCAATTAGGTGCTCATGTTTCTCCACAAAGTGAAGAAATTCCCGATCGTAGTTTTTTGGAAAATATGCAATCTTCATTAGAAAAAAAGTTTGAAAATATTGAAATTCCAAGACCAGATCACTGGGGTGGAATACTTGTAAGGCCATTAGAAATTGAGTTTTGGCAAGGACGTCCGAATCGTTTACATGACAGAATTTCTTGTGAATTAGAAAATGGACTGGATTGGAAAGCAAAACGATTAGCTCCCTGAGTCATGAAGCAACTTGTGATTTTAAGACATGCTAAATCCAATCGAGACTATGGCGTAGAAGATGTAGATCGCCCACTGTCTGTAAATGGTATCAATCGTATCTTAAGGGTTAGTCGAAAAAAACATGTGTTTTTTGAAAATACAGATGTTGTCATTTCAAGTCCTGCTAACCGAGCTTTGCACACTGCGACGATTGTGATTCGAGAGCTAAATTTCCCTCTGAATAAACTAATGGTTGATAAAAATTTATATACTTTTTCAGGTTCTAGAGTCATCGACTATATCTATGAGTTGAATGATCAATGGACAAAAGTTGTTTTGGTGGGTCACAATCCTGCTTTTACAGAGGCAGTTAATCATTTTTCGGACAGAGGGATTAGTCACCTAAAAACTGCTGGATTAGCTAAAATTGATTTCGATTCAAATCAATGGAGTGATATCAACAAAGGAGTGCTTTCTTTGTATCAGAAAAACAATAATGATCTAATATGACTAAAGCTCCAAAGTATATCAACAGAGAGATCAGCTGGCTTGACTTCAATGCCCGAGTTTTGCAAGAAGCCAATGACGAAAATGTACCTTTATTAGAACGACTTCGTTTTTTGGGTATTTTTTCCAATAACTTAGATGAGTTTTTTCAAGTTAGATATGCTACCGTAAAGCGTATTGCACAGTCAAGCAAAACAGGAAAAAAGGTTTTTGCAGGGAGAAGTGCCGAAGCGTTGTTAAAAGAAATCACTAATAAAGTAATAGAGCTTCAGGATGAAAGTCTAAAGACCCTTAATGGAATTTATAGTGAGATGGAGAAAGAAAATATTTTCTTCATCGATCACCACGAGGTTCAACCAGATCAAGAAGATTTTCTGAAAAATTATTTTATACAAAATGTAAATCCTGCTTTGGTTACGATTATTTTATCTCAAGATAGAAATCAAGACCTTTCGACGAATAAGGCTTTTCTGGTGGTAACGATGGAATTGCTGGATTCATCCTCTGATAAAAATATTTATGCCTTGATCGAGATTCCTAAAAATGTGAATCGCTTTGTTGTTCTCCCTAAGAACAGTGATGGGAAACAATATGTAATAATGCTAGATGATTTGATTCGTTATCATTTCCACATGATTTTTAGTTTTTTTAATTATAAGAGCATTCAGGCCCATATGGTAAAAATTACTCGAGATGCCGAATTGGATTTGGAGGAAGATGTATCGATCAGTTATGTTGAAAAGATAACCCTTAGTGTTAAAGACCGAATGATCAGTGACCCAGTGAGATTGGTTTATGATAAGGAAATTCCTGACCATACTTTGGATTTTGTAATGCAAAAATTAAAAATCGATTCTACTGATAGTTTGATCCCAGGGGGTGAATACCACCAACGACGGGATTATATGGATTTTCCCAGTTTGGATCGTCCAGATTTGTTGTACTCTACTTTTCCTCCTCTTCCTATTCCAGGTCTCAGTTTAGAAGAGAACATATTGGATGCTGTAGATCAAAAAGATTATTTGCTTTATGCACCTTATCAAGACTTTTCCTATGTAATTAAGTTTTTAAGAGAGGCAGCACTCGATCCTAAGGTAAAATCGATCAAGATCACCATTTATCGCTTGTCTAAAGCCTCGCATATAGCCAGTGCTTTAATCAATGCAGCCAAAAACGGAAAAAAGGTTTTGGTGCAGATTGAATTGCAAGCTCGCTTTGATGAAGAAAATAACATCAATTTTGCTGAACAGCTGGAGGCTGCGGGAGTTCAATTGATCTTTGGGATTCCAGGTTTAAAAGTTCACTCTAAAATATGTGTGATCGAAAGGGAACATAAAGGTAAAAATAGGAGGTACGGTTTTGTTAGTACTGGAAATTTTAACGAGTCTACAGCAAGAGTTTATACTGATTATACCTTATTTACTGCCAATCAAAAAATCCTGAAAGAGGTAAATAAAGTTTTCAATTTTTTAGAGGTAAGCTACAAACTTAAGAAGTATAAACACTTGATTGTTTCCCCTCACTATTCGGCTACTATATTGTCCAAGTTGATTGATAAGGAAATTCAAAATCATAAAATGGGACTCCCATCAGGGATTTCCTTAAAATTAAACAATGTTACCAATTATCCATTGATCGATAAATTGTACGAAGCCAGTCAAGCCGGAGTGAAGGTGAAAATGATTGTTAGGGGAGTTTGTTGTTTGATACCCGGAGTTAAGGGATTGAGCGAAAACATTACTGTCTTGAGTGTGGTAGATAAATTTTTGGAGCATCCACGGGTATTAATCTTTGAGAATGGCGGGGAACAGAAAATTTATTTATCCTCTGCAGATTTCATGACACGAAATATTGAAAACCGTGTAGAAGTGGCATGTCCTATATATGACAAGGAATTGCAACAACAAATTTTAGATACTTTCAATTTATCATGGAATGATAATGTAAAATCTAGAAGGGTAAACCAAAACCCTCAAAATTTTAAAGTAAGGCCCGAGGCTGGTGCACCCCCACAGCGATCTCAGTGGACGACTTACGACTATTATAAAAATAAACTAAATCAGTAATATTTTGAAGATTAAAAAGTTTGCAGCCATTGATATTGGTTCCAACGCTATGCGTGTTTTGATCTCAAATGTTATTGAGACTAGTGAAGGAGTTCATTTTCAAAAAAATGCTTTGGTTCGTGCTCCTATTCGCCTTGGAGAGGATTCTTTTACTTTAGGTGAAATATCAAAAAAGAGTCTGAAACGAATGGTTAATGCAATGAAAGCTTTCAAACTCTTGATGAAAGTCCACGGTGTCTCTTATTATCAAGCTTTCGCTACCTCTGCTCTCAGAGAAGCTAATAATAGTGCAGATGTTGTAGAGCAAATAAAGAAAAAAGCAGGGATAAAGATTGAAATTATTGATGGAAGAAAAGAGGCTGAAATTATTTCCACTAGTAAAATTTCTGATTTTTTGAATACTCAAAAGACTTTACTTTTTGTTGATGTTGGGGGTGGCAGTACCGAATTTACTTTCATCAATGAAGGGCAACGGGTCTGTTCTAAGTCTTTTAAAATCGGTACCGTTCGACTTATTAATAATTTGGTTGACGAGAGAGTTTGGGATGCTATTGAGGCTTGGATTGTCAAAAACTCCAAACCTTACCGAAAAATTACTCTCATGGGTTCCGGAGGAAATATTAATAAGCTATTCAAATTGTCAAAGATCAAAGAGGGTAAACCTTTATCCATAATTAAACTCAATCAGGTTTTTTCAGAATTGGAATCTTTGACTTACGAGCAAAGGATGTTGAAATTTGAACTCAACCCAGACCGTGCCGATGTGATTGTTCCTGCTGCTAGAATTTACCTCAGAGCGTTGGAGTGGAGTGGAGGCCAGAAAATTTATGTACCTAAATTTGGCTTGTCCGATGGAATGATTAAATACATGTACAAAAACTCTAAAAAGAAATCTTAACCATGCATGGTTTCTTTTTTTCCAAGTTTTGACATAAGTTGGGCCTCAAATTCCAATAAGTCTTCCCATTTTTGATTGACAATTTTTTTATCATTTCCATACTTACGTGCCAGGCCTAAAAAAAGAGTGTAGTGATGAGCTTCACTAATCATTAATTTTTTGTAAAATTTCCGCAATGCCTTTTCTGAGATGGATTGCGACAGTAATCTAAAACGCTCACAACTTCTTGCTTCGATTAAAGCGGCATACAGCAGTTGATGCACTAGTTGATCTGATCTACTTCCTCCTTTTGGAAAAAATTTATGCAAATCTCTAATGTATTCGTCTTTTCGTTCTCTTCCCAATACCCATCCTCTTTCTAAGATGAGCTGATGAACCATTTCGAAATGACTCAATTCTTCTTGAGCTAATGCGGTCATGGCCTTTACCAATTCACTTTCCTCAGGATATCTTACGATCAATGAGATTGCTGTACTGGCTGCTTTTTGTTCGCAAAAAGCATGATCGGTTAAAATTTCATGGATATTCTTTTCAACAATGTTCACCCAACGCGGATCCGTAGGTAGTTTGAGTCCCAACATATCAGTGTTATTTACAGATCTAAATCAAACTCTTTTTTTAGTGTTTCAATTTCAGGATTTATTTTCTTAAGGTAGTCGTATTTTTCTCTTACCCCATAAACATATTCTTCACTTTTTTGGGCTTCCACTTTTACTTCAAAGGTGATTTTATAGTTGTTTAGGGACTTGTTTAAGTAGGTCAGGAGAGGGGTTAGTTCTTTAGTCAATTCAACTTTACTTAATGCGCTAGTGGTTTTCAATAGTATCTTATAGTCTTCTATCAACTCGGGTTGACTCATTTCCATCAAAGCGGCGATGTTATTTTCCCCCTGATTGTTTTTTTTACGTGTGTAGGTTTTCCATAATTCAGAGAGGGTTGCTTGACTAAAATCATCCTGAGCATCATTAATTTCATTTTTTTTGGATGATTTTCTTTCGGCTTCTCTTTTCAATTGAATGCTGGAAATAGAAAGACTGGGAAC
>JAYNHF010000033.1:0-18790 GCA_038107695.1 Flavobacteriaceae bacterium | reverse complement strand
ATTTTCTTTCGGCTTCTCTTTTCAATTGAATGCTGGAAATAGAAAGACTGGGAACCCCTTTGGCAAGATTAGAATTTTCAATTTTAATTTTGGGAGAGGGAGTGGGCTTTTCCTCAATTCTATTCTGAGATTGATCTATTTCTTTTGGCTTGTAATCTACATTGGATTCTGCTGTAACAGTTTCCTGTTGGATTTGTTTTTTGTATTCAGTCCCTTTAAAATGGACTATTGGAATGATAAAACGATTTACTTTCCCTCGAAATGGAGAGAGGCCATTTGCATGAGACATAATTCAATTAACAATCTTTTGTTTTTGGTATTTCTATAATCAAGTTCACATTTACTGGCCAAATCTATGGCGTTCACAAGTAATGGAAGGGGAGCTAACGCTGTTTGTTTCTTGTATTTTTCCTCAGTAGCAGTACTTACCTCAAGTAAATGTAATGTTTTATTTTCCTTACTTACCATTAAGTCTCTGAAGTGCGCTCCTAAGCCAGTAATAAACTGTAATTCGTCAAATCCTTTTCGAAGTAATTCATCAAAGGCAATTAATAAGTTTGGAATATCATGGTTTAAGATCGAATCGGTAATCGAAAAAAAGGTGTCGTGGTCTAAAACGTTTAGATTTTCGGACACTGAATTAACAGTGAGATTGCGGTCAGAAAAACTGACCATTCGATCAAAGATTGAAAGAGCATCTCTGAGAGCCCCGTCTGCCTTTTGAGCAATCAAATCTAATGCCTCCTCTTCAAATACTATCTTTTGCTCTACTGCTATTTTTTCTAGGTGTTCCTTACAGTCTTTTACTCCAATTCTTTTAAAGTCATAGGTCTGGCAACGCGAGAGTATGGTGGGAATTATTTTTTGTTTTTCTGTGGTGGCCAGAATAAAAATAACATGTTTGGGAGGTTCTTCTAATGTTTTAAGAAAAGCATTAAAAGCACCAATTGATAACATATGTACCTCGTCAATGATGTATATTTTATGCGTTCCTACCTGTGGTGGGATTCTTACCTGCTCGTTCAGGGAACGGATATCGTCTACAGAATTGTTTGAAGCAGCATCTAACTCAAAAATATTAAAAGCGAAATCTTCATTACTATCGTTTTTGTCTTGGCTGTTGATTTTTTTGGCCAGTATTCGAGCGCAGGAGGTTTTTCCAACGCCTCGGGGTCCACAAAAAAGTAAAGCCTGAGCCAATTGATTTTTTTCAATAGCGTTTTCTAATGTCTGAGTAATGGCCTTTTGTCCCACCACTTCATCAAAAGTTTTTGGACGGTACTTTAAGGCAGATACAACATAAGTTTCCATAGATACAGGCTTACTAACAAAGATAAAAATTGATAAATGCCTCCACAGTAGTTAGGAAATTATTTCATCTCAAATTATCAACAAAAGACTAACTTTGCAGCTGGCAGGCTGTCTTATTGCTCTTGTTTTCAAGAGAGGAAAGTCCGGACACCACAGAGCAGTATAGCGGGTAACGCCCGTCGTTCGCCCCGGCGAACAGGACCAGTGCAACAGAAAGCAAGTACAGTTAGGCTGTAGTGAAATCAGGTAAACTCTATACGGTGCAACGCCAAGTATAATTGTGTTTGAGGACGGCTCGTCCGATGCAATTGGGTAGGCGGCTAGAATGTTGTAGTAATGCAACATCCAGATAAATAATAAGACTCGACAGAATCCGGCTTACAGGCCTGCCTTTTTTAATATTTAAAAAAACTGAAGACGTTACTTCCATATTTCCTGGATTCCGAAAATTTTAGATGTTTCTCAAAACGCTCATGTTCTCCATGCTCCATGATTAATAAACCATCTTGATCTAAAATATTATTTTCAAAAATCAAGTCGATTAGTTTGATGTAATTATCAGTACCTAAATCATATGGTGGGTCGGAAAAAATAAGGTTGAATTGGGATTTCACTGAAGACAGATATTTTTTTGTTTCCATTTGTATGGTTTGGATGGGCAGATTAAGGGATTGAGAGGTCTTATGAACGAAGTCAATGCACCTTTTGTTTTGATCCACAGCGGTGATGTTACGTACTCCCCTAGAACCAAATTCATAGCTGATGCTGCCTGTTCCCGTAAAAAGATCCAGAACACAGATATCTTCCCAATTGTATTGATGTTGAAGAATGTTAAAGAGCGCCTCTTTAGAACGGTCTGTTGTAGGCCGAACAGGAAGTTTTTTTGGAGCGATTAGTCTTCTTCCCTTGAGAGCACCAGATATGATTCGCATCAGTCAAAAAGATTGAGAAAATAGGGAGCAGGATGTTCTTTTTCGTCAAACATAACAAAACCCTCTTGATCGACAAATTTTACTTTTTCATGATAATTTTCCAAAGCGATATAGTACTTATCATAACGGGTATATTTACCAAAGAAAAAAATGGTGAATGCCTCAGGTGGTAGTAATAATTCATGGGCAACTGCCATTATAAAATAAAGAAAGCCTTGTTCGTTTTTGTACGGATATGTATTGTACAATAAAAGCTGTTTATCGCGAAAAACCAATACGTCGAATTGGTTGTCTTGCATGTGGAGATTCATCTCAACAGAGTCTTCTACGTTACTCTCACTGGTACTTAGGTCATAAAGAATTTGTGTGTAATGGGTAAAAGAAATGTTTTTAAAATAATGTTTTAAGGTTGTTTCAATTTCCTCATCTACGGGATATATGATTTTAATTTGATCATCTTGTGTCTGATTTTCGGCAATGATCAAGTTGCCCTTTAGTGCCATGTTATAATTGAGGTAGGCATCTTTTTGATTGGAGCTATAAAGTGATTTGGGGACAAAAGTTGCAGCGTGATTGAAGTGTACTCCTTTTATTTTCCGACTATTGAGAAAGGAATGGGATTCCAATAGCTTTTCAAACTCAATTCCTTTTTTTATGGGATGCAGATCGAAATTGAAAAAAGGTCTGGCGTTAGAGGTACAAAAAGAAAATCCATCCTTGAAAATTTGGATGGACAGCTCTTTGTCTTGTATAATTTTTTTATTGAACGGCATCAAAAATTGTGGGCCAGTTTCCATTGGTACTTACTTCTGTAAGGGAGCCCAAAATAATTTCGGGACCATTAACTCCATCAACGGATACGGTCTCGTTTTCAACTTTTAACAAATCATTATCCTGATCATATAAAACAATATTTTTGGCTACTTTGACTTCAAAAACCGGAACTTTATATCCATTTTTATCAATGATCTTAGCATCAATGTTAAAATTTGCATCAACACCTTCTACAGGTACTTTTGCGAAATTTTGGTATGCATTTGAGTTTTTGAATAAAGAGTCTTTGACAGAAACATAACCTAAAGTGTCTACAACGACTACTTCACGAAGCATATCGATCCGATAAGTTCGGTCGTATTCCATGTAAGAAGAATCTCTTCTTTCAATTAAAGTGAAGATACCCTGATCAATAAACTTAACCAAGCTATCAAAGTTGTTGCTGTAAATTCCATTGACATCTTTGTGAGCGATCTGCGCTTTTCGAATCATTTTTAATTTATTGATGACTACTGCATATCGTTCGTTTTTTATCTTGTTGAAGTTAATTGGCCCGTTGATTGAGTCGTAAATCTTGTAACTAAAAAATATAGCAAGTATCCACAGTACGGCTTGAAGCGCTATTTTCATGGTTTGTTTATTTTACTTCCAACAAATCTACAATTTTTTTTGAATCGTAAAAGTTTTACAAATGAATTATCTTGGCAGAAAATATACCATATGCCAAACCCGTCTTTCCTCAATATCTTGACCGAAAAATTCAGATTCGATCCTACGGCTTCCCAGTCAAAGGGATTTGAGAAAATCGCACATTTTCTGACAGATGCTCCGGCTGATTCCTTGATGTTGATCAAAGGGTATGCTGGTACAGGAAAAACCACGCTGATTGGCCATTTGGTAAAACAATTGGGTCAAATTCAAAAAAAATCTGTCTTGATGGCACCAACGGGACGTGCAGCTAAAGTTCTTTCAAGTTATGCAGGAAAAACTGCACTTACCATCCATAAAAAAATATATTTTCCCAAAGTTGTTAGTGGTGGAGCGGGAGTTCAGTTCAGTTTGAAGGAAAACAAACATACCCGTACGGTTTTTATTGTGGATGAATCTTCTATGATTGGTGACGATCGCCAACAAAGTAAACTTTTTGAAAACGGTTCTCTGCTCCACGATTTGGTTCATTATGTTACAAACGGAGAAAATTGCAAATTAATTTTTGTTGGCGATACTGCCCAATTGCCCCCAGTAAACTTGGGTCTTAGTCCAGCTCTTGACGAAGACGAATTGGCCTTACAGTTCAACACCGCTATCTACAGTGTTACGCTTGAAGATGTGGTAAGACAGCAAGCAGAATCCGGAATTTTATTCAATGCTACCAATGTTAGAAACTTATTGGTGGATGATGAGGTTCATAATTTTAAATTTAAGATTGAGGGTTTTAAAGACGTAGTCAGAATTCTTGAAGGCAATGAGTTTTTGGAATTGCTGAATAATGCTCTTGACGAAGATGGAATCGATCAAACGGTATTGATTGTTCGATCGAATAAAAGGGCCAATCTTTACAATAAAAGTATTAGGGAACGTATCCTTTTTTTAGAATCAGATTTGTCGGTAGGAGATCAATTGATGGTGGTTAAAAACAACTATTTTTGGTTAGGATCAGACTCCCAGCCAGGTTTTATTGCTAATGGGGATGTGATTCGTATTAATCGAATCAATAAATATGTCGATCGTTATGATATGAAATTTGCTGAGGTCAATGTTCAAATGGTTGATTATCCCGATGAGTCCCCTTTTGACACCGTACTATTGTTAGATACCTTAAGTAGCGAATCTGCTAACTTGGGATATGAACAGTCTCAACTTCTCTACCAGAAAGTATCACAAGATCATGCCCATGAAAAATCCAAATACAAACGATTTTTAAAGGTTAAGAACGATCCTTATTTTAATGCTTTACAAGTAAAATATTCTTATGCCATTACTTGTCACAAGTCACAAGGGGGACAATGGAGTAATGTTTTTGTTGAACAACCTTTTCTTCCAGATGGGCTCAATAAAGATTATTTTCGGTGGCTTTACACTGCCATGACTCGCGCAAAAGAGAGATTATATTTGATAGGGTTTGGGAAAGAATTTTTTTAGTTTATGGGTGTTTTTAAATATTAAAAAAATTTCAATATGAGTAGTCAAATCTTGAAATTTGTCCTTTCTTTTGCATAGATGAAAATAATTTCTGTTATACCCGCAAGATTTAATTCTTCTCGCTTCCCTGGAAAGTTGATGGAGCTATTAGGGGACAAGACGGTTATTTTGACAACCTATCAGAATGTGGTGGCAACGGGTCTTTTTGACGAAGTTTTGGTCGCTACGGATAGTGATGTGATCTTTAGGGAAATTTCTGACAATGGAGGTAGAGCGGTGATGACGAGTAGTAATCACCAGTGTGGCAGTGATCGAATTGCTGAAGCGGTATCGAGTCTAGATGCAGATGTGGTGATTAATGTTCAGGGCGATGAGCCTTTTGTTGACGAAAATAGTCTTAAAACACTAATTGAAGTTTTTCGCACCGATCCCCAAAAAGAGATTGCATTGGCCTCTCTGATGACTCCCTTAAAGGATTCTGAAGACATTAAAAACCCTAGTGTGGTTAAGGTAATTGTCGATTTGAATGGTTTTGCATTGTATTTTTCACGTTCTCCTATCCCGTTCGATAGAGACAATGTATTCTCTGCCACTTATCACAAACACGTTGGCGTTTATGCTTTTAGAAAACAGGCTTTAATGGATTTTAGTTGTCAAGATATAACACCATTGGAAGCAGCTGAGAAAATTGAGTGTATTCGTTATTTAGAACATGGAAAAAAAATTAAGATGGTCGTTACGCATCAGCTGAATTTTGAAATTGATACAATTGAGGACTTGAGGCGTGCCAATGAATACTTAAAACAACAATCCAAATGATTCAATGGTTAGCTAAATTGATATTTATTCACTTGATGGGATGGAAGGTCGAAGGTGAATTCCCCGATATCAATAAATGTATTGTTGCAGTTTACCCTCACTCCAAAAATTTTGATTTTGTAGTTGGAGTTTTAACTCGTGCTGTTATTAAAGAGAAAATCAATTATGTAGGAAAAAAAGAATTATTCAATCCCTTGACTGGCTGGTTTTTTTCAGCCCTGGGGGGTGCTCCAATCAACCGAAGTGCTAATGAAAATAAGGTAGCCTCAATAGCAAAAATATTTAAGGAGCGCAAATCTTTTCGTTTGGCGATTGCCCCTGAGGGTACACGTAAAAAAGTGAAGCGTTGGAAAACAGGATTCTATTTCATTGCCAAAGAAGCCAAGGTCCCTATTGTCTTAACTCATTTTAATTACAAACATAAAAAAGTTTCTTTTCTAGGGCTTTTCAACCCAACAAATGATAAGGAAAGCGATTTTAAGTTCATGGAAAAGGCATTTGCTGATGCAGCTGCATAACGAGCAATGCCCAAAGTAGATGACTTAAATAGATGCATTATTCTTTGATGGCAAGGGCGTGATAAACATTTTGCACGTCATCATCTTCTTCGATCTTTTCAATCAGCTTTAGTACTTCTTCCTGTTGATCTGCTGAGAGTTCTTTAGTGATCTGAGGAATTCGCTCAAAACCAGAGGAAAGAATTTCCATGGATCGGTTTTCCAACTCTTTTTGTATGGCACCGAAATTTTCAAAGGGAGCATAAAGTAATATTCCATCTTCGTCTTCAAAAACTTCTTCGACTCCATGGTCGATAAACTCCAGTTCCATTTCTTCCACATCGACCCCTTCGGCAGGGATTCTAAAATTACATGTACGATCAAACATAAACTCTACAGAACCTGAGGTACCCAAGTTACCGTTACATTTGTTAAAATAACTCCTTACATTGGCAACCGTTCTGTTATTATTGTCTGTTGCGGTTTCCACCAAAATTGCAACTCCGTGGGGAGCATAACCTTCAAACAATACCTCTTTGTAGTTTTCGGTATTTTTATCAGTTGCTTTTTTTATGGCCCGCTCCACATTGTCTTTGGGCATGTTGGCTGCTTTGGCGTTTTGCATGACCGCTCGTAGTCGAGAATTATTGTCTGGATCGGGACCACCTTCTTTTACAGCCATAACAATGTCTTTACCAATACGGGTAAAGGTTTTGGCCATGGCCGACCATCGTTTCATTTTTCTAGCTTTCCGAAATTCAAAGGCTCTCCCCATAATTTTTGTTGATTATGATCACAAATATATAAACAATTAGAAATCCTTTTTGACAGGTGTCAAATCGTCTAAAATTTCTGTGTATGAAAATAGTAGATTTGGAGGGAGTTTATTTTCTTTGGCCAAAACCGCCAGGTATCGCATTTGATTGGTGGTAAACACTTGTTTGAATACAGCATTTTGATGATATCGCCTTTGGATCAAAAGTTTGATAAAGTCAAAATGATGAATTAAATCAGTACTGCCCAAATGAAAAATTCCAGTCAGTTGTTGATTGATTATGTAATGTATTTGTTGACTTAATTTGATGTCATTGTTGACATTGATAATGGTATTGGGGAATACTTCAATAGGTTGACTTTGACTGATGGCCTCATCCAATTCCTTTATTCTTGGGGATTGATTTCCAAAGATCATCGGTAGTCGTGCCAATACAAATTTGGAAGGAGCAAGTTTTAATAAATCATTTTCTATTTTAATTTTGAAACGTCCGTATATGCTTTCCGAAAGAGTTTTGTCATATTCGTATGATGGAAAATGTTCAAAAGTATCAAACACATTGGCTGAAGAGAGAAAAATTAATCTACAATTGGAACGGTCAATTAGGTCAATCAAAAATTGATGAGTTTCGATCAGGGCATCGAAGGGTCCTCTCAAAGCAGAAATGATGAGTTTAGGTTTGACATTTTTAATGATACTTTCCAATCCTCCTTGCTGCATATCGAAATGAAAGAAATGATGATTTTGGCCAAAGCCTTTTTTGGTAAAGTATGTGCCAAAAGTATCGTAATAAGAATTTAATTCCTTGTATAAGGTATTTCCAATGAATCCACTTGCACCAAGAATTAATATTCTTTTCACAAACTAGTCAATTAATAAATGGAAGTTTTACAACAGAAACAGGGACAAATTTATCACGAATTTGAACGAATAATTTTTGTCCAGGCAAAGAAAGTTGTGCTTTTACGTATCCAAGTCCGATTCCTTTATTTAGTGAAGGAGATTGTGTTCCAGATGTTACTCTGCCTACACAGTTTTGATTCAGGTCATAGAGTAAATAACCTGAGCGAGGAATACCTTTTTCGATGGCTTCAAAACCGATGAGTTTTTCATCAGTACCATGCTGCATATCTTTTTGATAGGACTTCGCATTTAAAAATTGGGTATCGGTTTTTGTTACCCATCCCAGTCCTGCACTTATAGGGGAGGTCTGTTCGTCGATTTCATTACCGTATAGGCAGTACCCCATTTCCAAACGTAGGGTGTCTCTAGCAGCTAAGCCTACAGGTAATATTCCATAACCACTCCCTGTGTCCATCACAGTTTTCCAAATTTTTTCGGCGTTAGTGGCCTCAAAATAAATTTCAATCCCTCCTGCACCTGTATAACCAGTAGTGGCGACTAATACATTTTTAATTCCAGCAAAAGTTGTGGTAATGTGGCTGTAATTTGACAATGAATTGAGGTCGGCATCGCAAATGGATTGCATGGCCTCAAGGGTTTTTGGACCTTGAATGGCCAATAAAGCTGTTTTCTCAGAAAGGTTAGATATTTTCGCTTGAAACTTTTCATTTTGGAATTGAATATGTTTCCAGTCTTTATCAATATTTGAGGCATTAACAACCAAAAGATATTTTTGAGTTTCAAGTTGATAAACGATCAAGTCATCAACTACTCCTCCTTGATCATTGGGTAGGTAGTTGTATTGTGCTTTTCCTGTTCTAAGTTTGGACAGATCGTTACTGCAAATGAATTGCAATAAAGCAAAAGCATTAGGCCCCTCTACCAAAAACTCTCCCATGTGAGATACGTCAAAAAGTCCTATACTTTGTCTTACAATTAAGTGTTCTTGTTTTACTCCACTGTACTGAATTGGCATTTGATATCCACCAAATGAGGCCATTTTGGCACCTAATTCTGTGTGTAAATTAAAAAATGGAGTATTCTTCGTCTTCATATCTATAACAAAAATATTACTTTTAGGTCATTAGAACGTTTTTTCCTGTTCTAAAAGCTCTTAAAATTGCCCATATGAAAAATCTAATATTCACAACAGTATTGTTATTATTCTTTTTTGGTCATGGCCAAAATTCTAAATTAACAGCAGATCATTACCAACATAAGAGAAATGCTTTTCGAGATCGTTTACCCGAAAATAGTGTTGCCGTTTTTTTTAGCGCTCCAATTAGAAATCGTGCCAATGATGTAGACTACGTATATCATCAAGATCCTAATTTTTTTTATTTGACGGGTTGGCATCAACCTCATTCGGTATTGATGATTTATAAAAACCATCAGAGAGATAGTGAAGGAGAGTATTATGAAAAAATTTATGTACCAGAACGAGATGATTACATGGAAATGTGGAATGGTAAAAGATACAGTCTAAGTGAGGTCAAAAAATTGGGATTTGATCGGGTGGCTGAAAGGATTGATTTTAAGAATGATATCCAAAATTTGGATGAATTTGATCGAGTATTGTTATTTGAATTTAAAAATGATGTACGAAATCAAACAATGTATGTTTTTAAAGATAATACTCGTTACAAGGTAGATGATCCGAACGATCTTTTTGATTTAAAAGCTGTTTTTAGAGAAACTATCAACTTCCCAAATGATTTTAACCGTCTTCGCCATCAGGCTTATCAAACAATTATGGATGCTAGCCCAGATGAACTTGAGGATACAAAATATGCTCTTAAAAATCTAGTAGCGAGGGATAGTCTACTTTTGAATGATGATATTGTACAAAATTTTCTCAATGAGTCCTCTCAAAATTTTTATTTGGAGGCCAAGCGAAAAACTGCTTTTGTGTTACGCGACTATAATTTCGATCTAGAGACATTACCATCAATTATGGCTGATATGCGACAAATAAAAAGTAAAAATGAAATTGATTTATTGAAAAAAGCTGTTGCTATTTCTGTTGTAGGACAAATTGAAGTAATGAAGGCCATGCATGAGAAAATGAGCGAAAGAGAAATTCAAGGGATTCATGAGTTTGTTTATCGAAAATACGGTGCATCTGATGAGGGTTACCCATCGATTGTGGGTGCTGGAGAAAATGGTTGTATTTTACACTATATTGAAAATGAGAAGGAAGAAATAGAAAATCAATTGGTGTTGATGGATCTGGGAGCAGAATTTTATGGATATACCGCTGATGTTACTCGAACCATTCCGGCAAATGGAATTTTTAGTACTGAACAAAAGGCACTTTATCAAATTGTTTATGATGCACAAGAGGCTTCTATTCAAGCTGCAAAAGAGGGAAGTACTTTTAGAGATTTGTACCAAATCTCCTACGATATTGTAGCTCAGGGATTAATTGATCTTGGAATCATAAGTTTACCAACCGAGGCACGAAGGTATTACCCTCACGGTTTGTCACATCATATTGGATTAGATGTTCATGATGCTGGGAATTATGGAAATTTGGAGGCAGATATGGTCATTACCATAGAACCTGGTATTTACATACCCGAAAACAGTCCCTGTGATTCCAAATGGTGGAATATAGGCATCCGAATAGAGGATGATATACTCATTACACACGATGAGCCAGTAAATTTGTCAGCAGCTGCGCCAAGGAAGTGGCAAAATATTGAGTTGTTAATGAAGGAGCAAAGTGCCCTAGGAGACTTTGTTTTACCAGAAATTGAAACTTTAGTCGAGTAAATAGGATTTCAGATCGTTGTAGTCCCTTATGGGAATACTCACTTTATCCTTGGAAAGAGTTTCTTTTAATCTTTCTGGAATCGTTACTTCGATTTTGAGGGTTTTATTGACTGTATCCAAAAACTTAACAGGATGAGCAGTTTCTAAAAAGACACCATAATGACTATTTTTGCGCTCAGCCAAATAATCTTTAAGTCCAAGATAGCCAACTGCTCCATGAGGATCAGCTATGTAGCCATTGATATCATGAATTTCTTTAAGTGCTTTTTTGGTTTCTTGATCGGTATATCTGTAACCCGAAAGTTTCTTTTTCATCTTAACAACATCGTTGTTAAATATTTTCTGAATCCTGATGAAATTACTTGGATTCCCAACATCCATGGCATTGGAAAGGGTAGGGATTGTGGGCAGAGGATCGTATGTCCCAGATTCCAGATAACGAGGTACAGAGTCGTTTACATTAGTACTAGCAATAAAGTGGTCGATGGGTAAACCCATCTGTTGAGCCATAAGCCCAGCACAAATATTACCAAAATTACCACTTGGAACTGAAAACACTAATTTTTTATTTTTATGTTTTAGGCTCCTGTAGGCAATAAAATAATAGAACATTTGAGGTAACCATCTGGCGACATTAATTGAATTGGCAGAGGTAAGATTGATGTTTGAGAGGCCAGTGTCCAAAAATGCGGTTTTCACCATTTCTTGACAATCATCGAATACTCCCTCAACTTCTAGTGCTGTAATATTTTGTCCAAGCGTGGTGAGTTGTTTTTCTTGAATTTCACTGACTTTTCCTTTGGGGTATAAGATGACCACATCGACTCCCTTTACACCTAAAAACCCATTGGCTACAGCACCACCTGTATCACCAGAGGTAGCTACTAAAACCGTTATTTTTTCATTGCTTTCACTATTGAAATAACCCAATGAACGAGCCATAAAACGCGCTCCAACATCTTTGAAAGCTAAGGTGGGACCCTGAAATAGTTCCAATGCGGCAATGTTATCAGTGATCTCTACAATAGGAAATTCAAAATCAAGTGTTTCTGAAACGATTTCGATCAGTTTATTTTTTAAAATTTGATTCCCGACATAAGGTTTGATTACCTTATATGCCATCTCAGGAATACTCATTTTTTGAATCTCATCAAAAAAACTTTTGGGGAGCTGTGGAATGGATTCTGGAAAGTATAGCCCGCGATCAGGAGCTAAACCTCGCTTTACCGCATCATGAAATAGGGTGTTTTTTGAATTGTGATTTAGACTGAAATACTTCATTAATGCGAGATGATTTTAATTCCTTTATTGTTAATGTTTGATATATGTATCTCAAAGTCTATACCAATCGATGAAATTATTTTTTTTATTGCTGAGGCAACTCGTTTTGCATTCGGCATTCCTTTTGTTAGGGCATAAACCGAGGGTCCCGAACCAGAGATTCCAAAACCCAAAGCACCTGCATCTTTTGATGCTTTTTTGAGTGATTCAAATTCTGGAATCAACAGTGAGCGCATGGGTTCAATGATTCCATCTTTCAAACTTCTTGACATCAACTCATAATCTTCTTTATAAAGTGCAGACACAAATGCACCAAGGTTTCCCCACTGCTGAACTGCTTTTTCCATGGTTACGTTTTTCTTTAGTATTTCTCTGGCATGGAGGGTTTTCAATTCAATTTTTGGATGGAGAACGACAGCACATAATTCTTTTGGAGTAGGTAATTTTATGACATCTAATGGATCAATACTTCTGACTAAGGTTATTCCTCCCAAAAGAACTGGAGACACATTGTCAGCATGAGCAGATCCACTGGCAACACCTTCACCTTCCATTGCAAAACCTATAAGCTCGTGAGCTGTAAAAGGTTTACCTAATAACTCATTAATACCAAAAACAGCACCTGCAGCACTTGCGGCACTACTGCCAATGCCACTACCTGCTTTTATATTTTTATAGATTTCTATTTCAAAACCAAATTTGCTGGAATAGGAATTGAGTATGGCTTCTGCAGCAACTCCTGCTACATTCTTTTTTACATTAGAGGGGAGGTTTTGGCCTACAATTTTAGTGATTTTCACTCCCTCGGAGGGAGTTTTTCTGATAATCATCTCATCACCAACAGGATCTAAACAAAACCCTAAAACATCAAATCCACAAGAGACATTTGCTACGCTTGCGGGAGCAAAAATTTTGATTTCATCCATTTTATTGTTTTCCTATTCTGATGATATCAGCAAAAATACCTGATGCTGTGACATCTGCCCCAGCTCCAGCTCCTTTTACAATTAAAGGTTGCTCTCTGTATCGATTGGTATAAAATAGAATGATATTATCACTACCCTCTAAATTGTAAAAATCGTGTCCCTCTTTCACCAATTGTATCCCTACTTTAGCTTTTCCATTTTCCAATTGGGCTACATATTTCATTTTTGACCCCTTGATTTCGGCATTCTCCAACATTTTATTAAAATGATCGCTGTGATTTTTTAATGACTCAAAAAATGATTTGTTGTCTGTTGTATCAAGACACTCTTGTGGGAGAAAAGATTCATTTTCTATTTCTTCTAGTTCAATTTTCATACCACTCTCACGAGCTAAAATCAGTATTTTACGAGCAACATCGATACCGCTGAGGTCGATTTTTGGATCTGGTTCTGTGTATCCTTGCTGTTGAGCCTCTAAAACTACATCGTGAAAAGAGGTACCCTTTACGAAGTTGTTGAAAACAAAATTCAAACTACCAGAAAGAACTGCTTGTATTTTGATGATTTGATCTCCAGAAGCTATAAGATTATTTAGCGTATCGATAATAGGTAAACCTGCACCTACATTGGTTTCAAAGAGGTAAGGACTTCCAAATTTCCTCGATATTTTTTTAAGATTAAGATAGTTATTCAACTCGTCGGCTGCCGCAATTTTATTACATGTAACTACTCCAATGTTGTTATTGAGATACTGAGCATATTCCTTGGCAATGATCTCACTTGCAGTATTGTCTACAAAAATACTATTGCGAAGATTTAGTTTCCGAGCGTGCTCAAAAAACAAATCTCTACTGGCATTGATTTTGCTTTTTTCTAGATTTGATTTCCATTGAGATAAATCCATTGCCTGATCGCCTAAAATCATTTTTTTGGAATTTGATATGGAAATGACACGAATCTTTAACCTGAGATTTTCAATTAAATACTCTGTCTGTTTTTCAATTTGTTCTAGGAGCTTACTCCCAACGTTACCCACTCCTGTTATGAACAGATTTAGCTCTTTGATTTGAGCTTCAAAGAAGCTTTCGTGAAGGGTATTAATGGCCTTTGATACGTTTTTTTTATCAATAATAATAGAGATATTTCTTTCTGAGGCACCCTGTGCGATGGCCCTTATATTGATGTTATTGGCTCCTAAACTACTGAATAGCTTTCCACTAATGCCTTGATGATCCTTCATTTTTTCACCTACAACTGCAATATTGACCATGTCTTTTTCAATTTGGGCAGGAGATACTTTATTGATTGAGATTTCAAAGGCAAATTTTTCATCAATCACTTTTTTGGCGATCATGGCTTCATTCTCTTTCACTCCAATACAAATGGAATGTTCTGATGATGCTTGAGTAATCATGATGACGTTTATTTTTTCATCGGATAATGCCTCAAAAAGCCTTTTTGAAAATCCAGTTATTCCAATCATACCACTTCCCTCTAGGTTAATTAAGGCAACATCGTCTATGTGACTGATTCCTTTGACAATCTCTCCATTTTCTACCATTGGAGAATTATCGATTAACGTACCAACATCATGAGGTGCAAAAGTGTTTTTAATGAAGATGGGAATGTTTTTTTCAATAATGGGTTGCAATGTTGGAGGATAAATAACTTTTGCGCCAAAATGAGACAGTTCCATGGCCTCATAATAGCTAAGTTTCTCTATGGGTTTCGCTTGTGCTACGATCTTGGGGTGTGCTGTATACATACCACTTACGTCGGTCCATATTTCTAATGCTTCAGATTCTGTTGCACTTGCTACGATTGCAGCAGAGTAATCTGATCCACCTCTTCCAAGGGTAGTTGTTTCCCCCGCAGTATTACTGGAGATAAAACCTGCAAGTAATGTCACACTAGAGTTGTTTTTATCAAAATAACTTTTGATATTATTGTAGGTTAGCTTTTGATCTACAACTTCCCTACCATCGTGAAGAGTTGTTTTGATAAGATCTCTGCTGTCTTTATGAACGGAGTCAATGTTGTTGAAATTAAAAACTTCCTGAATAATATTACTAGAAAGAATTTCACCATAGGAAGAAATGGATGCGTTGTTTTTTGGGGTTGCCTCTTCCAAAAGGTGAATGGCATCCAAGCGTGACTCCAGTTCATTGAGGTGTTTCTTAAGAAAACTAATGATCGCACTTTGATGTTGAATAGGAATACATTTTTTTATGACTTCTAAATGTCGTTTTTCAATTTCTGATAGATGACTTTTGTAATGATCATCGCCAGATTGAGCCAACGAAAGCATTTCCATTAATAAATCAGTAATTCCTCCCAAAGCGGATACTACAACTACAATAGGAAACGTTTGTTTTTTTACAATTTCGAGAACATTGGATAGGCTTTCAGCATTTGCTACCGATGTCCCACCAAACTTTAAAACTTTCATTATGTATATTTTTTTAACACTCCTCTTTAATGTGATGGGCAATGTTTGTGATTGGTTTAAAAAAATTTGATTGTAAATCTAAAAGATTTGAGTACATGCGGACATGGCGTTATTGGTGATGATCTAACCCCATAGGGGTGGTCATGGTCGGATGGTTGGGGAGGATGGTAATAACGATTGACCTATTAACGCAAGTGCGATTTGATTTGTACAAATTGAGATTTAACATAATGCAAAAATATTACAAAACCATCAGCTTTAAAATTTTTTAGGAATAATTTTAATATTGAGGAATTAGAAAAAAAAACCATCCTCAAAGGATGGTTTTTTTAAATAAATCTACTTTTCCTTGATGGAGTGAGAAGGTTTAATGAAGAGCTCATCGGCACCTTTTTTGTGATCAATTATCACATTCGTGCCTTCTTCGATATTATTATTGACCACGTTTTCTGCCAATAAATCCTCGATGTATTTTTGAATGGCTCTGTTTAGGGGTCTGGCACCATATTTTTTGTCAAAACCTTTTTCACTAATGAAAGCTTTGGCAGATTTTGTGAGTGTGACGGTGTAGCCCAACTTATCAACTCTTTTGGTGAGTTTGACCAGTTCTATCTCTACGATACGCTCAATGTCCTCTTTTTCAAGTGTGTTGAAAATAACAATATCGTCAATTCGATTCAAAAATTCGGGAGCAAATGTTTTCTTTAAGGCATTTTGAATGACTCCTTTTTCAATATCACTTGCTTGCGACTTCATGTTTGAGGTTTCAAAACCAACCCCTGTTCCAAAATCTTTTACTTGTCTGGCTCCAATATTTGAAGTCATAATAATAATGGTATTTTGGAAATTAATTTTTCGACCTAAACTGTCAGTCAAAAACCCATCATCTAAAACTTGAAGAAGCATATTGAAAACATCTGGATGGGCTTTTTCAACTTCATCAAGAAGAATTACAGAATATGGACGTCTTCTTACTTTTTCGCTTAATTGTCCGCCTTCTTCATAGCCGACATAACCAGGAGGAGCACCAATCAATCTGGAAATAGCGAATTTTTCCATGTATTCACTCATGTCAATACGAATGAGGTTTTCCTCTGAATCAAAAATTTCTTTGGCTAGGATTTTTGCCAGTTGTGTTTTACCAACACCTGTTTGCCCTAAAAAGATGAATGACCCAATAGGACGATCAGGATCTTTCAATCCGGCTCTGTTTCGCTGAATTGCCTTGACCACTTTTTCTATGGCTTCTTTTTGCCCAATTATTTTTTCACCAATAATTTCAGTAAGATGAGCGAGTTTATTTTTTTCACTTTTGACAATTTTATTGACCGGAATATTGGTCATCATTGATACAACATCGGCAATGTGAGTGTCGTTGACAGTCACTCTGTTTAATTTAGACTCCTCATGCCACCTCTCTTGTGCCTCTAGAAGGGATCTTTCCACACGTTTTTCGTCATCTCTGAGCTTAGCAGCCTCTTCGTATTTTTGTTTTTTTACGACAGAGTTCTTTAGTTCTTTTACTTTTTCGAGTTCTTCTTCGAGTTTGATGACCTCATCAGGAACATTCATGTTATTGATATGAACTCTCGATCCAGCTTCATCAAGGGCGTCGATTGCTTTGTCTGGGAGATAGCGATCGGTCATGTATCTTGCAGTGAGTTCTGCACAAGCTTTCAATGCCTCATCAGTGTAAATAACATTGTGATGATTCTCATATTTTTCCTTGATGTTAATCAAAATCTCTAGGGTCTCTTCCTCATTGGTTTCTTCGACCAATACTTTTTGGAAACGACGTTCTAAAGCGCCATCTTTTTCTATATTTTGACGGTACTCGTCTAGGGTTGTTGCACCAATACATTGTATTTCACCGCGAGCGAGTGCTGGTTTGAACATATTTGAAGCATCTAAACTCCCTGTAGCTCCTCCTGCACCCACAATGGTGTGAATTTCGTCAATGAACAGAATGATGTCGTCATTTTTCTCTAGCTCATTCATCACTGCTTTCATTCTCTCTTCAAATTGACCTCTGTACTTGGTACCAGCAACTAAACTTGCTAGATCCAAGGAGACCACTCTTTTACCGTAAAGTACTCTTGAAACCTTTTTTTGAATAATTCTAAGTGCGAGCCCCTCAGCGATTGCAGATTTACCAACACCTGGTTCTCCTATCAACAGTGGGTTGTTTTTCTTTCTCCTACTGAGAATTTGGGAAACTCTTTCGATTTCTTTCTCTCTCCCCACTACGGGATCTAATTTGTTTTTTTCTGCAAGTGCAGTAACATCTCTACCAAAATTATCTAAAACCGGGGTTTTAGATTTGACATTAACCCTTGATTCGGTGGTAGGGACAAATGGATTTTCTTTAGCAGATTCGTTTTCATCATCTTTTTCTTCTGGAAAAGACGAAGCGCTAGGTATGTCCATATAATCCTGATCATCACTGGCAATCATCAGTTTGAATTGCTCTTTAACAATGTCGTAATCGACATTCATTTTGAGAAGCAGTTTAGTAGTAGGGTCATTTTCGTTTCTCAAAATGCAAAGCAAAAGATGAGCAGTATTGATAATGTCACTTTGAAAAAGCTTGGCCTCTAAAAAAGTAGTCTTTAGCGCTCTCTCGGCTTGTCGGGTGAGGTGTAGATTTTTTTTATTGTTAACGACTCCGGAATTTTCAATGACCGCAGGATTGAGTATTTCAACCTTCCTTCTCAATTCGTTTAAATCGACTTCAATGGATTTAAGAATTGACACTGCTTTTCCTCCACCGTCACGTAAAATCCCCAACATTAGATGTTCCGTTCCTATTGAGCCGTGCCCAAGTCTGAGGGCCTCTTCTTTGCTGAAGGAAATCACATCTTTAACTCTTGGTGAAAAGTTATCATCCATAATGAAAATTAATTTTTCTAGTAAAAGTTAATCAAAAAGTATTCCACTTAACATTCTTAAGCTAAGAGACAAAAAAAATATCATTTAGCAAAATGAGATATGTAAAATTTTATGAGCAAAATTGAATATTATCATGTTGATAAATTCATTAAAATTTATTGCAGAAATCCCAAAATCTAGCCCCTGATAAAGTATTTTAGCTAATACTTTAAACAATATTACATGCTTGACGGAGAAAAGTTAATCCCTATTAATATTGAGGATGAAATGAAGTCGGCATACATTGATTATTCAATGTCTGTCATTGTGTCACGTGC
>JAYNHF010000032.1:0-28021 GCA_038107695.1 Flavobacteriaceae bacterium | reverse complement strand
ACTACAATTTATTCATGCTTTAATATTTTTATAAATAGGAATTCATCAGTCGGCTGCGCCTCGTGTAAAAGCGAATCACAAGCATCGGGGTACTGGGCCTATCGAAGTACCAACTGCACTCAATTATTCCTCCAACACCAGTTGGACAAGTACCTTAGCGTCCTTTTCAAGGCTCAGGATGTTTCTTAAAATAGAATAACCGTTGATTTGAGAGAGTGCCGCTGTCAGTTCTTGTTCGCGTTTATTGCGTTCCGGTTCACAAGCCATTTCGGTAAGTGCCAGTCCCTCGATCTGTAATCCGTTGTTTTCTGTGCCGTACCTCCCCCCTCCACTGTTACAGGCCGTTTGCACTTGAACCGCTCCGTTTTCCAAAAAACGAATCCCAGTATCCTCATCATAAACAGAAGCCGTGGTTCCGTTGGCAACACGAATGGACCGTACCGACCAGTGATTGACCAAGGTTGCATTTTTGGGGCGGGTGAGGGTCAAAACTTTTGCTCCTTTTTCGTCAAACAATTCCACTTGGTTTTCTCGTGTACTGAAGGTCAAGTTGGCATTTTCCAAAACTGCTTTTAATTCCTCTTCCCGATCACCTTCGGGGCCAGGGCAAGCCATTAGAGTTGAGCCTAGGTAGGAAAAACTCAGGCTGTTGTCTGTTATCTCAATTTCACCAAAAAGAGAATTACAACCCGTTGATGCAGAAAAAGAGTCTTCCTCAAAATACAGTGTTCCGCCCCCCTCAATATCCCAATGTCCCAATATTGAATCGGGATCAACAGGAGCTTCCTCCGTTTCACAAAAGCAAAAGGAGAGAAAAACAAAAAACAAGGGGGTGAAAAAAGAAGTCTTTTTCATCTTTTAATTTTCATTACCCTTCCAAAATCCATGCCATTTTAACAAACGCCAAAGTTTTGATTGATTTTAAAACCGCTCTTTATCAAGGTCTACGATCACAGGTATGGGCACCGCTGGATGGATATTGAGTGGATATTGTTAATAATCCTTTTGAGCGCCTGTTGTGCCCCACGCTCAGAAATAGTAAATTCGTTAAAAAAAGAGCATTATGGCAGACGCAAATGAAGCAAAAAAGAAAGCCCTACAGCTGACTTTAGACAAGCTGGACAAGACCTATGGCAAGGGTGCAGTAATGAAAATGGGCGACGAAGCCATTGAAGAGGTCGAGGCCATTTCTTCGGGTTCCATCGGTTTGGATTTGGCTTTGGGAGTTGGGGGCTACCCCCGCGGTCGGGTAATCGAAATCTACGGTCCCGAATCCTCTGGTAAGACCACCCTTACCCTCCACGCCATTGCCGAATGTCAAAAAGCGGGAGGCATTGCCGCTTTTATCGATGCCGAACACGCCTTTGACCGTTTTTATGCCGAAAAATTAGGGATCGACATCAGCGAACTGATCATCTCCCAGCCCGACCACGGAGAACAGGCGTTGGAAATTGCCGATAACCTCATCCGCTCCGGCGCCATCGACATCGTTGTGGTGGACTCGGTAGCTGCTCTTACCCCCAAAAGCGAAATCGAAGGGGAAATGGGTGACTCCAAAATGGGGCTCCACGCCCGACTCATGTCACAGGCACTGAGAAAACTCACCGCCTCCATCAGCAAAACCAATTGCACCGTTTTCTTCATCAACCAACTCCGAGAGAAAATCGGGGTCATGTTCGGGAATCCAGAAACCACCACTGGAGGGAACGCCCTCAAGTTCTATGCCTCTGTAAGATTGGACATTCGTCGTTCCACACAAATCAAAAGCGGCGACGCCGAGGTGATGGGGAACAAAACACGGGTCAAAGTCGTCAAAAACAAAGTGGCCCCGCCCTTCCGTACCACCGAGTTCGACATCATGTACGGAGAAGGCATCTCCAAAATCGGTGAGATCATTGACCTTGGGGTCAATTACGAGATCATCAAAAAGTCCGGCTCCTGGTTCAGCTATGGCGATACCAAATTGGGACAAGGTCGTGATGCCGTAAAAACCCTCCTGGAAGACAACTTGGAGCTCATGGAAGAATTGGAAACCAAAATCATGGATACCGTCAAAGCGGTAGAATAAATTTATTTCAATCGAGGCGCAGGAATTGGACCTTTCAACATTTAAACAAAAAATGTCGGCCTTGGCCACCGCCCAAAAGCCTTTTTTTTTCCTGATCGACTTCGAAAGGAAAAAACCAGTAATTTGTCCCTTGGAGGATGCCCAATCTTTGGGCTATTCATTTGAAATCAAAGGCTTTCGCAACTTCCAACCCCAAAACCGAAAGCCCACTCCCACCCCGCTTTCCATCGCTCCAGTTTCCAAAAACGCCTATGCCAAGGCCTATCAAAAAGTGGTAAACGAAATCTATCAAGGCAACACCTTTCTGCTCAACCTTACCTTTCCGTCGGTCATACAAACTCCTTTGGATTTGGAAGATGTTTTCCACTGGGCCAAAGCCCCCTACAAACTGCTGTCCCAAGATCAGTTTGTCGTTTATTCGCCCGAGTGTTTTGTCAAAATCAAAGACGGCTACATCTACTCCTACCCCATGAAGGGCACCATCGACGCCCAACGACCCGACGCCAAAACCCAACTCCAAACCGACCCCAAAGAAATCAACGAGCACAATACCATCGTAGATCTGATCCGCAACGACTTGTCCCAAGTCGCTAAGGAAGTAGAGGTAACCCGTTTTCGATACCTCGATAAGATCAAAACTCAAAAAAATGAAATCTACCACACCAGCTCCGAAATCCGGGGAAGCCTTCCTCAACAGTGGAAATCGCAATTGGCAGACCTGCTGTTGGGCATGCTCCCAGCCGGTTCCATCTGCGGAGCGCCCAAAGCCAAAACCGTATCCATCATACAAGAGGTAGAACAAGGCCCAAGAGGCTATTACACCGGGATCTTTGGTTATTTCGATGGAGAAAATCTCGACAGTGCGGTCAACATTCGTTATTTGGAAAACAACGACGGCCAACTCCTCTACCGTAGCGGTGGTGGAATCACCTTTCTCAGTGACCTTGATGCAGAATACAACGAACTTTTAGAAAAGATCTATGTACCCGTTGTTTGAATCCATTTGTGTACAAAACGGAAAGGTACTCCATGCCCATTGGCACCAACTGCGGTTTCAAAAATCCTTTGAAAACTTTTTTGGCAAAACCCCCAGTTTCGAACTTTTGGACTCCGTCGAAATTCCCCCCTCGTTTTGCCGTGGAAAGGTAAAACTGAAAATTCGATACAACGCAGTCACAAAGGACCTCCAATTCCAACACTACCAAATGCAGAAGATTGAAAGCATACGATTGGTCGAGGCCGATGATTTAGAATACACCTATAAATATAGTG
This sequence comes from Flavobacteriaceae bacterium, assembly GCA_038107695.1. Classification (GTDB taxonomy): domain Bacteria; phylum Bacteroidota; class Bacteroidia; order Flavobacteriales; family Flavobacteriaceae; genus UBA8316. The sequence goes on along the minus strand of JAYNHF010000032.1, from coordinate 24,681 downwards.
AGCGAGAAAAAATAGAAGCCTTATTTGCACAAAGGGGTAATTGCGACGATGTTTTGATGGTCAAGAACCAACGAATCACCGACAGCTCCTATGCCAATGTCATTTTTTTTGACGGCCAACAGTGGTGGACTCCTGCAATTCCGCTTTTAGAGGGAACCTGCCGTGCCCGACTCTTGGACACAGGACAAGTACAAGAGGCAAATATTAAAGTGGATGATCTCCAAAACTTCGAGGGACTAAAACTGATCAACGCCATGCGGGATCTGGAGCAGCCCACCATTCCCATAGCCAGAGTGGTGCGCTAATCCACTCGACTGACTTTTTTCCACACCTCAATCGCTTGGACGGCAGTTTGCAAAGGATCGTTTTTCAATTCTTGGTGGATGAGGTCGTAGGTTTTTTGTTGGAGTTCAGGGATGTCTTTTTCCGTAAGTCCCTGGGTTGCAAATGGAGGGTGAACCTCAACCCGAAGCTGACCGGGGTATCCGTGGGTCGTGTACCAGGGGAATTTTCTTTTGCAGTCCAAAAAAATCATTGGACATACAGGCAGCTGATGCTCTACGGCGATCCTAAAGGCACCGTGCTTGAAGGGGTTCAGCAAAACGGTTTCGTCCAAGTAATCTTTTTCAGGAAAAATACAAACGCTGTATCCCTTTTCTAAAACCTTTTTGGCACGACCATAGACTCCATAGCGACTTTTGGAACTGCTGCGATCTACCATGATGGCGGCCCTTTTGTAGAGGTATCCAAAAAAAGGTATTTTGACCAGCTCTTTTTTTCCGACAAATACAAATGGATTGGGGGAAGCAGCAAACATGAGCATGATGTCGATGTAACTGGAATGATTGGCAACCAACAAATAGCTTTTTTGGAGATCGAGATCCGTTTTGAGGACTTTCTTCATCCTAAAGCCCATGCAAAACAAAATCGAACGAGACCATATATTGCGGGCAATCCAAAAAAAAGGTCGGTAACCGTTTGGGAAAATCAACAAAGCGGCCAACAAAGGGAACATCAATACCACCATAATGGAGGAAATAAAATAAAACCACGCCCTCCACAATACGAGTAAAAACTTCATAGCCTTGTAAAATTACACTTTCTAATAATGGACCGTTAAGGAAATGGGGTAAACTTTGTGCAACCGTGGAAAAAAAATATCTTTGCAGGAAATCAATTACCCCCTTGTTATGGCAAGAATTTTGACTGGAGTGCAATCGACAGGTGTACCTCATTTGGGCAACTTACTGGGGGCGGTACTCCCGGCCATCGAAATGGCAAAAACGCCCGAAAACGACTCTTTTTTGTTCATCGCCGACCTCCACTCCGTCACGCAAATCAAAGAGGGGGATCGATTGGCTAAAAATACTTTTGCCACTGCTGCCACTTGGTTGGCTTGCGGGCTGGATGTCGAAAAAACCGTTTTCTACCGTCAAAGTGCCGTGAGTCAAGTCACTGAATTAGCATGGTTCCTCAGTTGTTTTTTCCCTTATCAGAGGCTTACACTTGCCCATTCTTTTAAGGACAAAGCCGACCAGTTGGAGGACATCAACGCTGGTTTGTTTACTTATCCCATGTTGATGGCCGCCGATATCTTGATCTATGATGCCGATATCGTTCCTGTAGGGAAAGATCAGTTGCAACATCTCGAAATGACCCGTGATGTAGCCGCACGTTTTAACCACCAAATGGGAGAAACTTTTGTTTTACCCAAAGAAAAAATCCAAAAGAATACCCAATACGTGATCGGAACCGACGGCCAGAAAATGTCCAAATCCCGAAACAATATCATCAATATTTTTCAGCCGGACAAAGCCCTGCGCAAACAGATTATGGGCATACAAACCGATAGTAAAACCCTAGAAGAGCCGAAAGATCCCGAAAGCTGTAATGTGTTTCAACTCTTTTCTTTGATGGGAAGCAGTGATCAGATCGAAAATTTAAGAAAACAGTACTCAGCAGGTGGCATGGGCTATGGTCATGCAAAACAGGCTTTGTTTGAATTGATCACCGAAAAATTCAAAACGGAACGGGAAAAATTCAACTACTATAACGAACATCCTCAAGAGGTGGAAATCGCCTTGGCCAAGGGAGCTGTAAGAGCGAGTAAGATCGCTGATGAGGTACTGCTTAGGGTGCGCAGAAAGTTAGGATTTTAAACCCACTCGAATAATTTGCCCGGCAAGGGCTTTACACAACCTTTCATCTCCAACTTTAACAAGAGGCTAGCGGTCTTGCTTACCGAAAACTGTGTTGCCAAAGCGATATTGTCCAAACTTTCTACAGCGGTGGTTTTGAAGCAGTCAAAAATGGCTTTTTCTTCTTGTGAAAGGTCCACAAAAAGTTGTTTTTGAACCCCAGAACTGACGATGGGTTCCGATTCCCAGCCCATGCCCTTGATCAAATCTTCTGATCCGGTAATCAATTGGGCTTTTTGACTGCGGATCAGCTGATGACAGCCTTGGTGGACAGCCGCATTCACATCGCCAGGGAAAGCAAACAACTCCCGATTGTACTGGTGTGCGAAATTGGCGGTAATCATGCTCCCGCCTTTTGCCTTGGACTGAATGACCACCGTGGCATGAGACAAGCCAGCGATAATGCGGTTGCGGACCAAAAAGTGTTTGTGACTGAATTTTTCAGCTGTCGTAAATTCGGAAAAAAAACCCCCTTGCTCTTTTATTTTTTTGACATAGGTCTCATGCTCCGGTGGGTAAACTCTATTGAGCCCGTGAGCCATACAGGCTACGGTGGTCAAACCAGACTTTAGGGCTTGATCATGAGCAATAATATCAATGCCCCGAGCAAAACCCGATACAATTATCGGGTCGAGTCCCTGCAATCCAATAATCAAATCCCGACAGAGTTTTTCTCCCTTGGAGTTACAAGATCGGGTGCCGACAATGCTAATGAGTTTGCGTTGGGTTGGGTTGATGTTTCCCTTGTAAAACAACACCAATGGTGCATCGGGGCAAAAAGCCAGCGTTTTGGGATAATCGGGATCTCCCAAAAAAAGGGTTTTAATTTGGTTTTTTTGAAGGCTTTCCTCTTCTTTATCGACTGCTTTGGTGTAGTTTTTCCAACTTTTGAGCAGACGAACATGAGCGGTTCCTAAGCCTTCCTTGAGTAGGTCTTGGGAAGACTTTTTAAATATGTCTTCTGGCCTGTGACTGAATTCCCATAACTTTTTGGCGTTAACATTCCCCAAACCAGGAAGAAAACGCAGGTAAAGGCAGGCTCGTAAGCGGTTCATGGTAAAAAAATAAAATTTTAGGGTTTCTAAATATACTAACATAAATTTTCATCGTTATTAAAGGGAAGAAATATTGTTATATTTGATCATGCAACTTCAGCAGTACATCAAGGAGCTATTGTATCAACACGAGTGTGTTACGATACCCAATTTTGGTGCTTTTCTCACCCGATCGGTCAATATTTTGATCCATCAGGAAACTGGTGTTTTTAGTCCTCCTCGCAAAGAGGTGAGCTTTAACCAACTTTTGAAAAGCAACGATGGTGTTCTGGCACACCACATGGCACAAAACGAAAATGTTTCTTACGAACAAGCCTTGCGAAAAATCGAAAAAGAGGTGATCGTTTGGAAACAGCGATTGAATACCCAACACTTGACTTTTTCTGGCATAGGCGAAATGCGTCTTAACCCCCAAAAAACCATTAGTTTTTCTCCTTATGGAATGGTAAACTTTGATCTGAATTCCTTTGGACTCAGTAACTTCATCAGAAAAACATTACAGCGCCCAAATGTCAAAAAAGAAGAACCTCAACCCCTACCCATTATGGAAAATGAAAACAAAGAAGACTTGATGTTCACACCATCATCCACTGAAAAAAATCGATCTCCCATCTTGCGTTATGCTGTTATTGGAGTCATTGGTATTGCTATTATTGGAGCGTCCTATTATTTTGGCAGCCAATACATCGCAAACGAAAAAGCCAAAGCCACAGAAATGGCACAAAAGAAAATCAAGAGCAATGTGCAAAAAGCTACTTTCGACTTGGGATCGTTATCCGAAGTGAACTTGAATTTGGAAGCTGTTCCAGCAGTAGTTGAACCCGTTGCCTTGGCTGAACCTTATTTCAGTATCATTGCCGGATCCTACAGGTCTTTGGATAATGCTGAAAAAAAATTGGCTGAATTGAAATCTGAAGGTTTTGATGCTGCATACACCGAGGTCAACCCTGAGGGACTTCATCGCGTTGCTTACGGTCGTTTTAAATCAAAGCGCGAGGCCTTGAATTTGCACAACTACATCCGCCACGCACTCAAGGAAGAAGTGTGGTTTCTTGAGGAGTATTAGACTACATCTTGTAAATCCAGGTTTTGGGATTTTGAGGTTTTAGTTCGTTAAAGACACTGAACTGAAGGTTGGTTTTTCCACTTTGAGGATGGGTAAAAATCTCTCCCAAAGGCTGTTTTGCTTTTACTCTATCTCCTTTTTTGACGAATACTTTCCCTATATTTTTGTAGGTGGTGATGAAATTCCCATGTTTGATCAATATGGTGGGATTACTGCCTTTAAAACTGAGGATGGTCATGACTTCACCTTCGAAAACTGCACGGGCAACAGCGTTGGGGGCGGTGGCAATGGTCACTCCATTACTTTTGATCATGGTAGTCTTGACCACTGGATGAGGTTGGGTTCCAAAGCGCTGAATGACAATGCCTTTTTCGACAGGCCAGGGGAGCTTGCCTTTATTGGCTACAAAATTGGCAGCCAATTTCTTGGCTTCAGGCGTTAGGGCAAAGGCGTTTTTAGATTTTTTACCCGCCGCTTTGTTCGAAGCCGCAATGGCTTCACGGATCAGGCGTTGGATTTCCCGATCAATAGATGCCGATTTGCGTTGCTTTTGCTTGATCTCTACCGCCAAAGACCGCGATCTGCTCTTCAGGCTTTTGATCAATTTTTGTTGCGATTTTCGTTCTTGCTGCAACTGCTGTTGTGCCTTTCGATTCTCAGCCACCAGAAGCTCCTTTTGTCTCTTTTGATCCAACAAGCCTTTGTTAAGGGATTGTAATGTCTTGGTTTTTTCGGCAATCTCCTTTCCCTGTTTTTTTCTAAAATTGGCATACTGTTTCATGTACTGGATTCGCTTGTAGGCCTGAAGAAAATCTTCGGAAGAAAACAGAAACATCAATCGGTTTTGGGACGATTTGCTCTTATAGGATTTTTGAATCATCTCAGCATAATCTTTCTTGAGGGTTTCCAACTCCTTTCGAAAATTGGAAATGTTCCTTTGATTGACGTTAATTTGGCGGGTCAATAGATTGGCTTGTTGGTTGTTGATTTTTACCAAGTCGCTTCTGACCCTTATTTTGACATTGAGGTCTTCAACCTGAGAGAGTACAGATTTTTCTTTTTTGTTGTTTTTAAAAAGTAGGTTGTTGATTTGCTTGATCTCCGCTTGCAGTCTTTTTTTCTGATTTTCCAATGATTTTTGGCGTGCTGCATTGGACTGAGACCATCCCAATGAACTGAAGCACAGAAAAATAACTACACAGAGCTGTCCTAAGCGATGCATTACATTTCAATTGGTTCATAATCGGTAGGAATATCGAAAGGGATACTAAGACGATCTGGGAAGTCGGCACGGGTGTATTCCAAGTTGATTCTTGTCAAATCTTTACCGTCAAAGAGTGAGATCTGAACTTCTCCAGGAATAAACTCGCCATCCAGCTTTTGATGATTGAGATATTTGATGGTCAAAGACTGTTGTGTTCCTGGGACCATAAAGCGTTGTTCTAGCAAGAGAAAGCTATTGGGGTCAAAAAAGAAAGTAGGACGAAAACGCGTTTTGCTAGATTGTGGTGTCAAAATATAAAATTTGGGGTGGGAGATGGTTTCCCACCGGCCTTTTTTGATGTCAGTAAGCGGAAGTCCCATCAAAAGGTTTTGCAAGTCTGAAAATTCAAAACTAGTATTGAACTGTTCGTTGATAAAAGACACATCGCCCTCAAAAAATGTTTTCTGAAATTTTTCGTAGAATGATACCTTGTCAGGAGTAATCAAAAGTTTGGCAATGGGTACAATCATATTGGCACTCATCCATATGGATTTGGACTTTTCCATCCGCAAGTTGATGATGATTTGCTGTTTCCGTTTTCCGTTGTCATAGGTGGTTTTGACACGGGTGCGAAATTTTTTGTAACTCAGCTTGTTTTTGGCAATGGATTGGGCCAACTCCTTGGTTTGAATGTCTTTCATCGGGGTTCTGCTTGGGGGCAAGGCAGGAGATTTACAAGATGCAAACAAAAAGATCGCTCCAATGAGGATCATCTTGAGAAGTCGAACTGAATAGGGCTTTGCTTTCATGCTTAGGATAATTCTGAGTAATCGCCTATGGAAACGAATTGATAATTTCCGTCGTATTTGACATGATTGCCAATCATGGCTCCCTCTAGTTTTGCATTCTGAATGCTGCTGTGTTTTTGCACCAAACTATTGCTCAAGGTACTGTTCTCAATGATAGTACCCTCGCCTATTGCTGCGTGAGGTCCTACAATAGCATTTTTCAATACCACTCCTGGCCCGATAAAACAAGGGGGAATGATTTTACTGTTCTCCATAACAACATCGTCAGCAACCAATTGATTGCCTTCCTCGGTAAGAATCTCCAACATCTTGGTGTTGGTTTGAAGTGTGATCTTGGGATTGCCACAATCCATCCACTCGTTGACGGTACCGGGAGTGAAAACCGCTCCTTTTTCCATCATGGCCAAAATCCCATCATTGAGTAAAAACTCTTCTCCTTCAGCGCGTTCTTGTGCCATGGTTTTTTTAAGCTCGGCTTTGATGGTTTCACCTTCTTTGAAATAGTATATTCCGATGACGGCCAAGTCAGAAACAAACTGCTGTGGTTTTTCGACCAGAGCAGTAATGTGGTTGTTCTCATTCATTTTGACGACTCCGTAAGCTTTAGGGTTTTGAACCTTTTTCACCCATATCATTCCATCAGCATTGGGATCGAGGGAGAGATCGGTTCGGATAAGGGTATCGGCATAGGCAACGATGATGGGTCCTGCTAGTGATTCGGCTGCACACATGACGGCGTGACCTGTCCCTAGGGGTTCGAGTTGTCGATAAATAGACGCTTTGGCACCCAGTGTTTTGGCCACTTGTGTCAGTTCGTCCTCAATGGATGGGCCAAAAAAGGCGGGGTCTCCTAGAATGTAGGCGACTTCTTCTATGGGTTGATCGACTACTCTCGCAATTTCGTTGACCAATTGCGCTACTATTGGAGCTCCTGCAACGGGTAGCATGGGCTTGGGTACCGTAAGGCTATGGGGTCTTAATCTCGAGCCTCTTCCAGCCATGGGAACAATGATTTTCAATATTTTATGTATTTAAAATTAAACAAAAGCTTTATTCTATTTTTTTCCAGTACTTCCAAAGCCACCACTGCCTCTTTGAGACGTTGGAAGACTGACTACTGGCTTCCACCTGACGGTGCTGTATTGAGTTACTACCAACTGAGCAATCCTCTCTTGTGGAGCGATACTAAATGGTTCTTGAGAAAGGTTGACCAGTATTACTCCAATATCGCCGCGATAATCGGCATCGATTGTACCAGGTGCATTAAGCACGGTAATGCCGTGTTTGGCAGCCAATCCGCTTCTGGGTCTCACCTGAGCTTCATAGCCCTCGGGTAAGGCGATGGATAATCCAGTTGGAATGATTTTGCGCTCCAGTGAATTCAGGATGATCGGCTCTTCAATATGGGCTCGCAAATCCATGCCCGCTGACAAGGGAGTCGCATGCTCTGGGAGTTCACCTTTTCCAGTAAACAGTACAGGGATTTCTATCATTTTCTCAATTTATTCAAAAATACAAAAAGCACCCTGAAACCTGAGCTTCTCTCACTTATGTTAATCATTTTTTATGAAAATCCGTCTTTTTAAACCAAACCTCGTTTACTGAAACATTGAAATTATCCTGGCAATCCGTGTACAAATGATGAGTTCGAACGGAAGGGAAGACAAGAAAAGCAGATCAAAATGTAGTCTTGGGCTTATTCCAATAGCGAAATAATCTGATCCTTAGAGATGCGAACAAAAGCATTTTGAGAATATTCGTCTTTTTCGAAAACAATCCCTATGTCGGAATTCTGAAGTTGGCAAATGGTAGCATAGGCAGCTGATCCTTGGTAAATAGACATTTGTGAGGACCAAGTTTTGCCATCGTCTTTGCTGATGCTGAGCGTGAGATTTTTTCTTTCGGTTTTGTGTTGGGCATTCACAAATATCAAAATCGACTTCTGGGCGCTTGGGTGGGGAATGTCCCACCGAATAATCCCAGCGTTGCAACCCGGATCTACTAGGGTGGAGTCGGGCCGTGAGGACCACGTTTTGCCTTGGTCATCTGAAATATGAATTTGTCGGAATCCCTTTCGATTAAGTCTGGAGTTCACCATCCAGCTTCCGTCACTGAGTTCAACTATCTTGGACTCGTTCCCAGGGATTAAAGGGCGGTCAACAATCTGCCAACTGTTACCGTGGTCCTCACTTTTAAATAAATGCAGTCCATGATCGAGGTTGACTAGGGTGTGTATCAAAGTTCCTTTTTGGGTTTGTATGCCTCGTCCAGAGGTGATGAACTTAAAGTCTTTATGCCATTGGGGTTTGCTGATCTCACTGGTAATGTCAATGGGATCAGACCAGGTTTTCCCGTTATCAATGCTTTTGATGTATTTCAGGTAATACACTTGGGATTCCTTGTTGAGATCCATATGGTTGAAAAATAGGAATACGGTATTGGTAATCTGATCAACAATCATAGAGGGGTCGGAAGCGGATTGTCCTTCAGGGTAGTCTAGTAGCTTTTCGATTGGACTCCAGGTTTTACCATGATCGGAGCTTCTTCGAATGACAATGTTGATGTTTTTATTGTCTCTTAAGTCGGCACATGAAGGTATTCTCTCGTCTATGGCCGTAATAAGGTCCCCATTGGGAGCCCGAACAAGCGCTGGGATTCTGTAGCAGGCTACCCCCTCTTTTTTGGGAAAAAGGTCAGTGAACTTAATTTCCTGAGCGGGTAGGGCAACAGAGGAAAGTGAATAAGCATTCAACGCCAGCAGTAGAATGAACTGAAGTTTGATTTTATACACAGATTTTATGTTTATGGATTTTCCGATTCAAAACAAAAGTTTTGGGGTTACACCTTGATAAAGGTTTTGTTTTTGTACATGTACCACAGTAAGAGGTAAAGCAAGCCAAACCCGCCTATCACCGTAATGAATTCGTAATAGTTGCCCGTGAAGGGTGCTAAGCCGTAGAGAATAAATCCTGCAATTTTTGGGAAAGGCAAAACATGAGTAATCACATAGGCGGTGATGGCGTTTGTTCCAATGACTTTGAGGAAGAAGGCCCATTTGAATTGCTTTTTTACATCGACAATCCAATAAAAAATTGCCATGAGAAAATAACAAATTCCCGAGGAGACCAAAACAAAAGTGGAAGACCAGATCTTCTTCACAATGGGATGTCCAAGGCTTAGCAAAAGACCTGCGGAGGTTGCAATCCCGCCATAAATCAATAAGGTTTTGACTGCGTTAATGGCATTTTTTTGGTTTTTGATTATCAGCCCTGCAAAAAGCCCCGATAGGGTCGTGGCGGTAAATCCCAGGCCAGACAATATCCATGTGTATTGTTTGCCATCGTCGAAGCGACCCAAAATTAGCTGGTCAACATAGAGCGCGAAATTGGCATTGGGGGTGAGGCTACTCCTGCCCACTCCAGGAATATTGGGAACGGTCAACAAAATCGCATAAACCAGTAAACAACCGTAAAATAGGGTATAACGTTGAGCAGGTTTTAGATAGATGTAAGCAAGGGTACTGAAAAAATACCCCACGGCAATGGCTTGAAGGGTATTGCTGAAAATTTTGAATTTTGACAAATCGAAGTCCAGTAGATTGCCTTGAACAATCCAGCCCAAAACAAAAAGAATGATCACTCTTTTGAATAGCTTGGGGAAAATAGACTTCATGTCCGATAAGGTTTGTAATCGCTTTGAAATGGAAAAGGGAATTACTGCGCCAACAACAAATAAAAACAGCGGCATTATGATGTCGTAAAATCTTAGCCCCAACCAATCGGGATGTGAAAATTGCCGGGCTAAAGCAGCAGTAAAGTCAGAGCCAGAGCCTTGATGCAGTTTGAAAAAAAACTGATCCGCCAAAACGATCATCAGCATATCAAAACCGCGAAGCACGTCAATAGAGAGGATGCGCTGGTTGATGTTGGAGGTTGATTTCATTTTGAAAGGTCTTTCATTAAAGTTAGTAAAAAAACCACACTGAACGCCCTATCAAAAATTCAATCCATTAACAGGAGGAATGAGGACGGATAAATCTAGGATGCGTTTTTACGTAATACCGCAAGAACAACAAGCCAGCTAATGAGTTCAAATCCTAACTCATAATAGGTGCAATATTGATCCCAACCGTCCACCAAAAGACCCGCTACTCTCCCGAGAACAAAAGCTGAGACCAATACGAATGTTGCTTTTAGTAACTGGATTTGTTGGGTGGTTCTAATGGCAACCCATATCCAAAGAAACCCCATAACGGCCAATACTAGGGATAAGGTTCTCAGTACGGTGGAGCTTTGCGGGGTCGTAAATTCAATTTGATAGGCCTGATGGAAAATCAATTCGGGGTTGGCAAAGGGAATGATATTCGAAGTAAATAGAACAATCCCCGCCAAGAGGTTGATCAGTTTGGGTAAATTTTTCATTTTAGTGATTTGGGTAATTAAAAATACTAAAAAGCCCCTTTTCAAGGGGCTTTAGTAGAATGGTAATAAGAAAGTATTAGTTATTCAGAGCCTCTGCACCTCCGACAATTTCGAGGATTTCGTTGGTGATGGCGGCCTGTCTTGCTTTGTTGTAAGTCAGCTTGAGTTGATCTCTAAGCTCGGTAGCATTGTCTGTAGCCTTGTGCATAGCCGTCATACGCGCTCCATGCTCGCTTGCAAATGAGTCTCTGATGGCTTTAAACAGCTGCATTTTCAGTGACTTGGGTAACAGTTCGTCAACGATGGCTGCCTGTGAGGGTTCGTAGATGTAGTCTGCTGATGCCTTTAAATCGGAGTCTTGTTCAGCGACTATGGGAAGAAATTGCTCTGCAGTAACAATCTGTGTAGCGGCATTTTTAAAACGATTGTAAACCACTAGAACCTTATCGTATTTGCCTTCTGCAAAAGCTTCCATAGCTTGAAGGGCTACGTCAGCGGTATTTCCAAAGCTGAGGTCGTCATAAATGGTATCGTGTCGACTTTGGATGGTCAGGCTTTTGGAAAGGATATCTCCTCCTTTTTTTCCAATACTCATGACCTCAACGGTTTTTCCAGCGCAATCTTCTTTGGCCAGTCTTAGGGTTTCTTTGATAATATTGGTGTTGAAAGCTCCGCACAATCCCCTGTTTGAGGTGATGGCAATAATGAGGATTTTGTCCTCGGTACGCTGCACCGTGTAGGGGTTTTGTCCCTCTCCGTCCAAACTTCCGCTGAGGTTTTGTATCAACTCAGTGAGTTTATTGGCATAGGGTCGCATGGCGGTAATGGCATCTTGGGCCTTCTTCAGCTTTGCTGCCGATACCATTTTCATGGCACTGGTAATCTGCATGGTCGAAGAGACCGAGGCAATACGATTTCGTATTTCTTTTAGATTGGCCATCTACGCAAATGCTTTGGAAGTTTCTTGGGCTACGGTATTGAGCGTGTCCAGTACATTGTCGGACAATTTTCCTGACTTAAGCTCTGCCAATACTTTTTTGTGTTTCTTTTTGAGGGTAGACAAAAAGGCGGTTTCAAATTCCTTGACCTTTTCGACTGGAACATTCCTCAGGAGGTTTTTGGATCCAGCATAGATGATGGCTACTTGCTCCTCAACAGTAAAAGGGTCGTTTTGAGCTTGTTTGAGAATCTCAACATTTCGACGACCTTTTTCAATAACGTTTAGAGTTGCGGCATCAAGATCGGAACCGAATTTTGCAAAAGCTTCTAGCTCACGGAATTGGGCTTGATCCAATTTTAGTGTTCCAGCGACCTTTTTCATGGATTTGATCTGTGCTGAACCTCCTACCCTAGAAACGGAAATTCCAACGTTGATGGCAGGACGCACTCCAGAGTTAAACAGATCGGACTCCAAAAAGATCTGTCCATCGGTAATAGAAATTACATTGGTAGGGATGTAGGCAGAAACGTCTCCAGCTTGGGTCTCGATGATAGGCAATGCGGTGAGCGAACCTCCACCTTTTACTTTGTCTTTGAGGGACTCTGGAAGGTCGTTCATACCTTTTGCAATATCGTCATCTGCTATGACTTTTGCTGCGCGTTCGAGTAGCCTAGAGTGAAGGTAAAAAACGTCTCCTGGATAGGCCTCACGCCCTGGAGGACGACGAAGCAGTAAGGATACCTCACGGTAAGCAACGGCTTGTTTGGACAAATCATCGTAGATGATCAATGCCGGACGACCCGTGTCTCTGAAATACTCCCCGATAGCAGCTCCAGCAAAAGGAGCGTAAACTTGCATGGGGGCGGGGTCAGAGGCATTGGCAGCGACGATGGTGGTGTAGTCCAGCGCTCCTTTGTCTTCTAATATTTTTGCAATACCCGCTACAGTGGAGGCTTTTTGTCCTACGGCAACATAAATACAGTAGACAGGTTCTCCTGCATCAAAAAATTCTTTTTGGTTGAGAATGGTGTCGATACAAACTGTAGTTTTTCCAGTTTGACGATCACCGATTACCAATTCTCTTTGTCCTCTACCGACAGGGATCATGGCGTCAATGGACTTGATTCCAGTCTGCAAGGGTTCATTTACAGGTTGTCGGAAGATTACCCCTGGTGCTTTACGTTCCAAAGGCATTTGGAAGGTATCACCCTTAATCGGTCCTTTTCCGTCGATTGGGTTACCCAGAGTGTCAACCACACGACCAACGATGCCTTCTCCTACATTGATAGAGGCGATTTTTTTGGTTCGTTTTACAGTATTCCCTTCTTTGATTTCTTTGGAGGGACCCAAAAGTACAACTCCAACGTTGTCTTCCTCAAGGTTCAATACCATTCCGTCCATTCCATTTTCGAAGGTCACCAATTCGCCGTACTCAGCATGAGTAAGACCGTAAACTCTAGCGATTCCGTCACCGACCTCAAGTACGGTTCCCACTTCGTCTAAAGAGGCAGTGGCTTCGAAACCTGCCAATTGATTTTTTAATATTGCTGATACTTCAGCGGGCTTTACATCTGCCATAATTTCTTTTTTTCAGTATTAGGATGTAATCAATTCTCTTTTCAATGCTTCAAGTCGATCCGCTACGCTAGCGTTGTATTGAAGATCACCAACTCTGAGGATAAAACCTCCTTTGATGGTAGGGTCAACAGTGTTTTTCAATGCTACTTTCAAGGGGGTCAAAGTCGCCGCTTTTTTTAGCACTTCTTTTTCTAAAGCAGCGGTAAGGGGAACAGCCGTGGTTACGGTTGCGGCAACTTTACCCTGGTATTTGTCGTGTAACGCTATGTAATGATGGGCAACACCGCCAAGGATTCCCTCTCTTCCATTTCGAGAAAGCAGATCAAATAATTTTTTGATCATTTTGGAAACCTTTGGGAAGACCTCATCAATGATTTTTCTTTTTTGCGAGCCAGGCAATACGGGGCTGTTCAATGCTTCGTCCAGTTTAGGGTTGTTGTCCATAACGGAAAATATGTTGTGCATTTCTTCAACAACCTTTTTTTCCTCTTGGTTTTCGATGGCGAATTCCAAAAGAGCTTTGGCGTATCTGATAGCGGCTCTACCTGTTTTCATAATAGGCTATAAAGAAGCGTCTTTAATGAGTTTATCTACGAGTTGGGCTTGCTTGTCTTTGCTGTCCAATTCTGAATCAATAACCTTTTCGGCTATGTCCAAAGAAATTTGAGCCACTTGATTTTTGAGTTCATTGATGGCGGCACGTTTTTCGTTTTGAATGGATTCTTGAGCCTGTGCAATGATTTTATCGGCTTCGGCCTTGGCATCTGCTTTGGCTTGCGCTACAATGTCAGCCCCATTGGAACGGGCTTCCTTGAGTAAGGCTTCGCGTTCAGCTCGGGCTTCTTTTAGAACTTTTTGGTTGTCTTCTTGAATAGAAGCCATTTCTTTTTTGGCTTCTTTGGCGGCATTCATAGCGTCTTTGATCGAAGTTTCTCTCTCGTTGACCGCATCCAAAATAGGCTTCCATGCAAACTTTTTTAGAAGTAAGATGAGGCCTATAAAAATGAGAAGCTGCCAAAAAAACAGACCAAATGAGAATTCATTGATTAATTTTTCCATCCTTAAAAGGTTTTAACCCAAACCATAGGGGGCTGGGTTGATGAATACAGGTTGATTAAACAGCGAACAATGCAGCAAAACCAATACCTTCAACAAGGGCTGCAGCGATAAGCATAACTGTTTGAATTTTACCTGTAGCGTCGGGCTGACGTCCGATGGCCTCCATGGCTCCTCTTCCGATAGATCCGATTCCGATCCCTACTCCGATTACTACTAAACCTGCTCCTACTATTGCTGGAATTTCCATAATTAATTATTTATTAAATTATTATACATTTTTATTTTAATGATCATTTTCGTCGTGTTCCTCAACGGCAAAACCAAAATACAGCGCCGACAATACAGTGAATATGTAAGCTTGTAAAAGGGCAACCAATATTTCGATGATGGAAATGGAAAAAGCCAATACAAATGAGAGGCTGGATCCAATCCAGTTTTTGAATATAAATATAAGGGCTATCAAACTCATCAGTACGATGTGTCCCGCCGATATGTTAGCATACAAACGGATCATCAATGAGAAAGGTTTGATGATGAGCCCTAAAAGTTCAATAGGTGCCAGAATGATTTTCATAGGCCAAGGTACGCCAGGCATCCAAAAGATATGCTTCCAATAATATTTTTTTCCTACTAGAGTGGTAATCACAAAGGTGATCAGTGCCAAGCAAAAGGTAATGGCTATGTTTCCAGTGACATTAATTCCCAGCGGAGTAAGCCCCAATAGGTTTAAAAACCATATGAAAAAAAACAAGGTGAGCAAATAGCCCATAAATCTTCTATGATGTTTTTCGCCAATGTTGGGAATAGCAATCTCATCTCTCACGTAGAGAACGATGGGCTCTAAAAAACGGCCAATTCCATTGGCAATCATCCCATTTTTTTGATAAGACTTTGCCAGACTTCTAAACAATACAAACATAATAAAGGCCGTGAAAAGAATGGATATTACATTTTTGGTGATTGAAAAGTCGATGGGTTTTACATTGGTGGGGTGATGATGGTCATCATAAGCGATGGTTCCCTCAGCATCCGTTCTGTATATTTTGCCGTGATAAAGCTTGTAATGATTTCCTCCTGATTCAACAATATTTTTTCCGTGCTTGAGCTTCGAGGAAGAAAAAACCTTAAGGCCTTCGTCCCAAAGGATAACGGGCAAGGGCATGCCGATGTAAACTTTTTCACCAGTGGCTTCATCCTTGTATGACAAGAGATTGAAGTCGTGGGAATCTTGCAAGTGGTGAAGGATGTAGGCTTTAATCTCGGATTTGAAGTCGGCTGCTTGGCCAACATCTTTGGCGTTGGATTCATTAGCGCTAAGGTTACTGATAGAAAACAGTAGAAAGCTTAATAAATATGGGTAAAATCCTCTTGGAATAATGGCCACCAAAATTATAGTTTTATTTTGTGGTGCAAATGTAAGTCTTTAGACTTTTAAATAAAATACTTTTAAAGTATATTTTTTAGCAGTAATCTGGAAAGGTTAGGTGTCTCGATTTAATATTTTAATCAATTGATATATTTCGAGGAATAAGGCCACGGAATAAGGTATGAAAAAAGTTAGAAGTTGCTGCTTATGAATGAGTTCATCATCTTGGAAGTTGGGGTAAATGAGTGCATAAAAAAGTAAAAACTTGAGGCCACTGGTCAATAAATAAACCCATCCCAAAATAGCAGGCTCATAATGAGATACCAGAAGAAGTAGGTACAGAAAGGCCATCGCGATAATGCCGTTAAAAACATAGCAAAGGATCAAAAGATCTTGAGGTAATGGATGTGCTAATCGTTCTACAAGTAGAGAATGAACCCAAAATGTAATGGCCATAAAGAAGAAAAGCTTGACAGAAAAGCGTAAGGTAATAGCAATCACAAGTTTATCTTCTATTACTTTGTTTGCTAATCAATACAAGCACCATAACCAATCCGATAGAGGTCGTAACTAGGGTTGGCCATTTGGATGAGATGTCCCATTTGTTTTGTATCCAACCACCCAGAGTAATCATCAGATACATGACTATGCCTATTTGAAAGGCCAGTCCAGAAAAAACCAGCCAGTTTTTAGGCTGTTTTTTCATGGGTGTTTTGGGTCTTTTTTAGAAGGTTGAAATCCGCTTTTTTACCCTCTTTATTCATGGAACAAGAAGCATTGAAAGCTGCGCCAGACTCGACAATCAGTTTTCCAATGACAACATCGCCGTCGATTTTACTGGTAGATCGTAAGCTTAGTGTTTCCGATACAAATAAGTTTCCATTGATTTTGCCTTCTACATCAGCGTTGGAGCAACTTACTGCTCCTTTGATAGAGCCTTCTTTTCCCACGACAACCTTTCCTTTGGTTTTGATAGATCCGTTCAAAGATCCATCTATCCGAAAGTCTCCTTCAGAAACAATATCTCCTTTTACATTGGTGGACTTTTCTATGCGACTGTAGTGTCCGTTGATCTCATTATTTTTCATTGTTGAAGTGTGTTTTGTCTAAAAGCATTTTCCTGTAATCGGCCGATAAAACTACAAAATTATTTGTATTTAAGACTTCATTATCTGATTCTTCAAATTTCTTTTTCCATTCGTTGATATCTCTTCTACTTCGAATTCCGTGGAGTACAAGATAGGTTTGATCCAAATCAAAACGATCTTCGGACAAGAACCAACGGGTGTAGGGAATTTCTTTCAATGCCTGTTCCAATTTGGTTTTGGTATTTTTTAGAGCAATGGTGTCTTGAACATCAAAAGCAAAAATCCATTTGTAATTGAGGTAGGTTTTGTTGAGTTTTTCAATAGAGTCCGACTGTTGGATTTGTTTTATGATTTGGTCAGCTCTGAGTGCCTCTGGTGAATCAGGATATTTTGAAGAGATGTTTTTTAGTGTTTTTTCCCATACTTCTCTTCCATTTATCCTTCCCTCATAGTTGGCCATGAGAAGGTCAAATTTGGATTGAACGGTGGTTCCGCTGAGTAACACACGAAAAGATTCGGCTTTGTCCAATAGTTCATCAAAATCTCCTGATTTGTAGATTCCAAGTAGATTTTCATATATGGTTTCGGGAGTCTGAAAATCCAACTGACCATATGCTCCTGGATTGATGAGTATTTTACTGTAGGGAGAATCGGGAAAGGTTGAGACGATTTGGTTGTAGTACTCCTCTGCCTTTTGAGGCGCGGATTTTTCATTGATTTTGAAAAGATGATAAAGTGCTGGTGCGAACATTTCGTCTGGAGGCTTAAGACCAAGCAGATGTTCCAACCGGTCTTGGGCCAAAGCGTTGTTTTTAAAACTCTCCTTGTAGATCATCCCCAATTGCAAATAGGCATTTTGATTCAACCTTCTTATGCTATCTATTTCTTGATCTGTCTGGGGTAATGCATTGACGTAGTTTTCGGGTTTTTCAACAAAGAAAGCTTCGGTAGGTTCTTGCTTTTGGTCTTGGGTGGTATCGGATTCTTTTGGAATTGAGCTGATGGCTGAAGCTATGGCCCAATTATCGGTATTGGGTCGATCGCCCCAAGTAGAAAGAAATTTTTGCTGACCCTGAACTACTAGTTTTGGATTGTAAAAGTAAAAAGCATTGGCGTTTGAAGATTTGCTAAAGAACGGAAAAATTCCTTTTTCTTCTGTAGCAACTTTTGCTAGAGCTTGTGCTTCTTTTTCATTGATGTATTGTTGAAAAAATTCGACCTGCTCCTTTTTGTCCAAAGAGGTGAGGTGAAGGATACTGTCCGTTTTATGAGCAATTCCCTCGTATTTGATTACACCATTAAGATTATCCCTCTCTCTTTGGATTTTTCTTTTGGTAAGTGTCTTGTCGGGTAAGGTGGAAAGCAGGCTGTCCAAATAGGCTCCTGTAAGAACGTATTTGCCTGCAACGAAATTAAAATCGGCCAAATCTCTGTAGTTGGCTTTTTTGGTGGGGAAATCTAAATGCTCTGATTTCAGAGATTGATGAAGGTGGTACTCCCCCAGACTGTCTTGGTTGTGCTGAAAGTAATGGATGCCTATGGCACGATCAATCCAATGATCAAAAAGATAGTTTTCGTAGTCTTTAGCGAGTTTTTGAAATGATTCAATGGGATTTATACTATCGCGAATGGATCGGATTTGTAGTCTTTTGATTTGAGCATTGATCCAATATTTGCGTGGTGTTTTTCGCTTTAACCCCACTACTTGTTCGAAAGCCCAAAGAGCAGAGTCTGGCATTTTGAGGTTTTCATATAATTGGCCCGCAAGAAAGTAGTAACGTCCTTTGTTGTTGTTGTTATTTGCAGAAAGAGCAGCTCTTCGAATGTAATAACAAGCGGAGTCGAGCTGCTGGGTATTAATAAATGCCTGGGATAGGGTGGCGTTGGCTGAACTGTGAAATCTACTTTTTGGAGTAATGGATCGAGCCAAACTTCTGAGGTTCTTTATCGCAAGCTCATTATTTCTCAAGCGGATGTTTGTTTTTTCACGCCATATCCTCCCTTCGACATAAGTTTTTCTATCGGCATAATTCTCCAATAAAAAGTTAAATGCCTCCATGGCTGGGAAAAAGCGTCGGTCGAAATAACGAGCTTTACCCAAAAGCAGGTATGCTTCATCAATTTTGTTGTTGTGCTGAATTCCATCAATGTTCATGGAATGCTTTTGGATGGCTTTAACAGCTTTCTCTTCGGCTCTGGCAAAACCAGGAACTATGGTGGTTTGATCTAGTCGTTCTCCATTGAGGGCTATGGGTTCTACTTCCAAAAACTCAAAAAAATTGTCATCGTGTGCTTGCTCCAATATAGATTGCCCCACTTTGAATGCCTCTTTTCCATTAAAGAGTACATTGTACTTGGTGTTTAGGGAGTGGTATCCCCGGTTGAGCATTTTGTTTTTTTGGGTGGAACAGCCCCACATCGATAGTAAAATCAAAATACTAACTGTCCAAAAATTGAAAGCTTTACTCAATTAAAAAGTTTATTTGTATAACTCTAAAAGTTGGGGTTTAGTATAACCAAATTATTAAAAGAATCCCGATTGGGGTGTAACGGTTAAAAAATTTTTGCGATTATTGCTCTCCCATAATTTGGAGAACCTCAAAATGCCTTAATTGGCAGTTGCCAAAATTTTAATGTTGTCATTCTTTTTTTTTAAAATAAATTTGCAAATAAAAAAACTGCTATGTCAATGATGTACCCTTTAGTGATTTCAAAAGTCACCAAAAATACTAAAAGCGCTGTCTTGATCTCATTTGAAGTACCTGAGGCGGAAAAAGAAAGGTTTCGATTTGAAGCGGGGCAGTACCTGGCTCTTGAGACAATTATAAATGAAAATTCGGTAAGAAGATCTTACTCTATTTGCAGTGGGGTAAACGAGGCATTACAGGTGGGAATCAAAGAAGTTGATCAAGGTGTTTTTTCTACCTTCGCTAACCGATCTTTGAGCCAAAATGACCGCATCATGGTGGCACCACCCCAAGGCAAGTTTTTGTACGAATCCTCCGACAAAAAACAGGTTCTTGCTGCCTTTGCTGCCGGAAGCGGAATCACTCCCATTATGTCGATTCTAAAAACAGCTCTTTTAGATCATCCCGAAAATCATTTCCACCTAGTGTATGGTAACAAAACACCTGAGGATACGATGTTTTACAATGAATTAAAAGAAATGGAGCAGTCATTTGATGGACGTCTTTCAATTCATTGGATTTTTAGTCGAGCAAATGTTCAGGGTAGCATTTTTGGTCGAATTGAATCTGGAGTCGTTAAAAATGCCCTGAGAGAAATGGCGGCAGTTGCAGAGAAATTTTACCTCTGTGGCCCAGAAAAAATGATTGAAACGGTATCCGCGACTTTGATCGCTAGTGGGATAGAAAAAAATTCCATTTTATTTGAGTTGTTTACCTCCTCATCTCAAGAGAAAAATGTCGAAGGCAAGGGATCGTCATTAGAAATCGTTTATGATGAACTGACACATAAAATCGAAGGTACAAAAGGAAAAAGTGTTTTGGATGCTGCCCTTCAAAATAAGTTGGACGTTCCTTATTCATGTCAGGGTGGTGTTTGCTCAAGCTGTATTGCTCGGGTAAAGTCTGGGACAGCAGAAATGGTCTCTAACCAAATTCTAACAGACGAGGAAGTGGAGGAAGGTTTGATTTTGACCTGTCAAGCCCATGCCACCAGTTCTCAATTGGTGGTGGATTACGATGACGTTTAATCATTTGATTATAGCAAAGACAAGGCTTTTTCTATGACTTTTTTTGGATCCAATGATCTGAATGCTTTGTTGTATCCATTAGGAATAACATTACCATAGACCGATGTGGGTATTAGTGGGTATTGATTTCTGTCCAAAGTAAGGGCATGATCCAACGGTTGATTGAAAGGGGAAAACCCACAAAAAGGGTGGGTCATGCCCCAAAGGGTAAGAACCTTAATCCCTGTGTTGGCAGCCATATGTCCGTTGGCAGAATCCATTGAAATCATCAAGTCCAAATGGGCCATCAGATCGAGTTGCTCTCTAAGTTTTATTTTAAGGGACGTATTGTAAACATTATCGTATGCGTTTTCCCAGACCTCAAGTTGTTCATGTTCTTTTTTACCTGCTCCAAAAAGAAAGATCTGATGGTCTTTTTGTAAAAAATGTATGACCTGTTGCATAAGATCTAAAGGATACATTTTGCCCGAGTGCGCTGCAAAAGGCGCGATCCCAATCCATTTTTTTTCACTGCTGTTGAATAGTGGTAATAGTTGCTCAGGGATTTGATTTTTTTCTGGAAACTCATGCTGGTCAAATGAAATGGGAAAACCCAGTTTTCTGAAAACGTCCGCATAACGATAATGGGTTGGAAGAAGGGGTTGGAACTTTTTATTTTTTTTTCGAATCAAAGCTTTTTTTTCTCTTCGACCTTTGTCGATAACTTTGACTTTACAGCCATAGATCCTTAAAGAAAATCCCAGAAGGTAAGTGCGCAAGACACTGTGTAAATCTGCTATTGCTGTAAATTGGATTTTGTTAAGTTCCTGAAACAAAGTCCAAATTCCTTTCAAGCCTTTGTGTCTTCCTTTAAAGTCTGTAGGATAGAAATTAAAGTTATTAAACTCGCGGAACAATGGAGCTACAAACGGACGACTGACAAAAGTAATGGTAAGGTTAGGATAGGTTTTGTACAGACATCGTATCACCGGAACTGTCATGGCAACATCTCCCAAAGCGGAAAATCGAATCAACAGCAGGTGAGGATCTTTCATGAGAAAACTATGATTTGTCTTTGTACAAGACTGGATTGGTATCTTCGTCGTTGTACATTTTCATTTGCTTGTAAACTTTCATGTATTTGGAACCCTTTGCGATATCCTCGAGAAGCTGATCAATTGCCGAACTTAAATCTTCTCTCTGTGTAAGAAGGACTTGAAGTTTGACATTGCATTTTTCTCTATGGGTTTGGCTCGCTTCTTCTCGATTGGACTCTTCCTCCATGTGGTAGATTTTCAATTCCAAAATGGATAAGCGATCTAATGCCCATGCTGGGCTCTCGGAATTTACCGATGCGTCATTCTTTAGCGCAACATCTTTGTACTGATTTAGGAAATAACTATCAATGAACTCCACAGTATCTGTTCTGTCCTGATTGGAAGCATCAATCAGTCTTTTAAGTTTCATTCCCTCTACCGGATCTATTTCAGGATCCCTTATAAGGTCTTCATAATGCCATTGAACAGTGTCAATCCAGTTTTTTCTGTAAAGCAAGTGTTCAAGTGCATCAGCAGGAAAGGGGTTTTCAAAAGCTTGATCCACTTGATCGATAAGGTGGTATTTATCAATACTCTGTCTAAAAATTTCAACGGAAATCTGACTGGTAGTTTTTTGGCTCATGTTGGTGGATTTTGTTGGGACTAAGATACAATTTGATTGCCAATTTTTTCAGTTTGAAAAAAGCAATTATAGAGAAATGATTTTGTATTCTAAAAGTTTAAAAATTATGGCTCCAAAAAATAATAAAATAAACAATGTGTTTTTTTGGAGGTCAGTCTTCAAGCTTTCGAGGAATGCTCCAAAAAAATAAGCTACGGGTATAAAGCTGAAAAACCATCTTCCCTCACCAAAATGCAAACCCAGAAAACCATATAAAACGCTAAAGAGGAGCCAAAAAGTCATATAAGCAAAACCAGAAAAAAGTTTTGGATAAGAAAATTTCCTCGAGGCCTCTCGAATCTGAAAGAAGCAAATAATCAATGAAAGAGCGACCATAATAATCCAAACAATTTCTTCATTAGTAAGATCACGGAGCTGTAATAAACCCATATCAGAGGTGTGATCATTAAAATAATTCATCTCGGATGGAAAGGTCATCAAAACGCTCTGGACTGTGAAAGGAATGAGCGATACGGGTAGTAATAATGCCAAAAGGGAGCGCCTGTCTTTAAGTCCTTTTTTTAAGATTACCATTACAGGGAGTATGTAAAGAATTGCAAAGACTACTTTGAACTGAGTCATTATTGAAATAATGAGTGATAGGTCAAAAATCCACTTTCTGGGGGTTTTAGAATGTAGTGTGTTGATAAAGATGGAATATCCCAATATCATTATCAGACCTAAAAAAACAGGAATGACTTTGAGGTCATAAACAAACGGGAAAAAAAGAAAAATCGTAGGAAATACGATCATATGGATTCCGTCTAATTTTCGTCCTTTAATTTGAATTTCCAATCCTGTAATCAATGCGATAGATAAGATGATGAGACTTATGTTTCCAAGTATTTCAAGCGATTGATTCCAAAACCAAGTCCCATTGTTTATGCAGAAAAAAGAAAAAAATACGGTAAAAAAAACAAGAACGAATGTAAAAACAAATGATCTTGATCCAATTGTATTAAAAATCTTTACTATCATGTGCGATTTTATTACTTTTGCAATATAATTAAAGCCTCTTTAATGAAAAATTTTTTTGAAGCCATCGCGAGTTTGTTTGAAGACCTTCTTTTTATGCCTTATCAAATTCTCACTCAACTTGAGTCCTTCAGCTGGTGGCTAGCCAATGGTGTGACCTTTCTTTTTTTAACCATCGGATTCATCGCTGCGATATACTGGATCAAACAGTTGCGAAAATTTGACAAAAGCGGAGAGGAAAACAAAGACCCCTCAGCCCATTCTTTTTTATAAATCGAAACCGATATCTTTACGGTAATAGATCCCTTCAAAGTTTATTCCCGTCAGAAGCTTGTATGATTTTTGCAATGCTTTTTTGTAATTACTTCCAAGGGAAGTAACTGCCAAAACCCTCCCTCCGTTGGTCAGTATTTGATCTTGGTGAGCTTTCGTTCCGGCATGAAAAACAGTATGATCAGAGTTAAAAGGGATTCCCTCTATTACTTTTCCTTTTTCGTAAGCTTCTGGGTATCCTCCCGAAACAGCAACTACTGTTGTTGCGGCCTGTTCATCAATAATGAGTTCAACCTCAGCAAGTTTTCCTTTAGCAGTGGCATGAAAAATTTTGGCCAAATCGTTTTTAATTCTCGGGAGTACGACTTGGGTTTCGGGGTCGCCCATTCTGACGTTGTATTCAATGACAAATGGATCGTCTCCTACTCTAATTAAGCCTATAAATACAAATCCGATGTAAG
Organism: Flavobacteriaceae bacterium; assembly: GCA_038107695.1. Lineage (GTDB taxonomy): Bacteria > Bacteroidota > Bacteroidia > Flavobacteriales > Flavobacteriaceae > UBA8316. Next base: position 775 of record JAYNHF010000032.1, on the reverse strand, counting down.
GGATATTATCTTTTTTAAGACCCTCAATTGTTGGTTTAACAATGGTTTCTTGTATGGCAGCATAAAATTTTTCATCTGCAAAAGGAACGGGAGAAACAGCTCCCATACCACCAGTATTCAAGCCAGTATCACCCTCGCCTATACGCTTGTAGTCTTTGGCCATTGGAAAAGTAATGTAGTGTGTTCCATCGGTCAGAACAAAACAAGAAAGTTCAATTCCACTCAGGAACTCCTCGATAACAACCTTTGAAGAGGCGTTCCCAAATTTTTGATCTAATAGCATACTAGAAAGCTCTTTCTTGGCGGTTTCTAAATCATGGATAATGAGCACCCCTTTTCCCGCTGCTAGTCCATCTGCTTTAAGTACATAGGGGGCTTTCATCTGTTCCAAAAAAGCATATCCTTGTTGAAGGGTGTCTGCGGTAAAACTGCCGTATTGTGCCGTAGGAATGTTGTGTCTGCTCATAAATGCTTTTGCAAATTCCTTACTGCCTTCGAGTGTTGCTCCTAGCTTCTGTGGTCCAATGACGGATATATCTTTCAAATCATTGTCGTTGAGAAAAAAATCATGGATTCCATTGACCAAAGGGTCTTCAGGTCCAACCAAAACAAGCTCAATATTGTTTTGAATGACTGCATTTTTGATCCCATCAAAGTCATTTACCCCTATGTCTAGGTTAGTTGCCAATGCAGCAGTGCCTGCATTTCCCGGGGCTGCAAAAAGTTGATCAATCATTTCACTCTGAGCGAGTTTCCAACAAAAGGTGTGTTCTCT
>JAYNHF010000031.1:0-29441 GCA_038107695.1 Flavobacteriaceae bacterium | reverse complement strand
AGGTGATAGAGTATGGTTTTCTTGTCTTCCAAGATATCACCTCCAATTTTTTTTCCCAAAGTGGCTTGATCCCCAAAACTATCCAAATAATCGTCTTGTAATTGGAACGCTAATCCCAGTTGAATGCCAAATTCATATATGGCTTGCTGATCTTTCTCAGACGCATTTCCAATGATGGCTCCCATTTTTAGGGCACATCCTACTAAAACAGCTGTTTTCAAGCGAATCATCTCTAAATAATCCTCTTGAGACACATTGGAGTTGGTTTCAAAGTCCATATCGTATTGCTGTCCTTCGCATACTTCAAGGGCAGTTTTGCTCAACAAACAGGTTAATTTTTGAAAGATATTGACTGGGTAATTTTCAAGTGATTGATAGGATTTAATCAACATAGCATCTCCAGAGAGTATGGCGGTATTGACATCCCATTTTTGGTGCACAGTATCTCTACCTCTTCGCAGTAATGCTTTGTCCATAATATCATCGTGCATCAGGGTGAAATTGTGGAACACCTCAACAGATAGTGCCGCACCCAACGCATCTTTAGGGGTCGCACCAAAACTCTCTGCTGCCATTAAAGTCAAAAAAGGACGGATTCTTTTTCCCCCCAAATCCAATAGATACTGAATCGGAAGGTAAAGGTTTTGGGGTGCTTTATCTTCACTAAAATCTTCAAGCGCACACTTAAATGAATGTTGATAGTCCTCGAAGAAATCCATAGGTAGTTATTTTTATAAAAATACATTGCCAAAAGTTAAAGTAATGGAAAAAAGGTGAAAAACTTTGGAAACTTTTTTTGTTTATAAAGTTTCTTTAATAAGTTTGCAAAAAAAATAGCATGAACAAAGAAATCGTTTCGACGGCTTCTTCATTATTTATTCAATACGGCTACAAAGCGGTGACAATGGATGATATTGCTGAACATATGCGAATCTCCAAAAAGACGATCTACATTTATTTTAAAGATAAAACTTCATTGGTACGATCGGCTGTTTTTGAAATTTTTGACCAAGTTAAAGATCAAATCATTGAAATTCAACTTTCAATGGACAATCCCATCGAAGCCCTCTATGAAATTAAAAAAATAGCTGTGCAGGTTTTGGGGAAAAAAGATAAGTCTCCACAGTACCAACTGCAAAAATATTATCCAGCGATATACGCTGAAGTTCGTAAAAAAGAACTTTCTGCTTTGGGAGAATACTTTGAAATGAGTTTAAAAAAGGGGATGGATTCAGGCTTATTCAGAAAGGATCTCAACACAAAGTTCATCACCCTAATTTATTTTAATGGTTTTAGAGGATTGCGAGATATTGAATTGTTTCCTCCCAAGTCTTTCGATATAGACCTCATCATAGGAGCATATATAGACTACCATCTGAGAGCGATTGTTACCCAAAAAGGATTGAAATTTTTAGAGAAATACAACCAAAACAATATTACCCCATGAAGATTAGATTATTTTTAAGCTTAACCCTTATCAATATGTTGATTCAGGCCCAGGAATTGCCTGATTCACTGACATTGAATGAAGCCATTACCTATGGTTTGACCAACAACCGATCGGTGATTAATGCAAATCGAGACATACAAAAGGCCAAGAAAGACCGTTGGAAGACCATCGCCTCGGGGCTTCCCCAAATCAGTTCTGAAGTGAATTACCAGAACTTTTTGGAAATGCCTATTTCTCTTGTTCCTGCCGAGTTTTTTGGAGGAAATCCAGGAGAATTTAGCGAACTTACTTTTGGAACAGAACAAAACATGATCGGTTCTCTAAAAGTAGAACAACTTGTTTTTGACGGTTCCTATTTGGTAGGTTTAGAAGCCTCCAGAGTGTACCTCTCCATTTCAGAAAACCTTTTTGAAAAAACTCACTTAGAGGTAAAGAAGCTCATCACTAACCTATACGCAAATGTGCTATTGGCAGGATACAACATTCTCTTTTTGGAGAAAAATAAAGCTTCTTTGGAGGACAATTTCCAAGAAATTGATCAGCTTTTCAAAAATGGTTTTGAAGAAGAGGAGAGTGTTGAGCAAATTCAATTATCGTTGGCTCAAACCAACAGCCGCATCAAATACGCCCACAATTTGCTTAAAATTCAGGAAGATATGTTAAAATTTGTGATCGGTTATCCCATCGACAACCCCATACAACTCGCTGATGAATTGGATAATATTTTTAATGAAAATAGTTACTTCGAATCTTTACCCAATACTGACGACATCCAAAACAATATCGACATCAGAATCGCTGACAATAATGTAAAAGCTGAAGCTTTGTTGTTGAAACTGGAAAGATCTAAAGCGCTGCCCAAAGTAAACGCTTTTATCAATCGAACTTATACAGGAAACAGTAATGATTTTACTTTTATTGATAGCGACCAAAAATGGTATGGGTCTTCCTTGTTCGGATTGAATGTTAAAATTCCGATTTTCAGTTCTTTGGGAAGAAATGCAAGTACTCAAAAAGCAAAAATCAGTCTGGATCAAGCAAAAACAAATTTGGAAGAAACACAAACCAAAATAAAAATTGAAGTAACTGCAGCGATGAATGAATACCAACTGGCAATGGATAACTATTATACCGAAAAAGAAAACCTAAGGTTGGCCGAAAGCATAGAACAAAAAAACCAAACCAAATTCTATGAGGGTATGGTTAAAAGTTTTGAACTTCGAATGGCACAACAACAACTTTACACTGCTCAGAATAATTTTGTAGCAGCCATCCAAAAGGTAATCACCAATAAAATAGAACTGGAAACCCTACTCAATCAATCTAATACCAACTAACCCATGAAAAAAATCATCTACTCCCTTTTACTGACTTCAATTTTCCTTGCTTGTTCTGGAGAAAAAGCAGTATCGACCCAAGAACTGATCTCTACTAAAGATCTCAAAGGTTTGAAATTACAGAAGGAAAATAAGTTAAAAACACTCAATACCCTGAAAGTGGAATTGGGACAAATCAATACTGCTATTTTGGAATTGGATCCATCCGAAAAGTTGGCTTTGATAAGCATGATTGAGATTACACCCGAGAGTTTTGAGCATTATGTGGAGGTACAAGCCAATATCAAAACCCGCCAAAATGTATTATTGTATCCGGAATACAGTGGGATTCTGAAAAAAATATACGTTGAAGAAGGTCAGCAGGTTAAAAAAGGAAAGTTATTAGCTCAAATCGATGATGCTGGTCTCAAAAACCAATTGGAACAAATTCAAATTCAGTCAAAATTATCCAAAACGGTTTACGATCGGACTCAAAGACTTTGGAATCAGAACATAGGATCGGAAATGGAACTGCTCCAAGCCAAGGCCAATTACGAATCTCAGTTAAAAACAATTGAGCAATTGAAGAAACAATTGAGCCGCACTCAAGTTTTGGCTCCATTTTCTGGGACGATTGATGAGATTGTAGCACTAACGGGAGCCAATTTATTGCCTGGACAAACTCCTGTGATGAGAATCGTAAACTTAAAAGAAATGTATGCCGAGGCCAATGTTCCAGAGCGTTACCTCAGTCAGATCAAAACAGGAACCTTAGCCAGTGTAAACATCCCTATGTTGGGAAGAAAATACCAAACTATAATTCGTCAAACTGGAAATTTTATCAATCCTAACAATCGAAGTTTTAGGGTAGAAACCCCCCTTCCCAACCCCGATGAAATGATCAAGCCTAACTTGAATTGCAAGTTGAAAATTAACGACTATTCGAATTCCGAAGCCCTGATGATCCCACACAGAGTAGTAAAAGAGAATGCAATGGGGAAAAAATACGTTTACAAATTAAAACCTGATGGGAAAAAAGAGGTATACCTCACCGAACAGGTTTTTGTACGCTTGGGAAAAAAAGGCTTGGACAAAGTAGAGGTATTAGAAGGCCTTGAGGTGGGTGATTTGATCGTGGATGAAGGAGCAGCCATCGTAGAGAATAATCAAAGGGTAAAAAACATTCAATCATAGGCTCGATTAAAGATGAAAAAAATACATAAAGAATTTCCTCTATCCAGTTGGGCCATAGATCACAAGACTGTGATCTATGTGATCATGGCAATCTTTTTCTTTCTAGGGATTCGTTCCTACAATGTAATGCCTCGTGAAAGTTTTCCCGAAATCAATGATACCCGTATGTTTGTCTCTGCGGTATTTCCAGGAAATACAGCCGAAGACATTGAACGTCTAATTGTAGATCCTTTGGAGGATGCTCTTAAAGGGGTGTCTAACCTTGTGGATATTACCTCCACATCAGAGGAGGACTTTGCCGTAATCCAGTTAGAATTTGATGAAGACATTCCCTTGGACTTGGCCAAACAAAAGACCAAAGATTTGGTTGATGGAGTGGTTTCTGGTGCCGACTGGCCAACTTTTAATAATGCTAAAGTTGAACCGTCCATATTTGAAATGGACTTTTCGGAATTGATGCCCATTTTGAGCATCAGTATGGTGGGAGATTATCCCATTGAGCGGATGAAAGATTTTGCGGGATACCTGGAAGAGAAAATTGAACAATTGCCCGAAGTCAAATCTGTAGACATAAGGGGAATCCAAGCTTTTGAAGTTGAAATAGCGGTGGACATTTATAAAATGACCGCAGCCAAAATCAGTTTTAATGACATTCTAGGAGCTATTGGCGGGGAAAACACCACCATCTCTGCTGGAAATATCGTTGCAGGTGGGCAACGTAGAAGTTTGAGAATCATCGGGGAAATTACAGATCCCGAAGAACTCAAAAACTTTGTCATCAAAAGTGAAAAAGGGGCCACCTATTTGGGAGATATTGCCACCGTATCTTTCAAAGAAAAAGACATTTCCTCCTATGCAAGGTCTTTTGGTGAAAAAGTGGTCTTACTAGACGTCAAAAAAAGAGGAGGGAAAAATCTCATTCAGGCCTCTCAAAAAATACAATCCCTTATTGATGATATTGGTAACAACCTTTTTCCCAAAAACATTAAGCTTACCATTTCCAACGATCAATCAGCAATCACCCTCAATCAAGTAAGTGATCTGGTCAACAACATCATTTTTGGGGTGCTCTTGGTTGTTACAGTTCTGATGTTCTTTCTGGGTTTTAGAAACTCCCTTTTTGTTGGTTTTGCTATCCCCATGTCCATGTTCATGTCCTTTATGATTCTGTCTCTGCTGGGATATACGATGAACACTATGGTTCTATTTGGGCTGGTGATGGGGTTAGGAATGTTAGTTGACAATGGAATTGTAGTAGTTGAAAACGTATTCCGTTTGATGGAAAAAGAAGGAATGAGTCGCATTCAGGCTGCCAAGGTTGGAATTGGTGAAATCGCCCTTCCCATCATTGTTTCTACAGCCACCACCATTGCAGCTTTTGTTCCACTGGGGGCTTGGCCTGGACTGATGGGGGAATTTATGATATACTTTCCCATCACCCTCTCGGTGGTATTGGGGTCTTCTCTTATTGTAGCCTTATTTTTCAATTCAATGCTCGTCTCCCGATTTATGGAGATCAGTGAAAGAGAAATCTCTCTTAAAGGGCTGTTAAGGTTGACGCTTATTTTGGGTGGACTGGGTCTGATTTTGGTCTTCAATCGAGGAGTTTTCCGAGGCTTAGGAACACTAATGATTGCTATCACTGGACTTTTTTGGGCCTACAAGTATTTCCTTAAAAAATTGGCTACCGTTTTCCAGAACCAGTTTTTACCTCGAATGGAAAAAGGGTATCGTACTTTTTTGTCAGCCGCACTGAAAGGTTACCGCCCCATTGCTTTTTTGATCGGTACTTTTGTATTGTTAATTTCTTCGTTTATTTTGATGGGCATTTTTCCTCCAAAAGTTGAATTTTTCCCTGAAAACCAACCCCTTCAAATACTCACCTACATTGAATACCCTGAGGGAACGGACATTGAAAAAACCAATCTCGTTACAAAAAAAATTGAAAAAGATATTTTTTCTATCATCAATCAGGAGAAGTACCGAAATGGTGATTACAACTATTTGGTTGAAGATGCCGTTGCGCAAGTAGGAGCTGGGGCCGGAAACCCTGAAATGGATGGTGGTGTAACCAACGAAATGCCTCATAAAGCCAAAATATCGCTTACCATGCGGGAATTTAAATTCAGAAATGGTTTATCTAGCGAGAGTTTACGCAGTGAAATTCAACAATTTCTCAGTGGTCGTTATCCTGGTGTATTTATTTCAGTCGAAAAAGATGCCAACGGACCTCCTGTGGGCTATCCTGTCAACATCGAGATTTCGGGTAGGGACTATGAAAAACTCATTCAAACGGCTCAAGTAATGAAAGATTTTCTCAACACGGAGAACATTCCTGGGGTAGAGGAATTAAAAATAGATGTGAACAAAAACAAGCCTGGTACTCAATTGATCATTGATCGAAAAAAAGCAGGAGAGTTGGGTGTTTCGGCAGGAATGGTCGGTTCACAATTGAGGAACTCGCTCTTTGGTGCCAAAGCAGGAATTTACAAAAAAGACGGTGAAGATTATGAGATCAATGTCCGTTTTCAGAAGCAATACCGCTATGATAATAATGCTTTGTTCAATCAAAACGTTACTTTCAGAGATCAATCCTCGGGAAAAATCAAAGAGATCCCCATTGCTGCATTGGTTAAAACTGAAAACTCGTCTTCTTACAGCGCTATCAAACACCGAAAATCCATAAGATTAGTAACGCTTTACTCTGATGTATTGGCGGGCTACAATGCTAATGAAGTAGTCGCCAATGTAAAAGCGGCTCTGATGAATTATCCGCTCGATTTTGGGATAACTTTCAAATTCACCGGAGAAATAGAAGAGCAAGAAAAAAATATGACCTTTTTGTCTAATGCATTATTGGCTGCACTGGCACTCATCATGTTACTATTGGTTTTCCAATTCAACTCCATCTCTAAACCCATCATCATTTTGATTTCTATTTTCTTGAGCTTTACAGGGGTGTTTTTGGGAATTACGCTCTTCCAAATGCCTTTTGTTATTCTGATGACCATGATGGGAATCATTTCACTTTCTGGAATTGTGGTGAACAACGGAGTAGTCCTTTTGGATTACACCCAACTATTGATCGATAGGAAGAAAATAATGCTTGAACTCCCCAAAGAAGTTATGTTGTCCAATGGGGATGTGATTGAGGCAATTGTTGAAGGTGGAACAGCTCGATTGCGTCCGGTTATTCTAACCGCTATTACCACTATTTTAGGATTGATTCCCCTGTCTATTGGCTTGAATATTGATTTTTTCTCATTGTTTTCGGATTGGGACCCTCGTGTGTACATCGGTGGAGACAACGTTATCTTCTGGGGACCCTTGGCCAAGACCGTAATTTTCGGGTTAACATTTGCCACTTTTCTAACCCTGATCATTGTCCCTGCAACCTTTTTGATCACCTATCAGATCAAACTAAAATGGAATAAGGTTTTTAAAAAATAATTATTGCTTTTGAAAAAAGCTTCTTATTACCTTTGCAACTAATTCAAACAAAATGTTGAGATCCCACCATTGCGGCGCACTAAATGAAAAACATTCCAATCAAGAAGTTACCCTTGCTGGGTGGGTGCAAAAAGTAAGGAATAAAGGATTTATCGTATGGACTGATCTAAGGGATCGCTACGGTATCACCCAATTGGTTTTTGATGAAGAGCGAACTCCTAAAGCAGTTTTTAAAAAATCCTTGGATTTGGGACGCGAAGACGTTATTCAAATTAAAGGAAGGGTAATTGAAAGGGAATCCAAAAACCCCAATATGGCTACTGGGGGAATCGAAATACTGGTAGAAGAGTTATCAGTAATTAACACTGCCAAAACACCGCCTTTTACGATAGAAAATCAAACCGATGGAGGTGACGAATTACGCATGCAATATCGATATTTAGATTTGAGACGTGCTCCTGTTCGAGAGAATCTGATTTTTAGACATAAAGTCACAATGGCGGTTCGGAATTTTTTATCTCAAGCCGATTTTATTGATGTAGAAACTCCCTATCTGATCAAATCCACCCCAGAGGGCGCTCGTGATTTTGTTGTACCCTCTAGGATGAATAGTGGACAGTTTTATGCCCTCCCCCAATCTCCACAAACTTTTAAGCAACTGCTCATGGTTGCAGGGTTTGACAAATATTTCCAAATAGTAAAATGTTTCCGGGACGAAGATCTTAGGGCTGATCGCCAACCAGAATTCACCCAGATTGATTGTGAGATGACCTTTGTGGAGCAGGAGGATGTATTGATCCAATTTGAAGCCATGATCAAACATCTTTTAAGAGAAATCAAAGGAGTGGAACTCAATGATTTTCCAAGAATGACCTACACAGAAGCCGTCCAAAAATACGGCAACGACAAACCTGACATTCGTTTCGGTATGACTTTTGGCGAACTGAACGCACTAGCACAAAATAAAGGTTTCAATGTTTTTGACAGTCAAGAGTTGGTTGTAGGTATCTCGGTTCCAGGTGGAGCCACCATGACACGAAAAGAAATTGACAGCTGGATAGAATGGGTAAAACGACCTCAAATTGGTGCCAAAGGTCTGGTATGGGTGAAGTGCAACGAAGACAACAGTTATAAATCCTCTGTTGACAAATTTTTCAATAATGACGATCTAGCTCAATGGGCAGAAGTTACTGGTGCTCAGGTTGGAGATTTAATTTTCGTAATGGCAGGAGAGGCTCAAAGCACTCGTACGCAACTCAGTGCCCTACGTATGGAAATCGCAGAACAAATGGGTCTGAGAAAGGCCGATGACTATGCTGCACTTTGGGTAACCGACTTCCCACTTTTGGAATGGGACGATGAAACACAACGCTATCATGCCATGCACCACCCCTTTACATCTCCCAAGAATGAGCATATTAATCTCTTGGATAGTGATCCTGCCCAGGTAAAGGCCAATGCTTATGATTTGGTTTTGAATGGAAATGAAATTGGAGGCGGTTCAATCAGAATTCATGATTCCGCACTTCAACAAAAAATATTTAGCTTATTGGGATTCTCCGAAAAACAAGCACAGGAGCAGTTTGGATTTTTAATGGATGCCTTTCAATATGGTGCCCCACCCCATGGTGGGATTGCTCTAGGGCTTGACCGTTTGGTCGCCATTTTAGGTGGGAGTGAGACCATTAGGGATTTTATTGCTTTTCCAAAAAACAATAGCGGTAGAGACGTAATGATCGATGCTCCAGCGGTATTAGAACCGATACAATTGGAAGAATTGCACCTCAAATCATTGCCCAAAGACCTGTCCTAAAGAAGATTCCTACAAGAAAAACCCTTTTCTGATGAAATATTTGTTGAGATCATTTTTTTTTGCAATTCTAGCAAGTTTAGCAACTGGATTCTTTGTGAATTATTCAGGTAATTTTTTACTGGGAAATAAAATCATAGGATTTACAGTATTAACAGCTGCTTTTGTATTCATGCCTTTATTTTTAATGCATCGATGGAAAGGAAAAAAACTTAAGGATTATACACTTTCAAAAGAAAATTTAAAGAAACTGCAAGATTTAGATCAAAAAAAATGATCAATTTGACCATACAAGGTTAAGAAAGTGTAACTTGCGCTAAATTTTATAAACACAATATGACTGGTACAGTTAAATTTTTTAATGGATCCAAAGGTTATGGATTCATTACCAATGACGAGACATCTGAGGATGTTTTCGTTCACGTTTCTGCCCTCGATGGGCTAACACTCCAAGAGGGTGATAAGGTTGAATATGTAGAAGAAGAAGGAAAAAAAGGGAAGCAAGCTTCGCAAATTTCCCTGTTATAATATACATTACGACTATTACAAAGCCTCCTTTTAGGAGGCTTTTTTTATGCTCTTTTTTTTTGAAAAAAGTCTTCCAGCAAGGCTGCTGAAAAATCGGCCATTACTCCACCTTTTATGCTTGCCTTAGGATGCAACTGAAGTTGGGCTTTTTGAAATCCTCGCTTGGAGTCAGAGGCCGCGAAGACAATTCGGCTGAGTTGAGACCAATATAGGGCTCCCATACACATCACGCAAGGTTCCAAAGTAACGTAAAGGGTACAATCCGAAAGATACTTTCCGTTTAGGAAATTTGATGCTGCAGTTATGGCCTGCATTTCTGCGTGAGCCGTAACATCATTCAACCGTTCAGTTAAATTGTGTGCCCGAGCAATAATACGGTTGTCAACTACTATCACAGCACCCACAGGAACCTCATCAGCATCAAAGGCTTTCTGGGCCTCAATCAAAGCCTGTTTCATGAAATAATTATCGTCGAAAATTTCCACAACGTGAAAATACAAAACCCCAGCAGTGGGTACAAGCGAAATTTTATCTTTGTATCTTAAGCTAATCTTATTTAAGCCAACCATGAGCGAAAAAAAAAGACTCTTTCTACTTGATGCTTACGCCCTAATTTTTAGAGGTTACTATGCCTTTATCAAAAATCCCCGGATCAATTCCAAAGGCATGAATACCTCAGCCATTATGGGTTTTATGAATTCCCTTTTGGATGTTATCAAACGGGAAAAGCCCGATCACCTGGCGGTTTGTTTTGATAAAGGAGGATCTCGAGAAAGGACAGAGATGTTTACCGAATACAAGGCCAATCGTGATGAAACCCCCGAGGCGATCGTTATTGCTGTGCCCTACATCCAAAAGATCCTTGAGGCCATGCATATTCCCGTTGTGGTCAAGGAAGGGTTTGAGGCTGATGATATCATTGGAACTTTGGCCAAACAGGCTGAAAAAGAAAACTACAAAACATTCATGGTGACTCCGGATAAGGATTTCGCCCAGTTGGTCTCTGAAAATATTTTTATGTACCGCCCAGCTCGAATGGGTAATGGAATTGAAATTTGGGGTATTCCCGAAGTACAGGAGAAATTTGAAATCGAAAGACCTGAACAGGTAATCGACTACCTAGGCATGATGGGAGACAGCGTAGACAATATCCCTGGATTACCTGGTGTGGGAGATAAAACCGCTAAAAAGTTCCTCAAACAATTTGGAAGCATGGAAAATCTTTTAGAGAATCTTGATCAGGTTCAAGGTAAGCTCAAGGAGAAAATTGAAGCCAATAAAGATTTGGGGGTACTTTCAAAAAAACTGGCAACAATTATAACGGATGTTCCTGTACAATTTAATGCAAAAGATTATGAACTTTCGAAACCTGATGTAGGATCTGCTACTGCTATTTTTGAAGAGTTGGAATTCCGTAGAATACAAGAAAATTTTAGAAAGATTTTTGCCCTTAGTACCGAAACGACCCCTTCAGTTACTGATACCGAATCGATACAATCGACCTCAACTACCACTGCTCAGTTTGATCTTTTCAACCCTCCTCCTGGTCAAGGGACTGCTAACAATAATCAGTCTTCGAGAGAGTGTCAGCAATCCACCAATCATCAATACCAATGGGTCGATACCTCTGCAGGTAGATCACTATTGCTAGAAAAATTATTGTTACAGAAAAGTGTGTGTTTTGATACTGAAACTACAGGGCTGGATGCCCTTCAAGCCGAGTTGGTCGGTATTGCATTTAGTTGGGAACAAAACAAGGGCTATTATCTTGCTTTGCCTCAGGATCGGGAGGCCACTCAAACCATTGTTGATGCTTTTCGTCCTTTCTTTGAAAACGATCAAATCGAAAAAATTGGTCATAACCTCAAATACGATTTAAAGGTACTGCTCAAGTACAATCTAAGAGTGACTGGTCCACTTTATGACACGATGATCGCCCACTATCTCATCAATCCAGATATGCGTCACAATATGGATGTTTTAGCAGAAACCTATTTAAACTACAGTCCACAATCCATCACGGAATTGATCGGTAAAAAAGGTAAAAATCAAGGGAATATGCGCGATGTTCCTTTAGACCAACAAACCCAATATGCTGTAGAGGATGCCGATATTACCCTACAACTCAAACACCATTTCGAAAAAGAACTGGCAGAAGCAGGCACTACCGAACTTTTTAAAACGGTAGAACTTCCCCTGGTGGAAGTACTCACCGAAATGGAGGCGGAGGGGATCAACCTGAATGTGAATTTCCTGAATCAGTTGTCCGAAACTTTAAATGCAGATATTGCCATTTTAGAAAAAGATATTTTTGAAGAGGTAGGAGAAACTTTCAATCTTGCTTCCCCAAAACAGTTGGGCATCATCCTTTTTGAAAAACTCAAATTGGTTGACAAGCCCAAAAAAACCAAGACAGGACAGTACTCAACAGCCGAAGACATCCTTTCCTACTTGGCCAAAGAACACCCCATAGTCGCCAAAATATTGGAGTGGCGTTCCCTGCAAAAATTAGAGAACACCTATGTATCGGCTTTACCCAATGATCTCAATCCTCAAACCCAAAGAATTCATACGATTTACAACCAAGCGGTGGCTGCAACAGGACGATTGAGTAGTAACAAGCCCAACCTTCAAAATATCCCCATTCGCACTCCTAGGGGACAAGAGGTTCGAAAGGCCTTTATCCCCCGGGATGAAAAACACATTCTAATGGCTGCGGATTACTCACAAATTGAACTGCGAATCATTGCTGCTTTGAGTAAAGACCCCGCTATGGTCAAGGCTTTTCAAAATAATGAAGACATTCATGCTGCTACAGCCGCAAGAGTATTTGGGGTTCCACTAGAGGAGGTAACTCGAGAGCAAAGAAGCAATGCCAAAACTGTAAACTTTGGTATCATTTATGGAGTTTCTGCCTTTGGATTAAGCCAGCAAACCAACCTCAATCGAACTGAATCTAAGGAATTGATCGACACCTATTATGCCAGTTATCCTCAACTTAAACAATACATTTCTGATCAAATTAATTTTGCTCGAGAAAATGGATATGTTACTACTGTTTTGGGACGACGTCGCTACCTAAAAGATATCAACTCGCAAAATGCAGTGGTAAGAGGTGCTGCTGAACGTAACGCTGTTAATGCTCCGATACAGGGAAGTGCTGCCGATATTATCAAACTGGCCATGATCCAAATTCACCAAAAAATCATAACTGAAAATTGGCAATCCAAAATGTTACTTCAAGTGCATGATGAATTGGTATTTGACGTTCTCAAAAGCGAAAAAGAAGGCTTTGAAAAAATGATCAAAACCGAAATGGAAAATGCTTTTGATATCGGATTGCCACTATTGGTGGATATTGGTTTTGGAACCAATTGGTTGGAGGCGCATTGACAATATGAGAAAAAAGTATATGGGATAATCTTTAGTTAGAAATTATCATTGATTGTCTTCTTATCTCATTATTTAGTAGTTACCAAACAAATTTTCGTCAGTGATTTTATTCAAATAATTGATGTAAATCAGTAGCCACTGAATTTATTATTTTACTAGCCTGTAACTCATTGCCTGCTTACTTCAAAGATTATCCCACCAGTCCTTCCAAAAATCTCTCCAATTATCTATCCAGTCTTTCCATGCTTCGTTCCAATCGGTCCATTCTTTGTCCCACTCTTTCCATGCTTCGCCCCAGTTTTTCCATTGTTCCTCCCAATCTTTATAACAATCAAGGTAAATACTCTCAAACTCCTCTTTATTCTTTACCACAACTTTTTCGCCATCCTCTTTTTTAATGGTAATGGGATAGTTCAAATCAGGACGATCATTTACTTCAGGATGATCGTCATACCAATCTTTGAATTTTCTGAGTAGTTCACTACGACTGCTTCCTGTAACTTTTGAACCATCGGGGAGCGTATAGGTTAAGGGATACTCAATGGTATAGCATTTTCCCCAGTTCCAATTCCAGCCCCAATATCCCCAGTCCCAATTCCAAGACCAATCCCAGTTCCATCGATTGATTGATTTGTAACAGTCATGATACTGGTCGCGCAATTCATCTTCATTATTAATGACAGTTTTTTTATCCTCATCATCAATGATTGTAAGTGGAAAAATCCATTTTGGACTTTTTGTTTCGTTGGGATGATCGTTGTACCAATTTTTGAATTTTTGCCATGCATCGAATTTACTTTCAACGGTAATACTACTTCCATCTGGCATCTCATAGCTTATGGGATAGGAAAAGTTAAAGCATCGCCCCCAGTACCACTCATAATAAGACGTCCAATCCCAGTATCCCCAGTCCCATTCCAAAGGTAAGCCTCTAAGGCGACATTCATCAAAATATTTTTTTAAGTCCTTTTCATTTGCAACACTGATCAGCGTTCCATCTTCTTGTTTGATTTCTATGGGATATTGCAATACTGGTTTTACCAATTCATCTGGGTTATCATCGTACCACTCCTTTATTTTTTCATACAAATCTTTACTGTTATTTCCAGTAATAACACTATCATCAGGCATCTTGTAAGAGATGGGATAATTTATGGTATAACAGTATTGGTGATACCAGCCGAAAAAGCCGGGATAACAGTCTTCAAAAGCTTCGTTCAATTCCTCTCTTTTTCGAATGGTTTTAAGTGCTCCATCCTTATCCTTAATCTCTAATGGATATTTTAATTTAGGACTTTCATTGCTTTCTGGATGGTCAATATACCAATCTTTCAATGTTTTAAGTAGAGATTCTCTATCAGAAACTTCGAAATCATTTGAACCAAGTGTAAAAGAAATAGGGTAAACAAATTCAAAACAATCTACCAACCCCGTATAGAGGTGGGTCGATTGACTAGACTTTTCTTTTATTAAATTCCCTGATGAATCAAAATAGAGTGTTTTTTTGACTGAAACATTGAGAATTGAAGAGGTTCTCAATGATACTTTGTAATCTGAAGATTCGGTTTTTTTATTTTCAACAATCATATCATTTGGATAAGATGAAGAAATATATTTCCTGGCATTTTCGGGTAAATCTGATGTTAAATTATCCTCAGATTCTTTATCGATTACCTCTTCAGATGAAGTATTCTTTTCTTCAGATGAAGTATTCTTTGAGTCATTTTGTACAGGCTCTTTCGAACAAAAGCAAAACAACAAAAAAATCGCTAATGGTGCTAAAATTACTTTTTTCATGGCAATTTGATTTGAGGGTTTTATTAGCTAAGTTAAAATGATTTATTTTTCTAATGACCATTATGTGACGAATGGGCTTGATATGTTACCAGTGGGAATGGTTTTTATGTTTTTTTTAATAAAAATCAACTTGTCGCTGATCACAATTTTTAAGGATGATTCGTCTCAATACTCGGGCAAGGTGTCAAACTCTTTTCTTTTACTTTCCATCCACTGAGCCATTGCATCTGATGATTGCATGAGTTTTTGCATTTTTCTCATGGCTTGAATATGAGCTTTATCGCCCGATTGAAACATTTCAATAGCATGCTTACGACTTTGTTCTGCCATTTCCTCAAAAGTTTCGGAGTGAAATTTTTGGTTACAAGCTCCACCTAATTGTTTACAGTTCATTGTTTTCATTGTTGTAGATTTTTAATTAACATCATTTGAGGATTTTAATGAAATTTTTATGCTAGATTAACTCCAAACAAATGACCGACCAAAGCGGTGAGGCCCATGGCTACTGTTCCCCAAAATGTTATTCGAAGGACCGCCTTTGTAACACTTGAGCCTCCTGTTTTGGCCGCTAATGCTCCTAAAATGACAAGAAAGAATAGGGCAAAACCATAGAGCGAGTATTCTAAAACTTCCATTGGCACCAAAAGAGTAACAAGAAAAGGGAGAAGGCCTCCTACGGTAAAAGCTGTCCCCGATGACAAAGCGGCTTGGATGGGCCTTGCTTTGGAGACTTCATTAATTCCCAATTCGTCTCTGACATGGGCTCCCAAAGCATCGTGCTCAGTTAGTTCCTTTGCTACTTTGAGGGCAGTATGTTTTTTTAGACCTCTTTTCTCATAAATTTCAGCCAGTCTTAGTAATTCCAATTCTGGCATTTCCCTAAGTTCTTGTTTTTCACGTTCAATATCTGCTGCTTCAACATCTGTTTGTGAGCTTACAGAAACATACTCTCCTGCAGCCATTGATAAGGCACCTGCTACTAACCCAGCCAGCGTTGCCAGTATAATTGGTGGTCTTAAATTACTTGCTGTAGCCACACCAATTGCAATGCTTGCAGTGGATAAAATACCATCATTGGCTCCAAGAACAGCAGCCCTTATCCAATTACTCCTATGGATGTAATGTGGATCTAAGTAATCATCTAACTTTTCGGATTTTTTTGTCATTTATATAAATAAAATTAATTCCATTTCATCCGCCCAATTAACCATAGCTTTTGACGCAAAGCTTATCAAGTACCGCTCTGAAAAAAAATGATGATAGAAGTTTAAGATATGTCATGGTTGAAGATGAAATCTGGGGGTTGATCTTTCACTAAGATAAGCATTCCGAAGAAGTTTTAAAAGAACAAGTCGTGTGTTTTTGAATTGCTACAGAGGTGATAAATCTTCTTGGTTTAGGCCGGTTTAAACCATGAACATCATTTCGTTAAGCCCTTTGTGACTGTTGTTGATTCCACTGAACTCATAGCAAATGATATCACTGGTGCAAAAAGGGTGGAAAATATTTTTACAACAAAGGGAATAATTGTAGATTTGCACCCCTTTAAGGGTTTTATTAAAAACAATCATTGTGGATACACTAAGTTACAAGACCATTTCAGCCAATGCCAAAACTGTTGACAAGCAATGGGTATTGGTCGATGCGGACAACGTACCCTTGGGGCGAGTAGCCTCCATTGTGGCGCTTCACATCCGTGGAAAACACAAAACAAATTTTACCCCTCATGTGGATTGCGGTGACAATGTCATTGTTATCAATGCTGATAAGGTTAGCCTATCTGGAAACAAGTGGAAGCAAAAGCAATACATCCGTCACACTGGTTATCCTGGTGGTCAAAGGTCGCTGAATGCTGAGCAACTGAGTGCAAAAGGGCCAGAGCGTTTGATCGAAAATGCGGTAAGAGGGATGTTGCCAAAGAACAAATTGGGTGCTGCATTGTTCAGAAACCTTAAGGTTTTTACAGGCAGTGAGCACAGTCATGAAGCACAAAAACCCAAAACCATTAATATTAAAGAACACATCTAAATGGAAGTCATTCATACCATTGGTAGAAGAAAAACCTCTGTTGCTCGTCTTTATGTCTCTAAAGGAAAAGGAGCCATTACGGTAAATAAGAAAAATTATACTGAGTTTTTTCCTACTGCAACTTTACAATACAAAATCGTACAGCCTCTCGCCTTAACAGAAAATGAAGGTAATTATGATCTAAAGGTAACCGTCAAAGGTGGCGGATACAATGGTCAGGCAGAAGCGGTTAGACTTGCTATTTCCAGAGCCTTGTGTAAAATCGACGAAGAAAATCGCTCGGTACTAAAACCCGAAGGCTTATTGACCCGTGATCCCAGAATGGTGGAACGTAAAAAATTCGGTCAGAAAAAAGCAAGGAAAAAATATCAATTCTCTAAACGTTAAAAACGTTTTAGAGCTGATAAGTTCATTCATTTCATTAAACCCTGTTGCTTGAACCGCTAATGCGGGAACCAGTTTAGCATCTAAATAAACCCAAAGGTTTATTGCTACTATCAAGAGAACGTAAACTAAAACTATGGCACAAACCAACGTAAAAGACCTGCTTTCAGCAGGCGTCCATTTTGGACACCTTACCCGCAAATGGAATCCCAATATGGCTCCTTACATCTACATGGAGCGAAACGGGATTCACATCATCAGCCTCTACAAAACAGTGGCTAAAATCGAAGAAGCTTCAGAAGCTTTGAAAAAAATTGCTGCCTCTGGCAGAAAAATTCTCTTCGTCGCTACCAAAAAACAAGCCAAAGACATTGTCTCAAATTCGGCTCAAAAAGTCAAAATGCCTTACATTACTGAGCGCTGGCCGGGAGGAATGTTGACCAATTTTGTCACCATTCGAAAAGCCGTTAAGAAAATGGCTGCCATTGACAGAATGAAGAAGGACGGTACTTTTGAAACCCTCTCCAAAAAAGAAAGGTTACAGGTGAACCGACTAAGAGCTAAATTGGAGAAAAACTTAGGCTCTATCAATGATATGACCCGACTTCCGGGTGCCCTTTTTGTAGTTGATATCAAAAGAGAACACATTGCAATCAAAGAGGCGCAAAAGCTTAAGATTCCCATTTTTGCTATGGTGGACACCAACTCTGACCCTCGTGAGGTGGACTTTGTTATCCCTGCCAATGACGATGCTACCAAGTCCATTGACAAAATCATGTCTTTGGTAGTTGACGCAGTAGCAGAAGGCCTTCAGGAACGTAAAAACGAAAAAGAAGCACAGCAGGATAATGAACAAGCAGAACCTGAAGCTACTGAAGAGGTGAAAGCTGAAAAAACAGAAGTAGCTCCCAAGCCTGATGTTGCAGAGTCTAAAGAAGATACTTCTACTGTTGAAGAACCCAAAGATGAGGCTCCAAGTGCAGAAGCTCAAACTTCTGATGATGAGG
This sequence comes from Flavobacteriaceae bacterium, assembly GCA_038107695.1. Taxonomy (GTDB): domain Bacteria; phylum Bacteroidota; class Bacteroidia; order Flavobacteriales; family Flavobacteriaceae; genus UBA8316. The sequence continues at coordinate 11,084 of JAYNHF010000031.1, read as the reverse complement.
CCGCAGCCGAGGGGAGTGAAAAAGAATAAACAATCTATAAATTTAGCATGAAAATTACAGCAGCAGAAGTAAACAAATTGCGTCAGTCCACTGGAGCGGGCATGATGGATTGCAAAAAAGCCTTGGTGGAAGCTGAGGGCGATTTTGAGAAAGCAGTTGAAAATCTTAGAAAAAAAGGACAAAAAGTAGCCGCCAATCGGGCTGATAGAGAATCATCTGAAGGAGCTGCCTTGGCCAAAGTAAATGATGACCACACCGCTGGAGTATTGGTTTCAGTAAACTGTGAAACTGATTTTGTGGCCAAAAACGACTCGTATTTGGAACTTGCGCACGCCTTGGCTGATCACGCTTTGGCATTTGATACTAAGGATGCATTTTTGTCTAGTGATTTCCAAGGAATGACTGTAGCGGATAAATTGACTGAACAAACCGGTGTAATTGGTGAAAAAATTGAAATCGGGGGATTCCGTAAGCTTACTGCTCCCTACGTAGGTTCATACATCCATGCTGGTAACAAAATTGCCACTTTAGTTGGCCTATCGGGAATTGTGGAAAATGCAGCTGAGATCGCCAAAAACGTTGCCATGCAAGCCGCTGCAATGAATCCCATCGCACTCAACGAGGATGGAGTAGATGCGAGTATTGTAGAGAAAGAAATTGAAATCGCTAAAGATCAATTACGTCAAGAGGGTAAACCCGAGGCCATGTTGGAAAACATCGCCAAAGGTAAAATCAAACGTTTCTTCAAAGACAATACATTGGTCAATCAAGCTTTTATCAAAGATGGGAAGATTTCCGTGGCTGACTATGTAAAATCTGCCGATGCTGATTTGGTCGTTACTGGTTTCGAGCGCGTCGCTTTAGGATAAAATCTTTACAGAATTCTAGTTAAACACCTCCGATGGAGGTGTTTTTTTATAGAAAAAAGTTAAATTGTATGCCATGAATACCCAAATCAAACGTTGCGATTGGTGTGTAGGAGATCCTTTGTACGAAAAGTACCACGACCAAGAATGGGGTGTAGCAATTTATGACGACCTCAAATTATTTGAATTTCTTACTTTGGAAACTTTCCAGGCGGGTCTGAGTTGGATCACCATTTTACGAAAAAGAGAGAATTTCAGAACTGCTTTTGACCAATTTGATTTTGAAAAAGTAGCACTTTATGGGGATGAAAAAATAAAGGCTCTTTTGAACAATGAAGGTATTGTGAGAAACAAGCAGAAAATATTGGCCGCAGTCAACAACGCACAACGACTTGAAAAAATCCGTCAAGATTACGGTTCTTTTTCTCAATACATTTGGCGTTTTGTTGATGGCAAACCTTTGCAGAATGGTTTTAAGACCCTAGCTGAAATCCCAGCCAAAACTCCTCTCTCAGAGGTGATCAGTAAAGACCTAAAGCAAAATGGATTTCAGTTTGTAGGCCCCACGGTAATCTATTCCCACATGCAAGCAACAGGAATGGTCAATGATCATTTGGTCAACTGCTATCGATATGATGAGTTATGAACTCAGTTAAAAGGGCAAGTCGTCGTCTGGTCCGTCAGAGGTATCATCTGCAGGTTCAAAAGCAGGAGGTGGAGGCATGGGAGGCATTTCCGAATTGGAAGCATCTCCAGCAGCCTCGATACGCCAACCCTGAATGGAATTAAAATATTTGGTCTCTCCCTGAGGGTTTACCCACTCTCGACCTCGGAGATTGATTCCGATTTTCACGTTCTGACCCATCTGAAATGCATTGAGCAAATCGCATTTATCTTGAATAAACTCTACCAAAATGTGTTGGGGATATTGCTCCTCTGTGGTAACAACCACCTCTCTTTTTCTAAATCCATTGTTGCCATAAGTTTTGGTCTCATCCAACCATTTTATTTTTCCAGATACTTCCATAATGCCATTTTTGATGTTGTAGCAAATTTAAAAAAAGTTTTGTCGGAATTGGAGCGGAATGCTTTTCTTTTATTTACAGTATCTTAGCTTTAACTAATACCGAATTAAGGTGCTGGCTTTCATTAAAAAAAACAAGAACAACAGTTGGCTTTTGGGAGCCTTTTTCATCGTTGCCTTGATCTTGTGGAACACCAACATCTTATTTCAAAACCTCAAAAAAGAAGAAAGAGTCAAAATGGAACTGTGGGGAATGGCTCAGAGAGATTTGATCGAAAACAGTACCGTCAACAACCTCACCTTTCAGGTACTCCAGCAAACATGGATCAATCCGATGATCCATCTAGATGACAAAGGAAAAATCATTGGATACAAAAACATTGACTGGAATCCAGAATTGGAAGATTCTTTGGTGATTTACAAACATCTGGATCGGATCAAAAGAGAAAATCAACCGATTCTAATTCGGTACCAAGACAGTCTTTCCAATATCAATCAAAAATTGTACTATGGAGATTCTGTACTGCTCAAAAAATTGCAATATTATCCCCTAGCACTTCTACTGATCATTATTCTTTTTGGCACTGTTTTGTATTTTATTTTCAAAACTTCGAGAATTTCGGAGCAAAACCGTTTGTGGGCGGCTATGGCCAAAGAAACAGCCCATCAAATTGGGACACCACTGTCCTCTATGATCGGTTGGATTACCCTACTCAAAGAAAAAGAGAAAAGTGAGCCATTGGATGAGATGGCAAAAGATATTGAACGGCTACAAGTAATTACAGATCGCTTTTCAAAAGTTGGTTCGCTCCCAGAATTAAAATCAGCCGATGTTATTGAGGAGACTCTGAAGACTTTACAATATCTTGAAAAAAGAAGCTCCAAATTGATTCAATTTGAGCGTCAAATTCCACAAAAGAAAATCCTGATACCGCTGAATACTCAACTCTTTAGCTGGACACTTGAAAACTTGATCAAAAACGGAATTGATGCGATGAAAGGCAAAGGAAAAATGAGTGTAATCCTTATCGATCAACCCGATTCGATCAATATTGAAATCCGTGATACAGGATCGGGAATTAAAAAGGAGTACTTTAAAAGAATTTTTACTCCTGGATTTACCTCCAAGAAACGCGGATGGGGTCTTGGACTCTCATTGGCCAAAAGAATTATTGTAGATTATCACAAAGGCAAGATCAGCGTCAAAAGTTCTGAATTGGGTAAAGGAACCTCCTTTGAAATTGTATTAAAAAAGTTCTAAAGGCAAGCCTGAATCTTTTTTGCCACTGACTGAAACTCCTCTGGGGTGAGGCTTTGCTTTTTTTGAAATGTTGCATTTTCCATTGTATGGAGGGGAATCAAGTGAACATGAACATGCGGAACTTCTAATCCGATTACACTCATACCTACTCTTTTACAGGGAATTGCTTTTCGAATCGCCAAGGCCACTTTCCTCGAAAATTGCATCAAGTGATTGTATTCCTCCTCTGATAGATCAAAAATTTTATCCACTTCCCTTTTGGTTACACAGAGTGTATGCCCAACTGAATTGGGATTGATGTCTAAAAAAGCATAGCAATTTTCGTCCTCGTGGATTTTATAAGAGGAAATCTCTCCACTAATTATTTTTGAGAAAATCCCCGCCATTTTAATTGCGACTAATGGAAACAATTTCAAGCTCAATGGTTCCGTTGGGGACGGTAATCTGCGCTATTTCACCTTCTTTTTTCCCCAATAAACCTTTACCGATGGGAGAATCGACAGAGATTTTACCACTTTTCAAGTCGGCTTCGCTTTGGGCAACGAGTTTGTACTTCATCAGTGCACCGTTGGTTTTATTTTTTACTTCCACAGTAGAGTGAATCAGTACTTTGGAGGTATCCAATTGAGATTCATCAATAAGTCTAGCATTGGAAAGGGTGGCCTCCATTTTTGAGATTTGCATTTCCAACAGTCCTTGGGCTTCTTTGGCAGCATCATATTCCGCATTCTCACTGAGGTCTCCCTTGTCCCGCGCCTCAGCAATGGCTTGAGAGGCTTTTGGTCGCTCAACGTCCTTAAGGTGATTGAGTTCCTCTCTCAGTTTTTTCAAACCTTCTTCGGTGTAATAGGATACTTTACTCACTTTTTTTGTTAATTTATGAATAAATAATGCTCTTGAAGTTCAAGAGTTATCCAAAGATAAGGAATTGAGCGTTTTTTATAAAACTTTCCGTTTTAAATTCATTTTGTTGCTCCTCTCACTTTTAGGTAGTTGTGGCAAGGAGAAAATTGATCGCAACCCTTATCTCACAATGGTTAATTTCAACATCAATGTAAACCTCAATTTACCGGGCTATGACGATTTGCGCTATGCTGGAGGTGGATCAAGTCTCAATCGAGGAGGAATCAACGGTGTATTGATTTTTAATCTCAACGGAAACGATTTTCTAGCATGGGAGGCGACTTGTCCCAATCACAGTATTAAAGAATGTTCTAGCTTATCCATTACGAATGTTTTTGCAGAATGTTCCTGTGAGGGTTTCCAGTACAGCTTAACTACTGGGCAGTTAATCAATCCTGAACAAAATATTGAAAACCCCTACCCTATGTTATTTTACAATGTCAGACGTTCGGGAAATAATCTGTTTATTTCGAATTAAATCCTCAAAACCATGAAACAATTAATCTATCTGATTTTTTTCGTTTCCTCATTCAACCTCAACGCACAGCTATTAGAGTTGGACTATCGTTCTCCCGTCAAAAGAGAAAGTCTATTCAAAATCGTACTTTTTAAACAGTTTATGGCTGGGGTAAATACCTTGGGACAGTTGGACATAAGTACTGAAGTTTTGAACACCAACTACAGCGCTTCCAATGGATTTTTGACTGGTCTTTCGGTTGTAGCCACCTCCAGTATTATTAGTGGAAACAAAGATGATAAAAAAAATAACCTTTCTCATCTGCTCAACCCCATGGGAGGGATCAATGGAAGTATTTATTTGTTATTTCCCCTACAATCAAAAGAAAAAAGCAGCTTAAAACTAAGTTCTCGTATGGGAATTAAATTGATTCAAGGAACCCCCCTCCAGGGTTTCGAAAATAGATTTTTAAGCAACTACGGTTTAGTGGGTTTGCTATATCAAAGATTACTTTTTGAAGATGCTCCCGAAAACGAAAGAATCGATTTTTGGATCCATCCCCACATGATGGTCAGCCAAACAAAAGAACAGGATTTGAAACGTTTTTTTAACAACGAATTGGAACCCATCAGTTATGGCTACGGACTACAAACAGGAGTAGTGTTTAACCAAAAACTAAGGGTGGTACTTTTAGTCAATCAATTCCTTAACACCCTAGCACCAGTATCCGTTGGAATTCCTGTTCTTCGATTTAGCTTGATCTATCGACGTTAAAACCTGAAAGTTATCCCTGCCAAAAAATTGAATTGAGCCTGAGGGTAATATCCTACTCCCTCGATGGTAGTAATTACATTCGGAACGGAATAGTCATCATCAAAAGTGTAAAAATAACCATCGGAGATGTATTTTGTATTCAGAAGATTATTCAACAATAGGGATATGTTTATTTCTTTGAACAACGCCTTTGGTTTTAATTGATAATTGATGTTCAGATCAGAAACGGAATAGGCTTCTAAAATAGATAATTCAGCATCGATATTGCCCATGTATTGTTTTCCTACATACTTGCTGAGTAACGCAATTTTCCATTGTTTATTGGGAAAAAAAGTAATGATATTGGCAGCAACTACAGCGGGTGAAAACGAAAGGTGGGTATCGCCCAAATGGGTCAAGTTCCCATCGCGTTTGAAGTAAAAGTCTTGGTTTTTATTTCGACTTAAGGTAATATTGGGCTGCCAAATCCATTGACTTCCCAGAGAAAAAGTCCCTTCTACTTCGATTCCCGACCTGCTACTTTTTCCAATATTTTCTCTAATAGGGGTTCCTACATCGTCCAAAGCTCCGGTAAGAGCCAGTTGATTGTTGTAATCCATTACATAGAAATTGACCAATAGATTGGATTTTGCAGTATTGAATCGCCATCCTAATTCAAAGTCGTTGAGTTCTTCTGGTTTGGGATTTCCATTTTCAAAATCAGCTCTACTGGGCTCTCTATGGGCTCTGGCAAAAGAAAAATAAAGTTTATTTTGAGAGTTGTAAGTGAATACTATGCCCGCCTTGGGATTGAAAAAACCATAGTTTTCTTTTATGTTAATGGATTCAGGCCCTTTTAGTTGCCCCTGTGCCTGATAATTGACGTTGCGATATTGAAAATCCAGATAGGCTGAAAAACGATCATCTAATCGATGATTTACTTTTGCAAAAACATTGGCCTCTTTCTTATTTCCCTGATTTTCATAAAAGCGATGACCAGGTAAAACACCAGAAGCACGGTCTGCAAAAATCAATGCTCCAAAATGATCTCCGATGTAACTGCTGTAAAGTGCACCCAAATTCCATTCGGTATTGGCCTTTTGTCTGTTGAGGGAAAATGTTGCAACATAGTAATCATTGTCAAGCCATTTTTGAACAATATTCTCAGTAGTGTCGATGGTGGTTCCTCCAATTTTGATGGGTTGCAGTCCCAAAAAACTAAAATTATTATCGGATGAAAAATTGATGTTTTGTTCCAACCATAAGTCCTTGTATTCTTCGTAATATCCTCGTCCATAGGTGTAATTCAATCCAAAAGAGAGGTTGGTAAAAGCGTTTATCTTCTGATTCCAATGCAATTGATAATGATCCTGGCGATAGTTGTCCACCTGATTGTCGTAGTGGCCTTCCAAATTCCCATTGTCATCATAGATTTGACCAGCTGGATTGTATCTCCGATTGATGGCCATTGATTCGGGATCAAGGCCAAACCAAGATTGATAGGTGATCTCATGACCCCCAAAAACAATGGCTTTGATCAAGGTATTTTCATCTTTAAAGGCGGCTTGCAGAAAATATGATTTTAAATCAGAGGTGGCTCTTTCTACATAACCGTCAGAAATAATTTTGGATAATCTCCCTGAAATCTCAAAATGATCATTGAGTAATCCTGTAGAAAATTTCAAGGTGTTTTTGAAAGAATTAAAGCTTCCAGCGGCATTGGCAATTTCAGCATAGGCATTTTCAGTCACTTCATCTGTGAGTAAATTGATGCTTGCGCCAAAAGCTCCAGAACCATTGGTTGAGGTTCCCACCCCCCTTTGCATCTGAAGTGATGCAACCGAAGAGGTAAAATCGGGCATATTGACCCAATAAACCCCCTGACTTTCGGAATCATTGTAAGGAATACCATTGATTGTAATGTTGACACGAGTAGCATCACTCCCTCTTACCCTGATTCCGGTGTAACCGATTCCAGCCCCAGCATTGCTGGTGGTGACGACTCCAGGAAGATAATTGAGCATGATGGGAAGGTCTTGTCCCAAGTTTTTAGAGGCCAAGTCCTCTTGATCCACATTACTGAAAGCAAAAGGCTGGTCTTCGTCGATCCGCAGTCCGGCAAGTTTTACTTCTTCTAGTTGAATTTCAGGAATACTGTCTTGAACAGCAGTGGTTTGTGCAAGCGATAGGGTTGGTAGGATCATCGCTAAAAATCCAAAATAAATCATTTTCATCCGAATAGTTTTTATTCGAATAAAAGGGGTGATTATTCTTAGTGTTAAATGTTAATTAAAAATTCCTTGGCAGCATTACCTGCCCAGGTTCAATGGGTATGATCTCAGCCTGATATGAGCAGGCACCCCTTCGAGATATGGGCAAAGATAAGTCAGGAATTAAATATTTTAAAGCTTGATCAAACTTTTTTTAGTATTGAATCTACGGCATTTACTGCTGATTCTAGTCGCACCGCATGATCTCCCTTCAAAACAATAAATTTTTGATTCAACTTCTCTAGGGTGTTTTTGAAAAAATCAAACATAAACTGACGATCATCGGGTCGGTCTCTCAAATCGTCTTTTTGCCACGGAACATCAATTCCCGTCAAAAGGTAAAGGTCGTAGGTTAAGCTTTCGGAATGACTCAGAATTTTGGGATCGCAATAACCCTCAAAATGTGTTTGTGACCATATTCGAGTGACCAAAATATTGGTATCGCAAAAAAGAATCTTGTTGGCTTTCGCCAGTTTTTGATTTTCCAATTCCAATTGCCCTGCCGCAATAATGGGCAAATCCTCCAAGGTACAAACGGCCTGGTGTTCATTCCATTTTTTTTGGAGATAATCTCTAGCAAATTCCTCCACCCATTCTGTGTGGTAATGTTGTGCCAAAGAGCGAGCCAAGGTTGTTTTTCCTGTGGATTCAGGTCCATAGAGTACTACCCTAACGACATCGGAGGGGTGTTGTACAAGATCTTTTTCCATGAGCGGTAACCATAAATGGCTATTAAAGTAAATATAAAGTATTGTAGGCTGGTCAGGGTCAATCCCTTGTAAAAATAAAGTGGGACAGAGATAATGTCTCCTACAATCCAAAAAATCCAGTGTTCAATTTTTCGGCGGGCCATCAAGCCCATGCCAACAAAGAAAATGGCGGTGGTTAGGGTGTCTGCATAAGCGGTCCAATCCTTCCATTTGTCAAAGATTTGATAGACCCAAAAAATAAAAAATATACTGATTACAAAAAGGAGCAAAGCCATTTTGTATTCTTTTTTGGTGGTTGAACTTATGGGGTGAACAATGACCTGCTGTTCTCTTTTTGACCAATAGTACCAGCCATAGGCACTCATGATAAAATAGTAAGCATTGATGATCATATCGCCCAACAAAGCCCATTTTAGTAACAAATAGACAAAGATGGAGGTAGAAATCATCCCTGTGGGATACACCCATGTAGAATTTTTTTTGGCATACCAAACACTGAGCAGCCCGAAGAGGACTCCAGTAATTTCAAGTACAATATCCAGGGTGGCATAACCGCTGTATTGCCCCAATAAAAAATCAAAAACTGGGGACATAATCACTGCGGTCTCCTTTGATTATTTTCATGTTCAAAACGATGGAGGGCTCGTTTTCGAAACTAGATTTTATTTGCTCTTGAAGAGCCAACATCAATGCGTCGTATTCCCCATAAATTTGGGTGCTCATTGGGTTTTCCAATACTTTAAAGCCAAGGTCCCTGAGATTTTTGATAAAGTTTTTGATTGGAGTTTTAAAATCGTCGTGTAATGGGAGCAGTGTCAATTCTACAGAAATCTTCATAGTCTAAATCTTATTCTTTTGAGTAGCAAGGGCAGCACAATAGTCTTTTTCGATGATAAAATTAAGGGAAAAATCCAGGGTATTGTCAGAAAAAAAAACTTTTGCACTGCCATGGTGATCTTCCCATTGGAAGGGAGCCACGAGCAGTTGTTTTGAAAATATAATTCCCTTTTGTTTGAGTGCTTTGTACAAGGCTTCCTTGGCGGTCCAAATCAGGGTAAGTTTTTCAATTGATCGAGTTCCTTTGAGGGCAAATCCTTCTTCAGTATTTAAAAAATGGGATGCAATGTTGAGAATTTTGGGACGATAAGCTTCCAAATCGAATCCCAATGGCTTATTTCCTATGGCTATCCCTGCGATGGCCTCACTATGAGAAATGGATAGCTGTTGGCCTGATTCCAATTGTGGGGCTCCATTGAGGTCATAACTCAAGCTTGATAATGAAATCCCTGCCTGTAAAAGGAGGTTTCTAGATGCCAAAAACTGTTTTTTATGAGATAATGATTTTTTTTTCATCAATCGCTGATCCTCTGTTTTTGGTAGTGTAAGAGACTTGTGTAGTTTTTCCAGAGATTCATCTATATGCCAAATCAAAATGTCTGTTTCATTTTCAAGATTCATCCTTTGGTGTAGTGGCATTTGATATTGAAATTAAAGTACGTACTTTTGCTGAAAATTCTTAATAAAGATACAACTATGGGAACGAAAACAGCGTCCACTTATTTGCCATACAAAGTTAAGGACATGTCCTTGGCTGAATTTGGAAGAAGAGAAATTCGTCTTGCTGAAGCAGAGATGCCAGGTTTGATGGCTTTGAGAAAAGAATACGGTGAAAGTCAGCCTTTGAAAGGAGCTCGGATCGCTGGATGTTTACACATGACCATCCAAACAGCTGTACTGATCGAAACACTGACTGCTTTGGGAGCCGAAGTAACTTGGAGTTCTTGTAATATTTTCTCAACACAAGACCATGCTGCCGCAGCCATCGCAGCCGCTGGAATACCAGTCTATGCTTGGAAAGGAATGAACGAAGAGGAATTTGACTGGTGTATTGAACAGACTTTATTTTTTGGCGAGGAACGCGAACCACTGAACATGATATTGGATGATGGTGGAGACCTAACCAATTTGGTTTTGGATCACTATCCCGAGTTGGTGGAAAACATCAAAGGCTTGTCTGAGGAAACCACCACGGGGGTTCACCGACTCTATGAAAGAATGAAAAATGGAACACTTCCCCTACCCTCCATCAACGTAAACGACTCGGTAACCAAGTCTAAATTCGATAATAAATACGGTTGTAAAGAGAGTGCAGTTGATGCGATTCGTCGTGCAACTGACGTGATGCTGGCCGGAAAACGGGTAGTGGTAGCAGGATATGGTGATGTAGGTAAGGGAACAGCTGCTTCTTTTAAAGGGGCTGGTGCCATCGTTACGGTCACAGAAATCGATCCCATTTGTGCCTTACAAGCCGCCATGGACGGTTATGAAGTCAAGAAACTTTCCAATGTAATTGGGAATGCAGATATTGTGATCACTGCAACAGGAAATAAAGACATACTTAGAAAAGAGTATTTTTTAGCGCTTAAGGATAAAGCCATTGTATGTAATATTGGTCATTTTGACAATGAAATCGATATGGCGTGGCTCAATGACAGTTATGGACACACCAAGGTAGAGATCAAACCACAGGTCGATCTTTACACCCTAGAAGAAGGGAAAGAGTTGATCGTTTTGGCAGAAGGCCGATTGGTCAATTTGGGTTGTGCCACAGGCCACCCCAGTTTTGTAATGAGTAATTCTTTTACCAATCAAACTTTAGCTCAGATCGAGCTGTGGAATCATTCTGACAAGTACGAAAACAAAGTTTATATGTTGCCCAAACACTTAGACGAAAAGGTGGCGGCCTTGCATTTGGAACATTTGGGGGTTGAATTGGACGATCTTTCTGAAGATCAAGCCGAATACATTGGAGTAACGGTCAAAGGTCCCTTTAAACCGGA
>JAYNHF010000030.1:0-31148 GCA_038107695.1 Flavobacteriaceae bacterium | reverse complement strand
AGTGTTGTTTTTCCATCTGAATTTTCAAGAGTTTAGGGCATAAAAAAAGAGCAACGACTGTTGCTCTTTTTTTATTATTAATTAGGGTAAAATTAGAAATCAAAATTAATTGAAGTATAGTATATAGATCCTATTCTACCACCACCTAGTACACTTTGGTATTCCTTACCACCTAAGTTATTTCCTCCAACTTTAACTACGGCTTTAAGTGAAGGGATTTGATAGGAAACTTGAGCATCGATAACGGTTCTAGCATCAATCATTCCATCAACAAACGAAGCTTCATAATAATATTCAGAAGTGTATCTGCTGGAAAGGTTGAACGATAACTTGTCAAAGTTCCCCAATAATCCCGCTTTTAAGTTGTGCTCAGGAGTGTTAAATCCAGCTTCAAAGCTTGATCCTGGTGTCGGAGTAAAGTCAAGCTTGTTATAATCGTAAATCACATTTAATGTAAAATTCTTAGATAAAGCTTTAATCATTTCAGCACTTAATCCATAAGTTTTCATGTCTTCGTCTGAATTTGAATCAACTTGATAGACGGCGTAGTGGCCAGTGCTTCTATAGGTTTGTAAAGTTCCTCCTCCTGGATATATTGCCGGGGTGTAAACATCAGTTGAGCCAATTTTGTCGCTGTAATCACTGTAATAGGCAGAAATATCAAAAGTAAAACCAGGTTTTTTAAACCTGTATCCCAAATCAAAAGAGGTAATCTTTTCTGCAGTCACATGTTTTAAATCAGCAGCAGAACCATCTTCATTGTAGGAATTGTTAAATACATATTCTCCAGTAAACTGAAAAGGGGTTCCGTTAGATAAAGCTACTGCTCCGTTGTATCTGGTTATATTGTCAGGAGAAGTTCCTAACAAAGTAACGTCACCCGCAAAAAGGCCAATGTACTGGTCTTGGTTGGTCGGGTTTCTGAAACCAGTTTGGAAAGAAAGTCTGAAATTTTGGTTTTCGTTTATATTTATTAAAGCAGCCAATCTGGGTGTAAAATTGGCATCAAAAAACTCATGTTTATCCAATCTGACTGAACCAGTAAGGCTAACTTTATCGTTTAGTATGTTGGTTACTCCTTGAACATAAGCACCTATTTCAGTATACTCTATGGGACCGTCCTGATCTGAGTAAATGGTACCCATGGAGTTGAGTTCGGTTTTTCTCATAGAACCTCCTGCCAAAAGATCAATGTTACCTGTCAAGTCTGATAAATCGTAGTTCAGCTCGTAGTTGTAAGTTTTGGTGTCATCAAAAATACCGGCTCCAGGGTCGGCCTGGACAACGGGTAAATTCTTTGAGGTAAAGGAATTCAGAGCTGTTTCGAATGCAGCAGTTCCAGGTTTAAGCATTCCTTGATTTGCAGCTTGTCGAGCAGCATTGTGAGCAAACATAGTGTTTCCTCCTGGTAGGCCACTCAAACCATTAATCGATGATCCTCCCGTCATGATGTGAGGAGCTACAACCGTTTGAACAAATGCCCCAACACCAGCAAGATCAGGTGTTAATCCAGAGGCTTGAGCCAAAGCTCCCATATAGGTAAGGTTATAATTTACAAACCACCCTTGGTAACCATTAAATGTACCTAAACCTGCTGCACTTAAATCAGCAATATTAGAACTGGGTGAGTTTGCCAACAAACCTCCAGCAGCAGATAACTGATAGCTATCACCATCCTGCTCCCTAGTGTAGTAAGCTCTAAAATTAAGTCTTCCGCTATCGATTTGTAATTTGTGTTGTTCGATTTGAATATTTCTCATGGAATAACGTCCAAACCCTTGTAATGGAGAGTCTCCTCTACCAATTAAAGAAGTCAGGCTTATTTCTGTTTTTTCTTCGGGTCTGAAATGAATAGCGAACATTCCTTTGGTATTCTCAGCGTTGTTTGAAATTAAGTCGCGGTCTTGGTATCCCGTACTCATTATGCTATCAAAGTAATTAGGAGCTGCAGCGGCTAATGCACTTGCAGCAGGATTTAACAAGCCAACTAGGCCCCAGGTATTGGAACTTGGAAAAAGTCGCTCGCCGTAAATATTGAGTCCATTATAGTCAGGTGCCGTTTTAGAATAAGAAGGGTCAACTTCTCCTCCTGGTTCTGCTTGATGAGAGTAATCGGCAGGCATCCACTCTGTCCCTTTTTTGTGATTTAAAGATGCTTTTATGGCCCATTTGTCACCAAGTTTGGTTGCAAGTCTTACCCCAATGTCGGTAAAAGGATTTTGACCAGCTACTTCTTGATCGGTTACCCCGGTTCTATAGTATGCGCTAATTCCTTCGTGTTCAAAAGGGTTTTTACTGTTCAGGAACATGATTCCTTTGTAAGCAACTGCTCCGTACAATGCAGAAGCCGGACCAGGAATTACCTCTACACTTTGAACGTCTAGTTCATTTAATCCAATCAAGTTCCCCATTGCGAAACCAAATAGAGGGGACATATTATTCATCATGTCTACCAAGGTTACAAAACCTTCGTTGTAGACCGTAGCAAAACCACGGGTTACTACTTGATTCAGTAATAAACCTCCTTGTTGTAGCTGAATCCCTTTGATGTTCTCTAATCCATTAAAAAAGTCAGCAGCAGGAGTTTGTTGAATTTGCTTGGCACTGAATTTTTCTACAGTAATTGGTGATTCAAAAATTCTTTGTGCAAATCTAGAAGCAGAAACCACAATTTCATCTAATGAATCACTTCCGGGTGAAAGTGAAATGTTGATCGCATCGGCAGCAGATGTAACTTCTACAGTTTTGGTTCCAAAACCCAAATAACTTACCTCTAGGGTAATTGGAAGCCGTTGTTCAGTAGTAATGGAAAAGTTTCCGTCAAAATCAGCCGAAACTCCAGTATAAGTTCCTTTTACAACAATGTTTACTCCAGGAAGTGGTTGGCTCGTTTCCTCATCGACAACAGATCCGTTGATCGTTGTCTGTGCGTAAATAAAATTCATTAAGAGTAGAGCGCTCATGAAAATTATTTTTCTAAATAGCGTTTTTTTCTTCATTAGTTTGTTGATTTAACAATAATTAGTTTTTTGATTATTTCTATCGTATGTGTAATGAACTTTTTGACATAGTTTAGCTCAATCCGCAAATATACTACTTTTCAAACAAAACGGTCTTAGAGTCTTCATGCCACCCTTTGTATTTGGATGCATACATCTTTTCTACATTCGCTCGTTTAATCTTTAATGTAGGTCCCAAAATTTTATTTTGTTCGGTCCAGGGTTCTTTAACCAACACTATGGTAGACATTTTTTTGTAATTCTCAAGGTCGCAATTGATCTCCTCTAATTTATGGGTCAATAAGTCAATGAGTTCCTTTTTTGGGAGGGCATTACCGATCTCTGATAATTGAGCCAATACAATGGGTTGAGGTAAGCCCAATCCTGTAACACAAACTTCTTCCAATTGTTTGATGCTAGAAAAGTAATTTTCTAGAACTTGAGGTTCGATGAATTTCCCTTTTGAGGTTTTAAAGCTATCCGCCACCCTGCCGGTGATATAGAGGTAATTTTCATCATCAAGATAGCCTTTATCTCCTGTATGAAGCCAACCGTCTACAAGGGTTGCTTTGGTCAATTTGTCATTTTTGTAATAACCATCCATCACAAAAGGTCCTCTCATTAGGATCTCTTCGGTGTTTGAGTCAATTTTTATTTCAACTCCACATTGAGGTTTTCCAACAGATGCTGATTTATCGAAGTCACGTCCATCGACTTGTGTACATATCGCACAATTTTCGGTCATTCCATATCCGTTGGTAATGTATATTCCCAGCTTTCTGAACCACTTGATTTGTGACTGAGGGATGGGAGCTGAACCCGATACCGTTGACCTGGCTCTGCTTAATCCTAAATTCTTTTTTAATTTTCTTTTGATCAATCCTGAGACGATTGGAATTTTCAGAAGAGAATCTAATTTTTTTGGAGGCACTTTTGCCAAGATTCCCAACTGAAATTTAGTCCATATTCTGGGCGCTGCAAAAAAGACATGTGGCTGAATATCCTTTAAGTTTTTGGCAAAAGAGTCTATGGACTCAACAAATGATAAAGATCCTCCAAAACGCATGCAGACATGCTCTACAACAACTCGCTCTACAATATGATTTAATGGAAGATATGAGATAAAATCATTGTTTCCAGAAAAATCAATTTTCAATGGATTGACCTGTTGGGTAATGATTTTGGTTTGATCCAAGGCCAAATAAGAGAGTTTAACCCCCTTTGGATTTCCTGTAGTTCCTGAAGTGAAAATGATCGTCCACAAATCAGATAACTTTGGGACGTGAACTTCTTCTATGGGTTGATGTCGATTGATGAAATCAAACCATTCTTCCCCTTTACTTACCTTGGTACAACCCTGATAATGAGGGAATCTGATCAAAGGAAGCTCTTTGGGTATGTGGTTTTCTATTTGATCCCATGTTTCTATTTTTCCCACAAACAGGAGGTCGACATCTCCAAAATCTAATAAAAATTTTAGCTCCTCTCCTTTTAATGAGGGGAAAAATGGAACAGAGACATAACCAGCCATCATGATGGCGATATCAGCAATGATCCATTCTCTACAGTTTTTAGAGATCAGTCCAATATGTGCATTCTCTTTCAAACCCAATGACTTGAGGCCTGTAGCCAATTTTCTGGCCATCTGACCTACCTCAAACCAACTGTATTCCTCCCATTTATCTCCAAAAGGTTGGCGTAAAAAAGGACGATTGTGAAACTTTTTTTCCCATTCATAGAATTTAAAATCAAATTGTTCACTCGTATTCATAAGTATGGTTTTATTTATTCGATTGCAGCATAAGATTGCTTTTTTGATGGAAAAAATCCATAGTTTTTCAAGATAACAAAAAATTCAAGTCTAACACAATCTGTTTCTCAACTCGATAGATATAAATTAAACATTATTTTTACAAAGTGAATTGTAAGGTTCGTCAATGTGAGATGACATATTTCAAAAGTTGACCTAATTTAATGAAAAAGCTCTTTTACTATTTCGTAAAGTATTCGATTAAAATTGCCAGCCACTGTTATTTTAGAAAAATACGAATTTACGGCCTAGAAAATATCCCTAATGACGGAGGAGTGATTTTCTCACCCAATCATCAAGGTGCATTTTTAGATCCTCTTTTAGTGGGTTGTAATATCCCTAAACCCATAACCTCTTTGACACGAAGTGATGTTTTTGGAGGGCCTTTGCAGTGGTTTATGGATGCTCTAAGGATGTTGCCTGTTTACCGAATCAGAAATGGATACTCCAATCTTAAAAAAAATGATGCCATTTTTGAACGTTGTATGAAACTTCTTGCAAAGAATCAATGGGTTATGATATTCTCAGAAGCATCTCATCACAGTGAATTTTTCCTCCAAGCGCTCTCCAAGGGGAGTAGTCGATTGGCCTATGAGTCTCAAGTAGAAGCTAAAAATCCTATTTATATCCTCCCTGTTGGTATTAATTATGGTCATCACACAAATCCATTTTGTGACCTACATTTGGTTTTTGGAGAGCCCATTGCTGTTCAGCGTTTTGTGGAAAGTGAAACTGACAAACCAGCCTCTATCAATGCCCTAAGAGAGGTGCTTAAATTGGGGATGAAAAAATGTTTGTGGCTCCCTGAAAAAGACGAACATTATCAGGATCGAAAAGAACTGATTCACAATGGTAATACATTGTTGCCCTTTTTAGAGTTGAAAAGGGGAATTGAAGAACAAAAGCTAAGTCCTAGAAAAATTACAAGTCAAAAAAAATGGTATGGGGTGATCCGTGTTTTTTTATCAATCCCAAACCTCCCTCCTCTACTGATCTTGAAAAAAATATTGGGTTTGTTTAAGGACATTGTTTTTTACAGTTCAATTAAAATGTGTGCAGGAGGGGTACTTTTGGTTTTGTGGTGGGCGATTATTATGATAATCAGTAATATCTTATGGGGCTGGGGAATTGCAAGTTTGAATGTAATTGTGTGTATTGGTTTGTTATATACTAGACAAAAACTATCAGTATAATATTTTTAATAGTTTTTTATTATATAAAATCATTTAAAGCTGCCCTAAAAAGATTTTTAGTGCGTTTTATTGCACAAAGAATAGAATTTAACTATTAAAGCATTTAAAATTATAGTTTATTTGTATAAATATTGATTTTAATCAACAAATACTGGGGTTTGAAGATTAGACTATTAATATTCTGTGTAAAAAATTTCTAGTTTTAAACCTTCTTCAGGGTGGCTTTGGCTTTGACTGCCGTGAAGTATGACTCCCTTTGGATTGAGAACAGCAGTCGCTGGGTAATTAATAAATGTCTGGTCGACCGTCTCGGCTCTTTTATTATTCAATATGCCAATACCACTAGAGGGTACCAAACCTAGCTGAACGTTAGCAGAGTCTTTACTGATCAAACGATTAATGTGATCCGTTATTCTAAATTTATAGCGATAAGGACGGTTGGTGTCATCGAGTTCCAATATGCCGCCATAGACGTATTTATCTCTATTTTTTTCTGAATTGTTGACTGTATTGTCCAAGCTAAAATCACTCAGAGGGAATCCTGTTTCATATTTGTATAAATATAAACGATCCGGAAGCTGATCTTCTTCCAAAGGGCTGTATTGATCTTGATCAATATACATTACCAAATTAGCTTCGCTTATGACCCATTGGTTTTCTCTCAGTCGATCAAGGGCTTGATCGCCATCACGCTCTTCCTCAAACAACCTCAAGGTAGAAAAAAGTCCATTTCCACTGAGATACATTTTTTGCGAAGATTTATTGTTTTGTGTAGCAAGTATCTCTTGGTCAACTTGACTATTGAGATTATTGGATTTTATGGTGCTAAAATGGGTGCCAAAATTCAATGAAAAAGTTTTGGTTTTCTTATCAGTGACATCATCTGAGGTGTCACTAAGTGTTTCATTGGTATCGACCTCATCATATTCGTATTCAATCCATACCCTAGCTCGATTAAGATCTAATAACATATAAATGTCTTCGTCAAAATTATCGGTTTTGATAATCAGTCCTCTGAGGTGTTCTGAAAAACTATCTTGGTCTGAAAAAACCGATTCGCCCTCCTGATCCAATATCATTTCTTGAAAAAAGTCATGGTCTAGCGCTATTCTAATTCTAGGTGTTAATCGGCTTTCTACGGTTTCTCTCTCATCCACATCTTCGGTTTCAGGATCATCTTCAGTGTAATTAAAGCGCAACTCTTCAAAATTGAGTTGATAAGAGTCATTGTGAAGTGTCTGTCCAAAAAAACCTCTTTCGTAGAAATCTGTATTGGAAAAGAACTTTGATTCTTTTTCAAAATCCGTTGCTGGATCATATTGAGATAGGTAATATTTTAACTCATAGACTTTTAAATCGAAAGTGGCTTCTCTGTTTCCAAAAATGGAATCTATTTCATAGATTTTGTTTTCGTAATCATAAGAACTGTTGTCTTGATCTACATCGTCCAAAACGCCATCACCGTCACTGTCATTACTTAGAGGGTTGAGATTGGCTAGAGTTTCTTCGTAGTCACTCAATCCATCCCCATCAGTGTCGCTGTCGGAATCCTCAGGATCTAAGTCTAAGGAGTCAATCAGCCCATCCCCGTCTTTGTCATCAGTATTATTAAAGAATGGTATTTCGAGGAAAACCTTAGTAATGGTTTCTTTTTCATCGATTACAGCAGGGTTTTCATCGTCTCCCTCCTCTTCTCTTTCCTGGGAATATCTTCCAAAAACGGGATTGAGGTTGGCTACTAATTTAGCAGTTATACTGGCCTCTGACCTTCCCAAACCGGGCATTTCTATTTTGCCGAGTTGCCCCAAAGGGAGACCATCTGTCTGGAAGTAATTGACCTTGCTCTGATAGGAATATACGGGTGCTACATGAGTTTTGGTTTTGAGTGCAGTCCCAATCAGGAGTTCCGAACCTGCGGAATGGTATTCCTTATCACAAGAAAAATTTATTAAGGCTACACACAAAAGAACAGTCACACGATTGATGAACACCCTCAAAAAATACATTGGTTATTATAAAATATGATTAGTGTAAAAATCGACAAAAGCGTCCTTTGACAAACATTCCTCATGGCTAAGACCCGGAATTTCTTTTGCTTTTGCATAGGATTCGATTGATTTCGGGGTGTCCGTATCACCCATTATGTAACCATCGGAAAAATTCAAACTCAATTGTATCAAGTTTTCGAAATTAGCACTTTTCAATGGCTCTAAAAGTTCGTCGGAGATGTCATCAAAAGCCACTTTTTTATGAAAATCGTTCGAAAGCACTCCTTCAAAATCCTTGGCATAAACTGAGGTAACAATTTTACTGTTGGCAAAGATAGGCTCGTCCTTGTAATAGGTGTTGAGATACAGGGGAAATAGACTGGTAAACCATCCATGTAGATGGATTATATCTGGAGCCCAGTTCAATTTTTTTACGGTTTCAATAACACCTTTGGTGAAGAAAATCATCCTCTCATCGTTGTCTGGAAAAAGGGAATTATTTTCGTCTTTTAGAACTGCACGCCTTTTGAAGTATTCTTCATTATCAATAAAATACACCTGCATTCGTTCTTTAGGGATGGAAGCTACTTTGATAATCAAAGGCATATCGACATCATTGATGACCAAATTCATTCCAGACAGACGAATCACTTCATGGAGCTGATGCCTTCTTTCGTTGATCAAACCATACCGAGGCATGAATATTCGCGTTTGACCTCCGTGGTCGTTGATGTTTTTTGGAATTTTGAATGAATTGATGGCTTGATTGGTCTGGGGTAGGTATGGAACCACTTCAGATGAGATATTTAGAATCTTTTTGTCTTTCATAAATTCTCTGTTAATCAAGAAGGTAAAGTTTGGCAAAAGTACAAAAATTAAACGGAATATGCTGAATTCTGTATCTTTACGGTTGTTAATTTTTTACTAAATGGAGGTTTTCGATTCTTCCCAATCCCTAGTTAATCACTTATCTGCTCAACCTCGACCTCTTGGTATGGTTCCCACTATGGGAGCTCTTCATAAAGGCCACTTTTCGTTAATTGATAAAGCCTTAAAAGAAAATCAATCTGTGTTGATCAGTATTTTCATCAACCCAACACAGTTTGACGACAAATCTGATTTTAAGAATTATCCCGTAAAAACTGATTCTGATTTGCAAAAAATAAAAAAATATGGGGGGAATATTTTTGTTTATACACCATCAGTATCTGACATCTACGGAAATACTATTGAATCGAAATTCTTTGATTTGAGTGGGTTAGATCAAGTAATGGAGGGAGCAAAAAGAACAGGACATTTTCAGGGAGTAGCAACCATTGTGTCTCGTTTTTTTGAAATTTTTAAACCCGACAAGGCTTATTTTGGAGAGAAAGATTTTCAGCAGTTACGTATTATTCAGCAAATGACGCTGTCGCAAAGACTAAATACAAAAATTATAGGCTGTCCCATCATAAGAGAAAGCGATGGACTCGCAATGAGTTCTCGAAATAGTTTGTTGTCAAATGAAGAAAGGAACTTGGCTGTGAAAATATATGAAGGTTTACAGTTCGCAAAATCTAATGCCAAGAAACTTCCCTATCGAAAACTAAAGGAAAAAGTGGTTGATTTTTATAAAAAACACGAAGCTATTAAACTGGATTACTTCATCATATCCGATCCAAAAACACTAAAGGAAGTTGACTTAAACCAGCCTGTTAGTCAAGGAAGAGGGTTTGTTGCGGCTTATTTAGGAAAAATTAGGTTGATTGATAATTTGGATATGTCTTAAATGATTAAATTTGCCGCGTGTTGATAGAAGTCATAAAATCTAAAATCCACAGGGTCAAAGTTACCGATGCCGATCTTGGTTACATCGGAAGTATTACCATTGACCGTGACCTAATTGATGCTGCAAACTTTTTGATAGGTGAGAAAGTACAAGTAGTCAACATCAATAATGGCGAGCGATTGGAAACATACATTATTGAGGGTAAAAGAGGAACTGGGGAAGTTACACTCAATGGCCCTGCGGCTAGGAAAGTTCAAAAAGGGGATATCATCATTGTCATAGGGTATGCCCAAATGGAATTTGAAGAGGCCAGAGATTTTCAGCCTACTGTAATCTTTCCAGACGAAAGCACCAACCGCTTAACCTAGGTCTTGAAGAAAATCGTCTCTCTTTCAAAAAAAATAATCCCTTTGTTGATAGGGCTGTTTTTTATCTACCTAAGCTACCAAAATACTACTCCCGAGGATCGATCTAATATCTTTAAGTACATCCAAAATGCGGATTATCGCTATGTTTTACTTTCAGCTTTTTTTGGAATACTAAGCCATATTTCCAGAGCCATCCGTTGGCAATATCTGCTGGCACCATTGGGCTATCGCCCCAAAACTATCAATTCTATTTTGGCTGTTTTGATTGGCTATTTTTCAAATTTAGGCATTCCACGCTCTGGGGAATTGCTCCGAGCAACTGCTATGGATCGTTATGAAAACATTCCTTTCCAAAAAGGCTTTGGAACAGTGATTGCTGAGCGAGTAGTAGATCTTGTGCTTTTAATTTTTTGCATAATATTGGCTTTAGGGCTTCAGTATGATTTGATCGTAGATTATCTAGAAATCGATGATTTCAATCTAACACAAATGACTTTTAGCCTTTTCATTCTTGTTGTAAGCTTTCTTTTTTTTAGGAGGTTTTTCCAAAAGTCAACCCACCCCATGATCGAAAAAATCAAAAAATTCTTTCAAGGGATATGGGAAGGAATTGTTTCCATAAAACACATGGAAAATAAGGGACTATTTGTTGTCCATACCGTTTTTATATGGCTGATGTACGTTTTGATGTTTTGGATCATCAAATTTTCCATTCCAGAAACAGTTAGTTTAGGAATGAACGCCTTAATCCCTGCTTTTGTAGTGGGAGGATTATCCATCTCGGCAACCAATGGTGGCATAGGAATCTATCCTTACTCTGTCTCTATTGTTTTGATTGCTTTTGGGATTACCAAAGAATCCAGTTTGGCCTTTGGTTGGATTATGTGGACTTGTCAAACGCTTATGGTGGTTAGCTTTGGTGCTATGGCATTTTTTGCGTTACCTTTGGTTAATCGCCAAAAATAAACTGCTTTTTCTAATATTTAAATGAGCAAAATAAAAACCTCTTTCTTTTGTCAAAGTTGTGGCACACAACACGCGCAATGGCAGGGTCAGTGTAATTCTTGTAAACAATGGAATACTTTGACAGAGGAACTGCTCGAAAAGCCTGATAAGAAGAATTGGAAAAGTGACAAAAAACAAACTTTGGTTTCGAAACCCCTCAAAATTGACGAAATAGAAATTTCCTCAGAATCGAGAATGGATACAGGAGACCCCGAACTAAACCGTGTCTTGGGAGGAGGAATCATTCCTGGGGCACTGATGCTTTTGGGAGGTGAACCAGGCATTGGGAAATCCACCCTACTGCTTCAAATTGCTATGACAGTTGGATGCAAAGTACTTTATGTCTCGGGAGAAGAAAGCCAGCGACAAATTAAAATCCGTTTCGATCGGATGGATATTGCTTCGAATCAATGTTATGTCTTGAGTGAAACAAAAACACAAAACATCTTTTCCCAAATTGAAGTCTTAACTCCTGACCTTGTCATCATTGATTCAGTTCAAACCCTACATACCGATTACATTGACAGTAGTACAGGAAGTGTTTCTCAAATTAAAGAGTGTACGGCCGAGTTTATCAAGTTTGCTAAAGAGACTCATGTACCAGTTTTTTTGGTAGGTCACATCACTAAAGATGGTCAAATTGCTGGTCCCAAAATTTTGGAGCATATGGTAGATGTAGTGCTTCATTTCGAGGGAGACCGCAATAACATCTACCGTATCTTAAGGGCTCAAAAAAACCGCTTCGGAGCTACTTCTGAAATAGGGATTTACGAAATGCAATCCAAAGGATTGAGAGTCGTAAGCAACCCCAGCGAATTATTGATTTCTGAAAAAGATGAAAAATTGAGCGGACACGCCATTGCTGCGACCATTGAAGGTGTTCGTCCCTTAATGATCGAAGTTCAAGCCTTGGTCAGTAGTGCTGTTTATGGGACTCCACAAAGAACCACCACTGGTTACAACACCAAAAGACTCAATATGTTATTGGCTGTTTTGGAGAAAAGGGCAGGTTTTACTTTGGGAACCAAAGATGTTTTTATCAATATTACTGGAGGTATCTCTATCGCTGATCCTGCGATAGATTTGGCAGTGATTGTTGCAATTCTATCCAGCCATCATGATCTAGAAATTTCTGAAAAAATTTGTTTTGCTGCAGAGGTAGGCTTGTCCGGCGAAATTAGACCTGTTCCCAAAACTGAACAACGCATCCAAGAAGCTTCAAAACTAGGTTTCGAGACCATTGTCATTTCGAAATTCGCCAAGATTGGAAAACAGAATGAATCCATCAAAGTATTAGAAGTATCCAAAATCGAAGCTTTGATTTCAGTGCTTTTCGGTTAATATCTAAGTCCATTTCCATTATAAAACGTATTTTTATATTGGATCAAAAATCAATTTAATGGATAAAACAATCAAAGATTTTTTGGCTGAAGTCAACAAAAGAAATCAGAATGAACCGGAGTTCATGCAAGCAGTGACTGAGGTAGCCGAAACAGTCATTCCCTACATCGTTAAAAATGATGTCTACTACGGTCAAAATATTCTTTTACGCATGGTAGAGCCCGAAAGAGTTGTCTCTTTTCGAGTGGCTTGGATAGACGATCAGGAGGAAATACAAGTAAATCGAGGATACAGAATAGAAATGAATTCAGCCATAGGACCCTATAAGGGAGGGCTGCGTTTTCATCCCAGTGTAAATCTAAGTGTTTTAAAATTTCTGGCTTTTGAGCAAATCTTTAAAAATAGCCTGACCACCCTCCCTATGGGAGGTGGAAAAGGAGGGTCAGATTTCAACCCAAAGGGAAGAACAGATACTGAAGTCATGCGTTTTTGCCAAAGTTTTATGACGGAGCTCTTCCGACACATTGGTCCCAATCGGGACATCCCTGCTGGAGATATTGGTGTAGGAAGCAGAGAGATTGGATATATGTTTGGGCAATACAAAAGGCTGAAAAATGAATTTACCGGAGTATTAACTGGAAAAGGTATTTCTTGGGGAGGCTCTCTAATCCGACCCGAAGCAACGGGTTATGGTGTAGTGTATTTTGTAGAAAAAATGATGGAACACAATGGAGCTGGCTTAAAAAATAAAAAGGTAGTTATTTCGGGAAGTGGAAATGTAGCGCAATATGCTGCTGAAAAAGCCATTCAACTCGGTGCTAAAGTTTTGACTTTATCCGACTCCTCTGGTTATATTTATGATACCGATGGAATAGATCAGGAGAAATTATCCCATGTGATGGAGCTTAAAAATATTCGAAGAGAACGAATTAGTGCATATCTTGACAAGTATCCAAAAGCTCAATTTATTGCAGGCAAAACTCCATGGGAGGTGCCTTGCGAGGTTGCGCTACCCTGTGCTACTCAAAATGAATTGAATGAAAAAGATGCTGGTTTACTGATCAAAAATGGTTGCATTTGTGTTGGCGAAGGGGCTAATATGCCCTCTACACCCGAAGCCATTCATCAATTCACAAACCATAAGATTCTTTATGCTCCTGGAAAGGCATCAAATGCCGGAGGGGTAGCCGTGTCTGGCTTAGAAATGGCGCAAAACTCGCTGCGATACAATTGGACCCGCGAGGAGGTTGATGCCAAACTAAAATCGATTATGTCCGAGATTCACCAATCTTGTCTGGATTATGGTAAAGACGATAATTATATCAATTACGTTAAAGGAGCCAATATTGCAGGCTTTGTTAAAGTAGCTGATGCCATGCTTGCCCAAGGAGTGGTATAAACCTGCTAGCGATCATGCTGATTGAAACCGATGCCATTGTTCTGAGTGCCATCAAATTTGGAGATACTAGTCTTATTGCGCGTTGCTATTGCAAAAAAATAGGACTCAAATCCTTTTTACTCAAAGGCATACTCTCTACAAAAAAAGGAAGCCTCAAGAAATCTCTGTTTCAACCTCTCAGTATGATTAGCTTGATTACTCAAGTAAAAAATCAAAGTAGTGAGGGACTTCACTATATCAAAGAGGCCCGGGTAAATTTTTCTCTGATTGAAATCCCTACAGACATTAAAAAAAATGCAGTAACTCTATTTTTATCTGAAATATTAACCCGGGTCATCACCGAAGAGGGAACTCCCAATATACACTTATACCATTTTATCGAAAAAAACATCAAACGTTTGGAGTCCGAAGCGTTTTCTCCCCTTTTTCATTTAAAATTTATGATGGAACTGAGTCGCCATCTTGGCTTTTATCCCAATAGATCTAATATAAGTGAAGGTTATTTTGATTTGGAAAGTGGATGTTTTTGTAGTTCTTCTCCCTCAAAACATTTTATTGAAGGAGACTTGCTAATGGCGTTCAAAAAATTACTTGGTACAGATTTTGATACTTTAGATCGATGTGTAATCGACAATTCGCTTAGAATTAAAGTTTTGAACGTATTGATAGATTATTTTAATTTACATTTACCAAACTTTGGAAAAATAAAATCAATCGATATACTCCATGAAATTTTTCGATAGAAATTATTTTCTCTCCACACTACTCGTCTTTTCAATCCTCAATGGTCTAATGGGTCAAGAGGTTTGGGTTGAAGACGCCGTCACTGGAGAACCTCTAGAAAATGTTACTATTTTTACTGAAAATGGAGATCATAATACACTTACAGATGCACTGGGAAAAGCTTCTTTACAAGACTTTCCGTCGGATGCTATGATTAATTTTAATCTTTTAGGATACCAGCCTTTGAGTATTTCTACTCTTGAATTTTTAAAAGTAAAAAAAATAATCCCTATGACTTCTGAGGATGAGGTTTTGGAAGAAGTTGTTCTTTCGATAGCCCGATCTCAAGCCACTAGGGATAAGATTGCAGAGCAAGTGGCAGTTGTTTCGCAAAAAGAAATTGAGATGGCCTCGGTGGCTACGGGCGCCGATCTATTAGAAATCAGTCCCAACATCAGGATTCAAAAATCTCAAGGTGGAGGTGGTAGCCCTGTTTTAAGAGGTTTTGAAGCCAATCGTGTCCTCATTGTTGTGGATGGAGTGAGAATGAACAATGCCATCTACAGATCTGGTCATTTGCAAAATGCAATAACCATTGATCCACACAACATTGAAAGAGTTGAAGTTACCTTTGGATCTTCCTCTGTAGGTTATGGTTCTGATGCGTTGGGAGGTGTAATTCACTATTACACCAAATCTCCTAAGTTGAATGGTAATACCAAGGTTAAATCTGAATTTACCTCCACCTTTAACCATGCCAATCTTTCGTTGGTTAATAATGTCAGTACCTCAATGAGTTTTAAAAACTGGGGAAGTCTTACCAGTGTTAGCTATTCCAATTTCGAGGATATCAGAATTGGAGAAAATCGAAAACACGGTTTTTCAGATTGGGGATTAACCCCTTATTTTTCCCTCAATAGCAGAAATGAGTACACCGAAACTCCCACACCCAACTCCCACCCCAATATCCAAAAAAATACTGGTTATGACCAATTCGACATATTTCAAAAATTTGTCGTTCGTCTTCCGAAGGACATGCTTCTCAATTTGAATCTTCAATATTCAGAATCATCTGATATTGATCGTTACGATAAGTTGGTGGAGGAACGCGATGGAAGCCTTCGCTTTAGTGAATGGTATTATGGACCCCAAAAGAGATTGTTTGTTTCTCCACAACTCAAATTTTTTGTGGGTAAAAATTGGCTGAAAAAAGGAACTTTAACTACTGCCTACCAAAAGGTAGAAGAGTCGAGAATCAATCGAAAATTTGGTAGTTTAACCCGTTCTTATCAAATAGAAAACGTTGATGTTTTTAGTATCAATGCAGACTTTTATGGAAATATTACCGAGGGACATTCCTTTTCCTATGGATTGGAATGGACCTACAACAAAATAGATTCGAAAGGCTTTGCTAAAGATTTAATCCTTGATTCTGAAGATATCATAGGTTACAGCAACGAGTATGCGATTCCCTCTCGTTACCCTAGTGATGGTAGTAGTGCCTCGAGTTTTGCAGGTTATCTGAATTGGATTTTTAGAGTCAATAAACGTCTGACACTTAATGGTGGATTGAGAATGACAGGGTCCAAAATTAGTGCCCGTTGGAATGATTCTGCTTTAGTTGACAAACTTCTGTCTACTGTCGATCTTCAATCAGATGCATTAACCTATACTTTGGCCATGACCTATCGACCCAATTCAAATTGGCAAATCAATGGGTTAATTTCAAGTGGCTTTAGAAATCCTAATATCGATGATATCGGAAAAATACGAGAGAGCAATGGTGTCCTTCTGGTTCCCAATTCTTTCCTAAAGCCTGAATACGCGTACACATTCGAAACAGGATTAAAATTTATCGCTTCCAACAAAGTCAGTTATATTGATTTAAGGGCCTTTAACACTCTTGTTACTCGGCATATCGTTAGATCCGATTTTATTGTTTTTTCCGACAGAAGCACCCAGGACGAGAACACCATTTTATACAATGGAGAAGAAGTGAGCACTCAAGCAAATAAAAATTTAGGAAACCGATATATTTATGGAGGGTCCATCGAAGGTAATTGGCCTGTAAGTAATTCGTTCGAAATCAGAGGAGGGATCACATATACGGCAGCCGATAAAAATATGGATTATGGCCCTATGCCTTCTATCGCTCCTTTATTTGGAAGCTTTAACTTGTCACATGTGGGTAAAAAATTTAAAACAATGTTGATTTGGAAATTCAGCGAATCCAAGGATCCCAGTAAATACAGTTGGGGTGGTGAGGATGGACTCAATGAGACCCCTTTGGTCAATCCAATGGCTGTCGATGAAGTCAACAGATATTACGGAATGCCCTCCTGGAATATTTGGTCTGTTCTATCCCAATTTCAGTTAAGAGAAAATATTATTTTGAATTTTGGGCTCAGGAATATTTTTGATCTACATTACAGAACTTTTGCCTCTGGAATCTCTGAGGAGGGAAGGAGTTTACAGCTGGGAGTAAAGGTTAAAATCTAAAATCCTTTTTTTTTACCTAAAATCCTTAATTTCGCAACTTTAATAAAAGCGACCCGCAATGGTTTTCAAGGAGTACAAAAGACTGGATTTACCTAAAATTTCTTCGGAAATACTGGATTTTTGGAAGGAAAATCAGGTTTTTGAAAAGAGTATCTCTGAAAGGGAGAACCACCCCCCCTTTATTTTT
The DNA here is from genome assembly GCA_038107695.1 of Flavobacteriaceae bacterium. Taxonomy (GTDB): domain Bacteria; phylum Bacteroidota; class Bacteroidia; order Flavobacteriales; family Flavobacteriaceae; genus UBA8316. The sequence continues at coordinate 13,868 of JAYNHF010000030.1, read as the reverse complement.
TATGAGGGCCCACCATCTGCCAATGGTATGCCTGGCATTCATCATGTAATGGCTCGTGCGATTAAAGATATTTTTTGTCGCTATAAAACTCAAAAAGGATTTAAAGTCAATCGAAAAGCAGGATGGGATACCCACGGACTTCCTGTCGAACTAGGAGTTGAAAAAGCATTGGGGATCACCAAAGACGACATTGGTAAATCCATTTCCATAGAGGAATACAACGCTGCTTGTAAAGAAGCAGTGATGAAATATACAGACGTATGGAATCGACTTACTCAAAAAATGGGGTATTGGGTGGACATGAACGATCCTTATGTCACTTACACTCCCAAGTACATGGAAAGCGTTTGGTGGCTCATCAAACAAATTCACGAAAAAGGCCTTTTGTACAAAGGATATACTATTCAACCCTACTCCCCGAAAGCTGGAACAGGTCTGAGTTCACACGAACTGAACCAACCTGGTACCTATCAGGACGTCAGTGATACCACTGTTACTGCCCAGTTCAAAACCATCGAAAATTCATTGCCTGAATTTCTTAAAGGGACTTGTCCTCTCTTCCTTTTGGCATGGACCACCACGCCTTGGACATTGCCCTCTAATACTGCTTTGACCGTTGGGCCAAAAATTGACTACGTTGTTATCCATACCTTCAATCAATACACTTTCGAACCCATCCGAGTGATTTTGGCTAAAGCATTGGTAGGAAAACAATTTTCAGGAAAATACCATCCGGTTGAATCTTTATCAGATCTAGAAGGTTTCCAACAAGAGGATAAAAAAATACCTTTTTTTATTGAAAAGGAAATCAAAGGTGAACAGCTTCTGGACATCCGATATGAAAAAATATGGGGAGATGCTCCAGTTCCTGTTGACTATCCCGAAAACGCCTATCGAGTGATTTTGGGTGATTTTGTAACCACAGAGGATGGAACTGGAATAGTGCATACGGCACCTACTTTCGGAGCCGACGACGCCAAGGTAGCTAAGGAAGCTGTCCCCGAAGTTCCTCCCTTACTGATTTTGGACGAAAATAATAATAAGGTTCCTCTGGTTGATTTGCATGGAAAGTTTCGCTCTGAAATGGGTATTTTGGCAAATCAATATGTAAAAAATGAATATTACGAAGATGGCAAAGCTCCAGAGAAATCTGTTGACGTTCAAATTGCAATCAAACTAAAAGAAGAGAATGCTGCTTTTAGAGTTGAAAAGTATGTGCACTCCTACCCCAATTGTTGGAGGACAGACAAACCCATCTTGTACTATCCTTTAGATTCTTGGTTCATCAAGGTTACAGAGGTTAGGGATCGATTGACCTCCCTGAACCAGAAAATCAATTGGAAACCCAAATCCACAGGAGAAGGTCGTTTTGGTAATTGGCTTGCCAACGCCAATGACTGGAATCTTTCGAGGTCTCGATTTTGGGGTATTCCTCTACCCGTATGGAGAACAGAAGACGGCCAAGAGACGAAGGTCATCGGGTCGGTTGCTGAACTCCATGAAGAAATCGAAAAATCAATCCAAAAAGGTTACATGAACTCCAACCCCTTGGCTGGATTTGTAGTAGGAGATATGAGTGATGATAATTATGACCAAATCGATCTCCACAAACACATTGTAGATGAAATTGTTTTGACTTCGGAAAAAGGTGTAATAATGCAAAGAGAAAAAGATCTGATTGATGTGTGGTTTGATTCCGGATCAATGCCCTACGCTCAGTGGCACTATCCCTTTGAAAATAAAGAAAAAATCGACAACGGTTCTGCTTTCCCTGCCGATTACATTGCTGAGGGAGTAGACCAAACCCGCGGTTGGTTTTACACACTCCACACCATAAGCACACTGGTTTTTGATTCCATCTCATACAAAAACGTTGTGTCGAATGGGCTGGTTTTGGACAAAAATGGACAGAAAATGTCCAAACGCTTGGGAAATGCAGTAGACCCCTTTGAAACTATTGATCAGTTTGGAGCAGATGCTACCCGATGGTACATGATTTCGAATTCCAATCCTTGGGACAATCTCAAGTTTGATTTGGAAGGAATTGGAGAGGTCCAACGTAAATTTTTTGGTACCCTACACAATACGTATTCTTTTTTTAGCCTCTATGCCAACATCGATGGTTTTAAAAATAAAGAGGGCGCCATCCCACTTGACGAAAGATCCGAATTAGATCGCTGGATTTTATCCGAATTGCACAGTTTGATTGGGAAAGTAGACGAATACTACAAGGATTATGAGCCCACCAAATCTACCCGAATTATTTCAGAATTTGTTCAAGAAAAATTGAGTAACTGGTATGTAAGGCTATGTAGAAGAAGGTTCTGGAAAGGTGAATATAAAAAGGACAAAATAGCTGCTTATCAAACCCTTTGGGAGTGTTTGCTAACAGTGAGTCAACTGGCCGCACCAGTAGCCCCATTTTATTGCGATCGACTGTATCAGGATTTGACCGATAATACAGCTACCGAAAAATATCCTTCGGTTCATTTGTCAACTTACCCCAAAATCAACTCTCGAGCTATCAATACAGATTTAGAGAATCGTATCAACAAAGCTCGGAATATCACCTCACTGGCACTTTCCTTGCGAAAGAAAGAACAAATAAAAGTACGCCAACCTCTTCAGACCCTTATGATTGCTGTAAATGGCCCTAAAGAAAAAAGTGAAATTGAGAAAATTCAGGAACAAGTTAGATCAGAGATAAACGTAAAAACCATTGAACTGATTGACGATGACAGCAATATTTTGGTCAAAGAGATCAAACCTAATTTCAAAGTGCTCGGCCCACGATTTGGGAAGCAAATGGGAGCAGTAGTTGGAAAGATCAATGGCTTTGGTGAAGCAGAAATAAAGACCATAGAACAAGAAGGAAGAATTAACATCAGTCTTAATGAAAAAAATATTATTTTAGACCTCAACGAGGTGGAAATCACCTCTAAAGATATTGAAGGCTGGTTGGTTGCTCATGGAAATGGAATGACCGTTGCCCTTGATATTTCATTAACCGAAGATTTGATTAATGAGGGCATTGCCCGCGAATTGGTCAATCGTATTCAAAATATCCGAAAGGAAGCTGGATTAGAGGTAACAGACAAAATTAATATCAGCTTTTTGGCCGATGAAGATTTAAAAGAAAAAATTGACAAAAACAGCTCCTACATATGTGCGGAAACCTTGGGGGTAAGCATAGATTTTCCTCAAGAGTTGAAGCAAGGAACAGAGGTTGTTTTTGACAATATCAAAACACAAATAACCATTAAAAAAATTTAAGATGGCAAATGAAACAAAAGCTCGGTATTCGGATGAAGAGTTGGATCATTTCAGATCATTGATTGAAGAAAAAATTAGCAAAGCAAAAGCAGATTTAGACCTTCTAAGAAGTGCGTATATGAATGATGGGAACAATGGAACAGATGACACCTCCCCCACTTTTAAGGCTTTTGAAGAAGGCTCGGAAACTATGTCTAAGGAAGCCAATACCCAATTGGCCATTCGACAAGAAAAGTTTATTCGTGACCTAAAAAATGCTATGATTCGCATCGAAAACAAAACTTACGGCATTTGTAGAGTTACAGGAAAGTTAATTAACAAGGAAAGGCTTCTTCTGGTTCCTCATGCTACCTTGAGCATTGAGGCTAAAAATATGCAAAAATAGCCCTTGAAATTTAAGGCTTCCAATATCAACCTACCAACAGCTATTGTCATAATACTGTGCTTACTGTTGTTGGATCAAGCATCAAAGTTTTTCATTAAAATGAATTACCCTTTATCGCTTTATGGTAACAGTGCCATTATTGATTGGGGTTTCTTCAAGCTACTTTTTGTGGAAAATAAGGGTATGGCAATGGGAACCAAGCTCAATGACATTCTCCCTTTTTTTTCTGAGAAGTCTGCCAAACTGGTTCTGACGGTTTTCCGGTTGTTGGCCATTTTAGGGATTGGTTATTGGTTGTGGGACAACATCCGTAAAGAAACCTCCAATCTTTTTCGTTGGGCTCTTTGTTTGATTTTTGCTGGAGCCATGGGCAACATTATTGATTCTGTTTTTTACGGAGTAATCTTTTCTCACAGTTATGGTCAAGTAGCCACTTTGTTCCCTGAAGGTGGAGGATACGCTCCCATTTTTCAAGGTCATGTAGTTGACATGCTTCAATTTCCTCTTGTGAGCTGGTATTGGCCCGATTGGATCCCATGGATCGGAGGGGAACATTATACTTTTTTTCAATACGTGTTCAACATCGCCGATTCAGCCATTAGTACTGGGGTGGGTATTTTAATCGTTTTTAACAAAAAGATTTTTGGCCAAGCGCAATAGATTTTGGCAAAAAGATTTTGATTTACTACCGTTGTTAAACCTTCTTAAAAATCAAAAACTTTGTCAGGTGTAACGACATAATTCAGGGGGATGTCGTTAGCACCGATGTCTTCGATTCTGAAAACAGGTTCAAAAAAAGACAACCCAATTTTGAGGGTGTCCTCAGTACATTGAGCCAAGAAACGATCGTAGTAGCCCTTGCCATAGCCTATTCGGTGTCCTTGCAAATCAAAAACCAAAAGGGGCACAAATACTACATCTATTTGTTTTGGACTTAATGTAATTCCAGAAAGTGGTTCCGCAATCCCCCAACGGTTCAATTTAAGAGGTGTTTGGTCGGTGAGCAAAAAATGCTCTAGAATACAGTCGTCTCCGATCCTTGGAATCACGGGCTGCTTGTCCTTTCCCTGGACAACCGAAAGTAAGAAAGAAGTATCTACCTCTTTATTCTTTTCAGAACCCATAAAAAGATGATAGACAGAATGATTCCAAATGTCCAATGTCAAGCATCGATTAGAAATCTCAATACTGTCCTTCTCAATTTTTGTGGCTGTAAGTGCATCTCTATGCTTTCGGTATGCCGTTCTTAATGCTATTTTGTTATTCAATTAGTTTTGATTTTGTCACTAAAATTAAAAATATTTAACCATCCTTTGACAAAGATCATTTTTTCTAATGCCTTGAGAAAACGTAACTTCGTGCTATGGAAAAGGCTCCCATCGAAATTCAAATCAAGGTCTTACCTAGTGATCCAGGTGTTTATCAATATTTTGATAAAAATAATACCGTGATTTATGTCGGCAAAGCCAAAAATCTTAAACGAAGGGTTACTTCCTATTTTACCAAAGTCCATGAGAATGCTAAGACACGTATTTTGGTAAAAAAAATTCATCGCATGGAACACATTGTGGTTCCAACAGAAGTCGATGCACTACTGCTAGAAAATAATCTAATAAAAAAGTACCGCCCCCGATACAACATCCTTTTAAAAGACGACAAGACCTATCCTTGGATCTGTATCAAAAAAGAACCTTTTCCAAGGGTGTTTAGCACCCGAAAGGTAATCCGGGACGGATCTGACTATTTCGGGCCATATCCCAATGTGAAGACCGTGTACACCCTTTTGGAACTCATCCGTGGACTTTATCCTATCCGAACGTGTAACTACGACCTTTCAGAAGAAAAAATTCAAAAGCAGTCGTACAAAGTTTGTTTGGAATATCATATTGGCAACTGCTTAGCCCCGTGTGAGGATAAGGTGAATGAAGATGATTACAATCAAAATATTGCTGCCATCCGCGATATCATCAAAGGTAATTTTAGGCGTTCATTAGATCAGTTCAAAGCTCAAATGGAGCAGTTCGCCACAGCCATGGAATTTGAAAGGGCTCAAGAAATCAAAGAAAAACTTGAATCACTAGAAAATTACCAAGCCAAATCAACGGTGGTTAACTCCAAAATCACCAATGTTGATGTTTTTAGTATCATCTCTGATGAAAGCTATGGTTATGTGAACTTTTTCCAAGTAGCTTTTGGTTCGATCATCCGTTCGCACACAGTAGAAATCAAAAAAAAGCTTGAGGAAAGTGACGCAGAGATGTTGCCTCTTGCTATTGTTGATTTACGCCAACGATTTAACTCCCAATCCAAAGAAATTTACCTCCCTTTTGAGGTTGACCTAGGATCAAAAATAAAGGTAACGGTACCAAAGCTGGGCGATAAAAAAAAGCTGGTTGAGCTTTCACAGAGAAATGCCAAGTTTTTTAGATTGGAGCGTTTTAAACAAATGAAAATTGTGGATCCCGAGCGCCATATCAAACGTTTGATGCAGCAAATGAAAACGGATCTCCGCCTGCAAAAGGAGCCTGATCATATTGAATGTTTTGACAATTCTAACATACAAGGCACCAACCCCACAGCTGCCTGTGTGGTTTTCAGAAACGGCAAACCTTTCAAAAGAGACTACCGCCATTTTAAAATTAAAACAGTAGAGGGTCCCGATGATTTTGCCTCGATGGAAGAAGTGGTGCATCGGCGTTACAAACGCCTGTCCGATGAGGGTAAGTCTCTTCCACAACTGATTGTTATTGACGGAGGTAAAGGACAACTGTCTTCCGCCGTAAAAAGTTTAGATCGGTTAGGCTTAAGAGGTCAAATTGCCATCATCGGTATTGCCAAAAGACTAGAGGAAATCTATTACCCTGGAGATAGCATACCCATGTATTTGGACAAAAAATCGGAAACCCTGAAAGTCATTCAACAGTTGCGGAATGAAGCCCATCGCTTTGGGCTAAGCCTACACCGTAATATCCGTAGCAAAAATGCTCTGAAATCTCCTTTGGACGAGGTAGAAGGCATTGGTCCCAAAACCAAAGAACAATTACTCAAAGAATTCAAATCCTTGAAAAGAATTAAAGCTGCTGCTCAACAGGATATTATTAGATTGTTGGGAGAAGTTAAGGGTCTTAAGATATATAATGAGTTAAAAAATCTTTAAATGTATTTTAGTCCTTTTATTGTCCTAAAAAAGAGGGTTAAATTCATTTAATTAATTTTACTAGATGTTACCGATTCTAAAAAAACAACTTTTTTTACTCTTGTTTTGCATTACGGTGGGAAATTGTTTTTCTCAATCGGCATCGATAAAAGACTCCTCGGAAAAATCCCTTCCATTTAAGGCAGGAGAATGGTTTCAGTTCAGAATCCATTATGGTATTTTTAATGCAAGCTATGCCACCATAGAGCTCAGTAAAGATTCAGTCAATGGCATTCCGGTATTACATGCCAAAGGTTATGGAACCACTACAGGATTGGCACGTTGGTTCTTTAAGGTGGAGGATCACTACGACACTTATTTCGATGAGAGAAAAGTTATTCCCTACTGGTTCATTCGCAATATCGACGAAGGAGGTTACACTAAAAATTTAGAAATTAATTTTGATCATGATCTGAAATTGGCTCATGTTAATGATCTGAAACATAAAAAACAAGAGTCATTCGAAATTGCTGAAAATGCTCAGGATCTTATTTCTGCCTTTTATTACCTAAGAGCTTATTACCCTGAAGATAAATTGTTACCCAATCAAACTTTTAGTATCAATATGTTTTTCGACAAAGAAAATTATATTTTTAAAATGAAGTTTTTAGGAAAAGAGAGCCTTTCTACAAAGTTTGGTAAAGTTCCATGTATGAAGTTTCGGCCCTATGTTCAGTCTGGAAGAGTCTTTAGGGAGCAAGAAAGCGTGACCCTTTGGATCACAGACGATGGCAACAAAATACCTATCAGGCTTCAAGCCGACTTGGCCATTGGTTCGATTAAAGTAGATTTAGAAAAATTTAAAAATTTAATGGCTCCCTTTGAAATCCATTTCGACTAGATATTGATTGTTTATTACTCTTTGAATAACTTTTTGTTAAATACTTTGCGATTCAACGGTTAATGCAAGAAATTTGCAAAAAACAAAAAACCGGATTCGTAGAACATATGAATAAGATTTTTGTAATACTATATTTTATTGGAGCAGCGTGTTTATTCCATTCTTGTGAAATAAAAATGCCGACTTCTTTACCGGATACTCCAATTGCTAAGGTTAAAATCAAATCTAAGAAGCTGAAATATGGTTTTGATTTAGAGCAATATAAAATCATAAAGAAAAAAATCAGGCGGGGTGAGACTTTTGGCTCAATTTTGGAAGACAATGGTATTGATTATCCTGAGGTTTACAACATTCTTCAATCCATCAAAAAAGACGTTAGTGTTCGTAGATTAGTGGCGGGTAAGTCCTACAGTCTTTTTTACACCCAAGACAGCGTTCCTACCCCAAAAGCATTTGTTTATGAACCCCAAATTGATAGTTACACACTGGTTCAGCTTCGGGACAGCATTTATGGGAAAAAAGTCACAAAGCCAATTAAAATCGTCCAGAAGGAGGGGCATGGTCATATCGAAAATTCACTTTATGAAACCATGATCAACAGTGGTTTAAATGACCAGCTGACCTACTACTTGGCCGATGTCTATGCATGGAATATCGATTTTTACAGGCTCCATAAGGGCGACCGGTTCAAAGTCATTTATACTGAGAAGTTTGTCGATGATACAGTTTCCATTGGTATTGAACGCATAAAAGCAGCCATTTTTGAGCACGCTGGTAAAGAGTTTTATGCTTTTGAATTTCAACCTGACTCACTCAAAGGTATCGTTGAATATTTTGATGAAAAAGCCAAAAATCTTAGACGTGCTTTTCTAAAAGCTCCCGTTAAATTTGGCCCTGTTACCTCTCGTTACAACCTAAAGCGAAGAATTGCTTATTATGGCAACCGTATCAAACCTCACCGAGGTACGGATTTTGCTGCCAATGTGGGAACTCCAATATTGGCTACCGCCAATGGAGTAGTGGTTAAATCTTCCTATACTCGAGGAAACGGTAATTATGTTACCATAAAGCACAACAATACATATAGTACACAATACCTCCACATGAAAAGGCGAAAAGTAAAAGTGGGGGAATTTGTTACCCAAGGACAAGTAATTGGTTGGGTGGGTATGACAGGTTACACTTCAGGACCACATGTTTGCTACCGATTTTGGAAAAATGGCAGGCAAGTAGATCCCTTCCGACAAAAGCTGCCAGATGCCAAACCCATTTCAAATGCATTAAAAATTAATTATTTAAATGCTATTGCCAGTCTGAAAACCCAGCTTGACTGCATTTCATTTACTCCAGAATTAACATACATTAACTCAGCACTAGCACTATCTCAAAGTGACATTCAATAAAAAAAACCCTCTGCTCCTCAAATCTTGGAAATCATTAGAATCCCACTTCCAAAAGAACGCTCAAAAGAAAATTGTTGATTATTTCGCAGAAAATGCAGAACGAGTTGATAAGCTTTCACTTCGATGGGAGTCCTTCTATGTAGATTTTTCCAAAAATTTATTGGATGAACAGACCATAGATCTTCTCACCACTATGGCAAAAGAATCGGGTCTTGATCAAGCGATTAAAGACTATTTCGATGGGGTTAAGATCAATGAAACTGAGAATAGAGCTGTTCTACATACAGCACTCAGGCAAAAAAATTCGAAAACAATAATGGTGGATGGTGAGGATATTTCTCCAAAAATCGATGCTGTAAAACAGCAAATGTTTGAATTCGCTGATCGAGTGATTACAGGGAAATGGAAAGGCCACACTGGAAAACAGATTGAACACATAGTCAATATTGGAATTGGGGGGTCAGATTTGGGTCCAGCCATGGTTACCGAAGCCCTCGAGTTTTACAGCAATCATCTGGAATTGACTTTTGTCTCCAATGTAGAAGGAGACCATGTGGAGGAGGTAATCAAAAAATTGAATCCTGAAACCACTCTTTTTGTGATTGTTTCCAAGAGTTTCACTACTCAAGAGACCCTTAGTAATGCGAACACCATTCGGAAATGGTTTTTGAACCATGCTCCGGATTCAGCGATCAGCAAACATTTTGTTGCTGTATCTACCAATATGGAAATGGTAAGTGATTTTGGTATTGCTACAGAAAATATCTTTCCGATGAACGATTGGGTAGGAGGTCGCTTTTCTTTGTGGAGTACAGTTGGTATTTCTATTTGTTTGGCCATAGGGCCAAAGAATTTTGAAGATTTACTTCAAGGTGCTGGAGAGATGGACGAACATTTTCGTACTGCCGATTTTAAAGAGAACATCCCTGTAATTTTAGCCCTGATCACCGTTTGGTACAATAATTTTTGGGAGGTTGAAACTGAGGCCATCATCCCTTACTCTCAATATTTGAGAAATCTCCCTGCCTATCTACAGCAAGCCATTATGGAAAGTAATGGCAAAGGAGTGGATCGAAATGGAAACCCCATTGATTATCAAACTGGGAATATCATTTGGGGTGCCTCTGGAACCAATGCTCAGCATGCTTTCTTTCAGTTGATGCATCAAGGAACAAAAATGATTCCTGCTGACTTTATAGGCTTTGCCAAACCACTGCATCAAGGGAATGATCATCAAGATAAATTGATGTCTAATTTTTTTGCACAAACACAAGCCCTGATGCAAGGTAAAGACGCCAATGCTGTAAGAAAAGAATTGGAAGAACAAGGAAAAACAGCATCCCAAATTGAATCTCTGCTCCCCTTTAAAGTTTTTGAGGGCAACCGCCCCTCCAATACTCTTTTTATCGAAAAGCTCACTCCAAAGAACTTAGGGTCTCTAATAGCACTCTACGAGCACAGGATTTTTGTTCAAGGAATTATCTGGAATATTTTTAGCTACGACCAATGGGGTGTAGAGCTGGGAAAACAACTGGCCAATAAAATTCTCAAAGATTTCGATCTGAAGGAATCAAATCATCATGATCCTTCTACTCAAGGGCTGATCGAATATTACAAAAAGTTCAGAAATTAATTTAGAATTTTAAGTCTTTGAGCTTCAATTGGAGGCTTTTGACCCCCCTAAATTCATTTTCTTCAATCGTGTAGAGAATATCAAAAAGGTTCCTGCTTTTGATTTTACTGACATGGGATGCCATTCCAAAACCAATCCCCGATAAAGTCGCTTTAGAGGCATCTGTTGCTTCTAACTTCAAATGACTTTGATCCTCACCGACAGCTCTCGTCCTTCCGCCATCAAGACAGTCTTTGGTTAAAAAAACGGGGCGCATATTACCAGGACCAAAGGGAGCCATTTGTGCAATTATTCTATGAAATTTAGGAGTGATTTTATTCAATGGAATTTCTAAATCATAGGAGATTGAGGGGGTCCGGTGTTCTGGAAGTATGGTTTGGGTTACTGCCAATTCAAAAGCTTTCTTAAAAGATAGGTAGTTTTCGGGTTTTATTGTCAATCCGGCAGCATAACGGTGTCCACCAAATTGTAAAATATGTTCTTTGCAAGTCTCTAATATCTGATAAACATCCACTCCTTTTACCGAACGTACCGATGCAGTGTAATTTTCGCCAGAGGCAGCAAAAACAACGGTAGGACGGTAATATGTTTCTATTAATCTCGAAGCGACAATTCCAATCACTCCCTTATGCCAGTCAGGCTGAAAAACAACGGTGGAATAAGACGATTCTTCACCGTTTTGTTTGATTTGATCCAAAGCCTGATGAGTAATCTTTTGATCTAATTCTTTCCGCTCACTATTGAATAATTCTATGGTTCTCCCACGAGCCAAAGCTTCCTCTTTGTCCTCTGATAAAAGGAGTGCAACAGCATGACTACCGTGTTTAATTCTTCCAGCACCATTGATCCTCGGTGCTAAAACAAAAACCAAATCAGAAACCGTGATTTTTCTTTTGATTTCATTAATAAAAAATCGAATCCCTATTCTAGGATTTTCTTGAATTTGTTGAATTCCATAGTGGGTAAGCACCCTATTTTCTCCAACCATGGGGACAATATCTGCTGCAATGGCCATGGCGACCAAATCCATATAGGGAATGATCTCCTGAATCGAGCCACCTCTTTGATGAACAAGGGCTTGAATGAGCTTAAAACCAATCCCACAACCACATAAATCTTTGAAAGGGTAGTGACAATCTTTCTGCTTTGGATCCAGAACAGCGATGGCTGGAGGGAGAAGCTCTCCGGGTAAATGGTGATCACAAATGATAAAATCTATTCCCAATCTTTGAGCATAGACAACCTTATCTTCAGCTTTAATACCACAGTCCAAGGCGATGATCAAACTTACATTTTCTGTATTTGCGTGATCAATTCCTTGGATTGAAACACCATACCCCTCCTGATAGCGATCAGGAATATAATAGATGCAATGAGGATGTATCTTGGTGATAAAGGAATAAACCAAGGCAACTGCTGTAGTTCCATCTACATCATAATCCCCATAAATCATAATCTTTTCGTTGCTTTCAATCGCTTTAAAAATTCTGTCCACGGCTTCAGTCATTCCCAACATCAAAAAGGGATCGTGTAAGTCTGACATTTCAGGACGAAAAAAAGATTTAGCAGTATCAAAGTCTTCAATTCCCCTCTGAATCAACAGAGAAGCAATTTCTGCTGGAACTCCTATTTGGTGCTGTAGTTCATTTACTTTGTCTTGATCGGGAATGGGTTTTGGACTCCAATGCTTCATGATCATTTTTTTTGATATCCAGCCATACAAATAACAAATTCTCCTTTTGGAGTTTGGTTACTAAAATGATCAACAGCTTCTTCAAGGGTTCCTCTAAAGGTTTCTTCAAACATTTTTGATAGTTCCCTTGAAATGGCTACAGTCCTGTGGGGACCGAATACCTGAGAAAACTGAGTTAAGGTTTTGAGGAGTTTATGAGGAGACTCGTAAAAAACAAGCGTTCTAGACTCATCAGTGATACTTTCCAATCGTTTATTTCTCCCCTTTTTGGGAGGTAGAAAGCCCTCAAAAATAAAACGATCAGAAGCCAATCCACTCTGAACCAAAGCAGGGATCAGTGCTGTTGGACCAGGCAAACAAGTCACTTTCAAACGATGGGACAAAGCTTCTCTAACCAAAAGAAACCCTGGGTCGGAAATTCCGGGAGTTCCTGCATCTGAAATAAGTGCAAGTGTAAGCCCTGAATTTAATTTCGATGTGATTTCCTCCAACTTTCGATGCTCATTATGCATGTGAAACGCCTGCATTGGGGTGGTGATTTGATAATGATTTAGCAGCTTGCTACTGGTTCGAGTGTCCTCCGCCAAGATCAGATCTGCCTGTTTTAGAACATCTACTGCTCTGTAAGTAATATCCCCTAAATTACCAATTGGTGTTGGTACTAAAAAAAGCTCCCCCATTCTTCTTAATCTATCATGAATATGGAAATACTATTGGAAATTATTTTCTACAATCTTCAAAAATCGATCTTCGTATTGCTCCTTGCCCTCCCAATGATTGTAATCGGGTTTGATCATCTCCAATATAACTTTTTGTGCCTCCTCCCACGATTGAAGGGTGGCGATCTGGGAAATCGCTCGCTGATAATCGTTGGGGTTTTCATCAAAAAGATGTTTGATGAAAGCCAGCCGATCATTCAAGTCAATCTGAAGTCCTTTGGAAAATTTATCATTCAAGCTTTTTTGATTTTCCTTTACAACAACTGGAATCTCTTCTTTTCTTTCAAAAGACAATTCCTTATTGTTGTCTACGAACAGATCTGCAACCGAATGTTTTCCCTCGGGGATTTCATTGACAATTTCCTTTATGGTATCCATAATCGGAGGCAATTCTTGTCGATCATTGAAATTTTCTTGATAAGAGTCAGATTTTGGTTTGACTTTGATAAAGTCAACAGCTTGATCGAAATTAGTTTCTAAATCCTCCCAAAAATCTTTGTTGAATCCTTCTGCATTTTTAATCAAAATAAGGCGTTCAAAGAGCAATAAAGTGGTGTCATAAACCTTTTGGTAATCGTAAGGTTCCTCCATCTCAATAATTTCTTTGGCCAACTGTTTGAGTTGCTGATGAATTTTATTGGACATAAATTATACTATTGCAAAGCTTTGTTTTTAATACCTTTGTTTGACTGTAAATTACAAAATGTTTTTAGAAAATCCTGTAA
>JAYNHF010000029.1:0-32519 GCA_038107695.1 Flavobacteriaceae bacterium | reverse complement strand
CCACTACAAATGGTTTGTGTACCCGATATGGTTCCAACAGTAATTGGATTTTCAAATACTTCAATACTTGCACTTGTTGTACACCCTTGAGGAGTAGTAACCATTACTTGAATGGTCATCGAAGTTGTATAGGGTGCAGATGGGGTGAAGGTTGCAGAAGTTTCAGCGACTGTAGTTGTTACTGTTCCAGCAATTACTGAATTAATTACAAATTGATAGGTCGCACCTCCAAAACCTGCAGCTGTGGCTGTAAGAGTAAATGCTTCATCATCACAAATTATATTATTTAATTTATTAGTGGTTAAGGTCGCACTAGGTGTATTAGAAATAACTACTGTCACACTGCTACTGGTTCCCGAACATGCAGTTGGATCTATTGCTCCTGCATCTAAGGGTTTATTGTATGCGATAACACTAACTTGATCACCATCGTTAATTGTTAACCCAAGGGCATCAGGGTCAAACATTGCAGTCGTCAATCCACCATCGGCATTTGTGGTGTGTTCTACGACTCCTCTGACTAAAAACTCAAAAGATTGTCCTCCTTCACCTCTAAAAACTAAATCTTCATCTGAACATATTGAAATACTGTCACTGTAAACTCCAATATTCGACCATAATTGGGCAGCAGGTGTTGGATCTACAGTAATTTTAACCGATGCGGAAGGCGCACTACAATCTACGGTGTTTAGTGTTCCCAGAACATTTCTACGGTAGTAGCGAGTTGGGTGCGATGCGTTGAACGGAACTACGTAAGTTGCATTGTTTCCACCAATAATAATATCTGTCCAATTTAAATTATCGGATGAGTATTCCCATTGGTATTCTCCATTAACAGCAGGTACACCATTTATAGAACCTGTAGTCAGGGAGTTTAAAACAATTGGATTTGTTCTGTCAGAGCAAACGGTTTGTGTTCCTGATATGGTACCCGATTGGATATCATTAATACGGACAATAACCTCATCTTCATCATAACAATTTAGGGGTGAAGCGTTGTAAACTCTCAAAGTTACCCTTAGGTTATCAGTAATGTCCACACGATCGAGTTCGAATGTGGTGGATGTTGCGTCAGATTGCTCAAGTATTCCGCCTACATAAAACTCGTACAGGCTGGCGTTAGGATCATTGACAGCACTAAAAGTAATGGTTCCTGTCTCTGTTGCACAAATGGTATGAGAAGGCTTGTCAGAGTCAAGGGATGCGGTAGTTGGTGTACTGTTATCTGTTGTAATGGTAACGATATTACTGTATGTTACACAGGGAACACCATTTATAGTGCTTTCGAATATTCTTTGATATGCCGATGACAAACCATCTAAAGTGGGAGTCAAGGTGGCTGAATTTTCATTTAAAATATCTCCCCAAGTACCCGTGGATGCAGGTCTGATTCTCCATCTAAAAGTAGACGTTCCAACCGATGTAGGAACTTGTAAGGAATTGATCATGGCTGGAGTTTCACCCGGACAAAGTTCTTGAAGTACAGGACCTATTTCATTCGTACCTGATACAGTATTTATTGAAATGGTTAAACTCGTAACATCAGAACAACCATCTCTATTATTACCGGCAAAAGCACGAACTGTGAAAACATCACCATTCCTCAGTGTAGCAGTTGTGGTAAAGGTAGCATCCGTAGCGGTATGGGAGAGCATAGGATTTCCATTGTGATAGAAAAGGTAGCTATTTGCATTAGAACTCAAACTTGCATCTAGTGTGATGGAGCTTGTATCAGCACATAATGTATCGGATGACAAGCCTGAAGAAAGGTTTGCAATGGGTGTGGGACCAGCATTGACAGTGATGGTAACAGTGTTGGAGATGTAAATATTTGAGGGAGTAGTACATTCAGAAGCTCCGAAAATAGCTCTTGCCAACCTTCTGTATGCAGTAGTTGTGTTGAGTGTAGGTGGATTAAAACTTTCAGAGTCTGAGTCGAATATTGGTTGCCATCCCGTACCTTCATTTATTTCCCATTCATATTCTATTTCTCCGCCATCGGCCGCCAAATCCGAGACAGGATTTGATGTTCCTTGAATTAATGGCTCTGGATCAGAACCAGAACAAACGGGATTAGGACCAAGATAAGAAATGATGTTGTTGTTGGACATTGAATTGACTCTAACGGTCATGGTAGCGTCATTGAAGCAACCTGTCCCTGTGTCTGTCCCTGTATAAACCCTAACTCTTATCTCATCTCCGTCAACCAATGTAATACTGGAGGTAGAAGTGTCTAAGGTGTTTGATGCGCTTGTGCCTTTAGACTGATTCCTTACAAAAAATTGATACCAAGTAGCAGAGGCATTTGAGGTGGCTGTAAAAATCACATCCTCTCCAGGACAAATAATATTTCCACCACCTGATATGTCACTACTGAGACTGATCGGAGGAGCAGATCCTGCAGCACCTCCTATGGTAATGGTAACTGTGTTAGAGTAATACATCGTCGTACTAGGAGTACAGGTTACATTGCTGACGGTTGCCGTAACAAGCCTACGGAATTCATGTACTCCATCTCCAATTGTTGAATCAGGATCGAAGCTTTCTGATCTAGCAGTGTTAATGAGTGACCAGCTGGCAGATGAAGCAGGTGTTCTCATTTCCCAAGAGTAATTAACAATGGCTCCACTAATTACCGTTGGATTGTTCAGTGCATTAATTACAATTGGGTCGGATCCTGAACAATAACTTACAGTACCAGTGGTAATTTCATTTGAATTTCCAAATGAATTGGTAATCATTGTCAGAGTACTTCCATTGGTAGTTGAGGTGGTATTAGAGCATCCGGATATGTTGTCTATCACAGTGACATCAATTCTTACAGGGTTTGATAGAGATGGAACTAAACTCAAATCCAAAGAGTTAGTAGTCACTGCAGCTGGAGGCGCTGGTAAGTCATTGATAAAGAAATTATAGGAGTAATCTCCCACAGGAGTGGCAATAACTACAGGAGCGTCATTTTCACAAATAACATCATTTACGACTCCAACAGCTGTGAGTACTGCAATTGGATCGGAATTAACTGATACATTGATGGGATTTGAGGTTATTGTACAACCTCCTTTGGATACTTCTACGGTTATTTGTTGTCCATTGGTTGGATTGAATTGAATTGATCTATTAACGGATGGAGCTCCTTGGGAGTTTCCATTAACAAAAAACTCGTAAGTGGCAGAGGCGACAGCTGATGCTTGGAAAATTACAGGTTCACCAGAACAAATTTCTGCAGGATCTGGATTAGAAGTTATGCTGGCTGTATATGAAGGAATTACATTGACCAATGCTACATTTGATACCTGGGTTGGAGAGGTAGTACCATTGCACTCAAGATCATTGAAAAAAGCAATTGCTAATCTTCTGAATTCAGTGGTTGAGGTCAATTGACCACTAGGCGGGGTGTAAGCCTCAATGTTTCCACCAGCAATATCATACCAAGTTAATGTTCCTTGGACGCGTTTTTGCCACTGATATTTTACAATACCTCCCATTAGATTGTGAGTGGGAGTGGATACAGAGGTAATTTCTGTGGGATTGCCCTCAAAACAAATGGTTTGTGGATTCGGATCAATTCGATTATTACCCGACATCTGGTTGACTCTAATGGCTGCAGTAAAATCTGAGAAACACCCTGTGCCATCTACATTTTCATAAACTCTTACCTGGATTCTGTCCCCATCGCTGAATGACACATAATTGAATGAACTTACGTTTGAAGCCAATTGAACCGGAGCTTCATTGAGGTAGAATTCATATCCGTTACCAGATGATCCACTTGCATCTACAGTTATACCTTCCCCTTCACAGACAGTTTGGTTGGTTACTTGTGCAGAGGTAACATTGTTGGTTAAGGTTACCGTAAGTGTAGGGGCACTTCCAGATCCAACAGTGATCGTTACTACGTTACTTGGAGGTGCCGAGCAATTTAATAAGTTATAATTATTTTGGGTTATCCTTCTGAAGTGGTGTATTCCATCATCTAAGGTCGAGAGATTCAAATCACTATTTGTAGCAGCGGGGAGGTTTAATTCTTTCCAAGCTGATGAGGTAGGACTTGATTTCCTCGTTTCCCATTTGTACCCTATGGTTCCACCATTGGCTCCAGATCTGCTGTCAATACCCACTATAAAAGCTATATCCGCTCCCGAACAATATTCCGTAGTGGTAGTAGTTATTGTGTCTGTCCCGATAAAATCATTAACACTGATGGTCATTGTAGCTGAACTTGAGCATCCATTCGCATTGGTAACGGTAACCCCTATCGTATCACCATCGAGAAGCGTACGGGTTACATTGGCTGTTAGAAGAGAATTTCCAGAAACAGCAGCCGATGGAACAGGAACCGAAGCAATGTAGAATTCATAACTTACCCCTGAGGCTGGAGTAGCATTGAATACAGGATAATCGTCATAACAAAGAGTTCCATTGGTCAAATCTATTGAGGTCAATCCTGCGGAGGGAATGCTCGAGATCGAAATGGGAATTCCAGCAGGTGTAAATTCACAACCTGAACCAGCAGTATCTTCAATAACTACTGAGACCACTTGACCATTAGTCAAGCCTGAGGTGGTGTAAGTGGAAGAACTGCTTTTACCTTTAACTACTGAGGCTCCTACATAAAAAGTATAATTTGCTCCTGCAGGACCTGAGGCACTAAAGTTAATACTATCACCAGTACATGCCGAAACAGTAGAGGCCACTAAGGTACCTCCAGGATGAGTCAAGACATTGACTATATGAACCGTGGATTCGGATAAATTTTGTGGAAGATCACAAGTGGTTGATGAGCTGGTGAAAGAAATTAATCTCCTAAAACTAGTAGTTTGAGTGACAGATCCGATAGGTGGATCGTAGTTTGGAAGTTTTGCAGCACCACCGGAAATAGTATCCCATGTTAAACTGCCGAATTCTTGTCTTTCCCATTGATAAGTTGCTACCGCATCGGAAATGGTTGGTGTGGGGGTGTCAGTAACGGTAATTGATGATGGGTCTTCTCCAACACAGATGGTCTGCGAGCTGCTTAAGCTGTGCGAACCTGTAAAAGTATTTACACTGATGGTTAATGTGGCTGTTGACGTACAACCTGATCCATCTGCGTTTTCGGCTACAGTAACGGAAAAGGTATCCCCATTTGAAAATCCGTTAAAAGTAATTGAGGAAGTTCCAGAGAAAACACCTATTGGATTTCCGTTGTATTTAAATTGGTAGCCACTTGCTCCGGAGGAAGTTCCAGCATCAAACAATATGTCGTCTCCCAAACAGATAAGGTCATTAATTGGATTTACACCTGTGTCATAAGAAACTAAATCGGCTGATATTGCGACTGTTTCCTTTGTAATGATGTTCGAATAGCTGTAACACCTTATCCCATTTAGCTCTGATTCTATTTCTCTTCTGTAGTCCGTATTTCCAATCAAAGAAGGTGGTGTGTAACTGGGTACATCTGTAGCAACCAAAGTCCAAGATGGAGTTACCAAAGCTGATGGACTGGAATACCAACGTACCGTAATATCTCCAGGAGCTGTTGGAGATGATTGATCGGAAATAGCAATTATGGCATCGGAATTACATACCACTTGATCTCCATTGATTTGATTGGCTGTAGTGTCAAATTCATTAACCCTAAGCACTAATGTAGATGAAACTGAACAACCCGTACCATCGCTATTTTCATATACTCGAACCTGAATCTCATCATTATCATCCAATTCGATTGTAGAACTGACAGTTATAGAAGCTGTGCTGCCTCCAACAATTAAATTTCCAATGGGATTGAGATTGTGGAAAAATCTGTAACTGGGTGTGGTTACTCCAGATGAGGTTACTTCAAAAACAGGCTCTTCATCATCACAAATTGTATTGTTGATTGAACTGGTAAGTTCGAAACTGTCAATGGAGGCAACATTATTGACAGTAACAGTGACAGTATCAGATATATCAATACATTCTTTGGTTAGGTAAGTACTTTTTAAAACCCTCCTGTAAGCAGTAGTATTTGTTAACGGAGGAGGTTGAAATGTGGGTGAATTTGTACCTCCTATGGGGGACCAGCCGAGTCCCTCATTATTTTCCCAATAGTATACTACCGTAGCACCGTCAACTTCTCTATCAGCAACAGATTCTGTTATGCTGCCCAAGAGACCGGGTGTATCACTTGAACAAACGGTTTGATCGCCAGAAATGTTGTTGTCGTTGGAAAAAGAGTTTATTCTTACAGTAACATTTTGTTCACTAAAACAAGTAGTTACAGAAGAGGTGTAGTTTCTTACCGTCACCCGATCCATGTCTTGAAGGGTTGTTGAACTCCAAGTTTGACTTGTTGAGGACTGAACTGTCGAAGTGACTCCCCCAGTAAAAAGTAAAAACTCGTACCAATTTCCAGTTCCAACCCCACTAAATGAAACATTATCTCCCTCACAAGCAGAACTGCCTGTAAGAGTTGTATTGAGGTTTACAGTGGTACTGGATACAACATCTATGTAGTAAGTTAATGAATCCGTAAAACAGTCACCGTTGTAAGTTCTAACCTTGATTTCTTCTCCTCCTCCAAAAATATTGGTCATCAAGATTGAGGATGATGCGGATTTTCCCATCGAACTGAAGGCTGAAAGCCCATTGTCTTTACTAAAGAACTCGTAGTGTGAATAACCCGTATCAGCGAACAAAGTAAGATCTTCTCCATTGCAAATACTAATTCTTCTTCCTCCATCAAAATTTCCTGCTGATGTTGTGATGTTCACCTGTGGGGGGTTTGCATCAACAACCATAGACAAATTAGAAACTGCTGCGTCAGGATTGTCTGGATCAGTAAATCCAGCAGAGTTTAAGAAGATTTTGAAATTGATATCGGTGGGTCCATCACCTGATAGTTGAAGCGCATCAACCCCTGAGGTAGGCCAACGGTAATAATCGCTACCAGCAGGACCTAGTGAATTGTTTCCGGAACCGAAACTAGTCACCCCAGTGATGGTTTTAGTAAAAACATTTCCCAAGGATCCAATGGCGGTAAATTCTAGAGTAGTGGTGCTGGTCAACGTGAGGGTGGTTGAACCTGCTTTAAGACTGAATTGAATTTCAAACTGAGGGATTTCACCTTGACAAAATTCATATGGGGCAGTTTGGCCTACAACCACAACGTCATCAATCTGAATGTCAGTGGTTAACTGACCCCAAGACAGTGCAGATGTAATTACCGATATTAAAATCGATAGAATAAGTGACTTTTTGTATTCCCCCACAGAATGTTTGTTAGCGCTAATACAATAAACGCATATTTTACAAATTTATTATATAGTTAATAAATATTGTTGTTTTTTAACAAATACATTTAGATACTCTAAAAATAATTTGATTTGGCGTTTCAAAACATATTTAATTGATTTTTTGTAACATAGTTTTCATATTACTAATTTTAGATCATGATAAAAAAAAGGCTTATTATATTATTACCTTTAATTGGGTTGTTTATTTCTTGTGACCAAAATCAATCCTTTATTTCTATAGAAAATATACGTGTCGTTAAAACCTCACGTGATTCCTTGTATGTTTTTAAAGAGAAACCTTATACAGGGCAGGTAAAAAAAATCAATGATCAGGGAGTGGTAGTTGAATCTTTTTTTGTCAGAGAGGGAAAATTGAACGGTGAATATTCAATTAAATACAATAGTGGAGAGGGGTTAAAGGATCTTCGTAATTATTCAAAAGGCCTTCCTCAGGGATCGTGGATTTCTTTTTATGAAAATGGTCAAAAAAAAGAGCAGGTTAATTATGTTAATGGATACATGCAAGGGGTTAGAAAATCATATTGGAATAACGGATTGGTCAAAGAAGAAAACGAATTTGATCGCGGTATTTTAACAGGTGTGAGTAACTTTTATTATTCCAATGGTCAATTGAGAAAAACCATTGCTTTTGATTTTAATGGTAACCGTGACGGTGTTTGGTTAGATTATTTCCCCAACGGTCAAATCAAACAGAAAATTTCCTACAAGTCAGGTAAAATAATTGACAGTTTGGTGCGTTATAATAGGGAAGGTGAAATTGATTAAAAAATTTCAGTGTTTATAAGGAATTCATTTGCTGTTTTTGCCGTTTTAATTTACGGTTGTGGTCTATCCTCTGATGGACCCCGTTTCAATACAATTTTGACTGATAAAGAACATTTAAATGGACAGTGGTATTTATATCAAAAAATAATACCTAAAACCGATTCAAAAGACATTATTTTTCCAATAGACAGTATGTCTTTTGATGGTGAGCGATTTACCATTGATATTGACAATATGCTGTTCAAAAGAGAAAAGTATCCTTTTAATTTTTCCGTTTCTAAATACAGAATGATCATTTCGGGAGACACTTTAAAATTAAAATCAGGTGCGTTTCAAAATGGAAAACCTTTGTATAAAGAAACCCTTAAGTTAAGTATTAGTGAGGATTTCAATCACTTAAGAGTTTATAACCTAAATGAAAAAGAGATAAGCATGTACCACAAAAGATAGTCGTTTTACGATCTAATTTCCAAATATTATACCCTCCAGGATATAATTAATAAATTTGTTAAGCCCCAAGATTTTTAACAATGCCCCACATTGTAAAAAAAACCTACTTATTCTATTACCTAGCGCTTTGCTTGTCGGCTCCCCTTATTTTTGTTTTTAGTGGTTTTGAGCCCTCCCCTCTGTATAAAAATTACCAGGCAAACAAGGCTTCAACAGTTACGACTACACTTATTAGTTCAGCAACAGGAGATACTTTCTGTTCTGGTGATGCCATTACATTTACCGCTTTACCTGATGATGCAGACGTTTATCGCTTTTACATCAATGGAATTTTAAAACAGGGGCCGTCCTCCAGTAACAGTTTCCTTGCTGATGAAACACTATTTGATCAGGATAAAGTAACGGTAACCCTTGAGAAAAAATTCAATATAGGTACTGCCTCTTTGACCATCACAGAGAATAAAATTGATGATGCTGGCAAAGTGTATTTCAAAGATCAATCTGTTGCCTTGGACGAATTAACGGTCTGTTATGGTTTCAATTCGGTTAATTTGGAGTCTTCTAGGTCTGCCAGTGTAAACGGTACATTGTTAGCCTCGAATGATACACGTTACCAATGGATGAGTAGCTCGGATAATAATGATTGGTCGGCCATCATTGGAGCCAATCTTAAAAGTTATAACCCTTCTGAATTGACCAACACAACTTTTTTTAGAAGAGATGTAGTAAATGATCTCAATGAAACCATTTGTCGTTCACAATCGAATGTTCTAAAAGTAGAGGTGGAGGGAGAATTGAAAGGAGGTAGTATTTCTCCTGTTGTGCAAACACTTTGTGATGGACAGGTTGCTGAGGAACTTCAAATTGAAAATGGAGTAACAGGAAGGACTGTGACTTACCAGTGGCAAAAATCACAGGATAATATTATTTTCACAGACGTTACCAGTAATGGAAAGTCCATGAGTTATCAACCGGGGACTATCACACAATCTACATACTACAGAAGGGCAACTAACGCAGTAGGAGGGAGTTGTATTCCCCAATACAGTACAGTTCATAAAATTGATATAATAGATTTGGACGCAGGAGAATTTGATTCAGCTCTTAGCCAAACCGTTTGTTATAATATAAGTCCCGGAGAATTTTCGACCAGTCCTCTTTCGACATCTAACCCTGGAAGAGAGGCCAGCAGTAGCAATGCTCATCTAAGCTTTCAGTGGGAAAAATCTAATGATAATGGAGGTAGTTGGCAGTCTATTGTCGGCGCAACAGAACAAAATTATTTCCCTCCTTCACTTCAGGAGTCAACATGGTTCAGAAGAAAAGTTACTGCAGAACTTAATGGATTAAGTTGTGAAAAAATCACTGAAAATATCATTAAAATAGAAGTTATCTCTGAGGTTAACAAAGGAACCATTCACAACGATCAAGATATTTGCCTTGGAGAAGTACCCTCCCTTTTAGAATTAAGGAATTTGACACCGACACCAGGAACAGCATACGCTTTTCAGTGGGAGAAATCTGTGGAATCATTCCCTTTTCAGGAAATGACAGGACAAATTTCGACAGGATTAATATTTGAAGAAGATGATCCATGGATACCCCAAGAGACCACCCGGTATAGAGTTAAAATTACAGATATTACCAACCCTCAATGCGATCCTATTTATTCCGATGTGGTAACCATCACAGTTAGACCATTACAAAAAATTCTTCAAGTTGAGGGTCCTGTAGACCATCAAACCATCTGTGCGGGAGCAGACATTAATCCAGTTGTATTAAAATTTGACGGCTCTGCAACGGGTATTGATCTCAGTGATGCTACCCGAAAAGGTTTGAGTGTGACTTCCAATTTAGCAGAAAAAAAATATACGATTACGGGAAATGTTCCAGTTACTACCAATATTAATATCATCTCAACTGGTTCTTATTGTAACCCAGCACTTTTGGAGTATAAAATTGATGTTAAAGATGCTGTAAATAACACTGTTCCAGATTTGATATACGCCAATGGTTTTAACACGCACCAACCGGGTGTGCAAATAGGTAGGTATCAAATTTGTGAAGGAACCCAAAAAACCCAGTTTAGTGCTGATTTTATTGATCCTGAAAAGCATGAATACACCGAATTTCAGTGGGAAATTGTTTCGCCTGATAATGCAGGTTCAATTGATCCTAAATCTGGCTTGATGACTTGGAATACCGATCCACCTGCTTTTGATGGTAATGCAACTTTTAGGGTCAGATCAAATGGCTGTGATGATTTCTCTGGCTGGAGGTATTTTGATGTAAATGTAATACCAAATCAATTTCCTCCCGATGTTGTCAATAAAATTACGAATCCAATTAAAACCCGTATTATTGCTGACGTTCAAGGGTTTTTAACAGAGGATGTGCCCAAATGTAAAATCAGTTCATCAACTCGAGATACTCAATTTTATGTAGATGATGGAGGAGATGTCTTTAATATGGGGGTAGCGGTTTGGACAGTGGAAACAATCATAGCTGGAAATCCATCCATTACCAAGGCAGGAGTCATTAATCCGACCACAGGGAGAATGGATTGGAATCCAGGCTTTTGGGGAACTGTAAATATTTATGCTCATCCTTCCAATTGTGCTGGAACCAATGATCCTAGAAGAGGAACATACGATCCTGATTTATCTCAGTTATATACAGTAATTATTCCTGAAGGCCCTCCAGAAATCACGGATATTAGTATTGCGAGTTCAGGGACAGGAAGCTCTCTTCCCAAATGTCCAGTCCAAGCTGGCCAGATTACCAAGTTTGAGAGTAATTACAGCTATGAAGGTCTAGATAATCCTATAGTTTGGTCTATCAATAACACAGAGGCAGGAGATATTGACCCCATAAGTGGCGTCTTGACATGGGAGGAAGGATTTTTTGGTGAGTTGCGTGTCATTGCCAAATCAGTAAAATTGGAAGAGAGTTGTTATGTTGCTGAGGACTCTATTCTGGTTGTCATTCCAAAACCTCCAACCATTTCACTGAGTTCAGGTTTTAATACCAATAATGCCAAACTTTGTAAAGGCATCGAACTCTCTCCGATCATATATACTGTTGAGGGAGCTGTTGGTGGGGTAGCCCATTCTGGTTTACCCAACGGTTTAGAGGGAGAATATAGTGTTTCAAACCAAATCACAAAATTTTCCATCAATGGTACCTCCAGTACAGCGGGGGAAACATACAATATTTCTATAGCGGAAAGAAATTATTCTTATACAACTCAGGCAGCAGGAGAGACCGGTGAATTCATTGCGGGGAAATTTTTTGAAAAAATTAATAATAATCCCAATGTTACGGTATTACAAAACGCCAATGAACTCAAATTTGAAGCCAGAGAAGAGGGTTATATTTTTCAGGTTTCCAATTCAAGACTTGGCAATTCACCGCAGCTTACTTTTTCTCCCATTGAAACCATTGAAGATTACAGAGAGTTCAAAATAACTGGTACGCCAATTGATAATCCAGGATCTTATCATTATTCGATTAATACGATTTCGGTGGAAGGGGGATGTGCCACAGCCATTGCTACTGGGACCATCATTATTGATTCTGATTCAACCATTCAACTCAATCATGGTTCTAATGATGATCAAATCGTATGCAACAATGCACCCATTACTGATATTGTTTATAACATAGAAAATGCTAATGATGCCTATGTTGAGGTCCCACCTGCAGGTGCTAGTTTTACGGAAGGGCTTCCCAATGGTGTGGATTTTACTTTTACGGGTAAACAAATTATCATTTCTGGAATACCCGATGTTAGTATTACCACAACAGCGACTTTTGTTTTCACTGTCAAAACCAGAGACGTGGTCTCGGGTTGTCAAGTCGCTACAGCTGTAGGAAGAATTACTGTATCTCCCAATCTTCAAGTCTCATTAATCTCAAGACCCTACACTCAAAACCAACAGGTTTGTGTGGGTGAATCCATTGAAAATGTTTTGTACCAGCTCTCCAGCCCCTCAGATGAAGAAAGTCATAATTTTAGTTATGACTTTAGCGGATTACCCCAAGGTGTTGGAGGAGTATACGAACAACCCGAAAGAAAAATTACCCTATCAGGAATCCCTGAGCCCAACCCTCCGATTAGTGAAACAAAAGTTTACCATTACACCATCAATGCCACAAACTGTGAGGGTGATATCCAAAGCACAAAAGGAACCATAACCGTAGACCCAAGACCCTATATTGAATTGATTTCTGATAGTGGGTCTGATGCACAAGTTTTGTGTACTAACGAGTCATTGCAAGATATTAAATATCAAATTCAGGGTGGGAGTGGATACGAACTGACCATTGATCCAAATATCAATTGGATTAGTCGTGGGATTGATCCCGCCAAAAATCAAATCATCTTGAGAGGTACTCCAAATACAAAAGTGCTCAGAAAAACTGTTTATGAATACACCATCAGTCCAAAGTACAGCGATTATGGTTGCACAGACAGTAGGAGTGTGAAAGGAAAGATTACCCTTTTGCCAGAACAGGGAATGATTCTGACCGCTGGCAGTGGATTGATGAATCAAGAAATTTGCGAAGAAGATAGTTTTCAACCTCTTAGGTTTGATTTTGTTGGGTCGGCAACAGCTGCTTCTGTAACAGGACTCCCACCCGGGCTGGGAGGGAATATTGAAACAATGTTACAAAAAACAAAAGTTCATATCGGTACTGGAAATATAAATAATATTGGAGAAGAATACACCATTCGTTTAAATAATACAGATTTTACTTACACCACTGTGGCAGCTGATATTGGTTTGTCGAACAAACTCCCCGACTCCCTGAAAAACCTTATTGACGGTGATTCAAACTATAATTGTGAGTTGGTCGGTAATGACCTCATTATCTCCTCGACTGTTTCGGGTGTGTATTTCGATACTCAAATCGAAACGGAATACAATAGTGTCGTATTGGGTCCCATAACAACATTAAACCCTGCTAGTCAGTATGTTATTGATGGCAAACTATCATTTAATGAAACTTTGCCCAAATCTTATGTTTATACCATCAAGACAACGGGAGTCAATTGTGAATCATATTTAGTATCTGGCACGATAAACCTCAACCCCAAATCGACCATTGTTTTAGACAGTCCAGTGATTACAGACAACCAGGTGATTTGCGATGGAGCGGAAATTGACGACATTGTTTTCCAACTTGCAAATGGAGCAAGTGGTGCAACTTTATTGGGGCAACCGCCAGGGATCAATGGAAATTTTGATACTGAAAAAGGAGAATTTACTATTTCTGGAAGAGTTGATAGTGATGTGACTACAAGGACAGTATATAACATGGTCATCACTACTACTGCTAACCGCTATTTTTGTGAAGAAGCGACTGCCTTGGCCAGAATTGAGGTAATACCCAAAGAAAGCATCCAATTAATTAGTTCATCACAAACAGATGCGCAATCTGTTTGTGGTTCTGAAAGTGGTACTAAAATCAAAGATATCATATACCAATTGGGAGGTGCTGCCATAAATTATAATATTTCAGGACTTCCCCTTGGAGTAATTGCAGAATATGACTCCACCATGAGACAGATTACAATTACTGGAACCGCTACTGAAGTCACAAAAACTACTGAGTATCGATACCTCATTACCACTTCAGGTTCTATGTGTGGGTCTGCCTCAGCTACCGGAATCATCATAGTGACTCCACAGCCCAAATTACTACTCAAATCTGATCCAGAAACCGCTGATCAAACGCTACTTAATGCAGTTTGCGATGGAGCGCATATTGATCCTATTGTCTATGAAATTGGTGAGGGAGCCACAGCTGCTGTTGTAATTGGTCTGCCCAACGGACTAGAAACAAGCCTTAATGGGAATATTTTTACCATTTCGGGAAAAACAAACATCAGCAATACAGAACCTCAAACGTTTGAGTTCACAGTAGAGACCAAAGGAAGTCCATGCAGTCCTCCTGCCCAACTAAAGGGTAGTATTGAGGTCAATCCTTTTCCCTCTGTTGACAAAGATTATATTACAGCCAATGACATTACTCATGTAAGTTGTTTCGGTGGAAATGATGGAGCGATTGATATCCCCACCGAGTCTCCTGATTTTGATTTTCGTATTATAGGAAAACAAAATGTAATGCGACAAACCGATCGTCTCATCCTCCAAAATGATCCTAACCTGTTAGATGAAGTAACCATTAATATCGATGGAATTGATTATCAACATACAGTATTACCAATAGCGGTAGGTGGTTCTGCCCAAAATATTTCTCAGTTGACTCAATCTCTTGTCCAAGAAATTAATGAAGCATCTGGAAGTAATGAGAGTAGTGTAATGGCTGAATTTGAATCTCCATCGACTATTCTACTTTCAGCTAAAACCCCAGGAATTTCTTTTGCCGTTACCGCAACAGTAGCTCCCTTGTCAAGTCCCACTAAAATAACTCACACTAATATAACTCAAAACTACAAATCTAATTATAGTTTCGAATGGTCAGGTCCAGAGGGCTTTAAAAGCTCAAGCCTGAATATATCCAACTTAATTGCAGGTACTTACCGATTGAAAGTGAATATAAACGATTGTGAAGGAGAGGAAGTGATTTTTGAAATCAAAGAACCCGAAAAAATAACAATAGATTTTCTAAGCTGTAAAGATACCTTTCGAGGAACCATTTCAGGAGGAGAGTCACCCTATGTTGTAGAGCTATTAGATAGAAGCGGTAGGGTAATAGGGACTAAAACAGTGGTCAAAGAGGTGATTTACTCAGACCTGATTTCAGGACAAGATTATACTCTTAAAATTAAAGGTGAAAGTTGCGCACAGGAAACCATTGTACCAATAAATATTCCTTATGGGTTACAATTTGAATCAGATAAAGTGGAGTTAGTAAAGGACTATTGCAATCAAAATCCAGATGTGGGAGATGGCTACATTAAGTTGGGTGGAGGTGCCCTTGGAGATGCTTTTAGTGGGGGTTCCAATCAATTTAGCTACACTTGGACAGGTCCCAACGACCAAACATTCAATACCAGAGACATCTACAACCTTATCCCAGGAACTTATTCCGTTATTGTAAAGGATAAAGTTTTAGGTTGTGAAGAGACCCAATCATTTGTTGTAGAAGCGGTAAATCCCATTGTCATTAGTGCCGATTCAAGCAATAAGTTTGATGCCAATGGAGCCTTAAACTTGACTTGTTATGGAGACTCTAATGCTTCTATTTCCACTTTCGTAAATGGTGGAAGTGGTTCATATTCTTTCAGTTGGACAAGAGACAATGTAGTTATGCCTAATCTTAATACCGCTTCCATCAGTGGGCTTTCTGCTGGAGTCTACGAATTAACCGTTACTGATAACCCTCCCATTGGATTATCACCCCAACCCAAGCCTTGTCAAGTCAGTAAAAAATTTGTTGTAAATCAACCTGACGAATTTTCTGTGATTATGAGCAAAACCTCGTCCCATACCCTTTGTTCGGGAGATCACACCTCTATTGCTTTTGATATCTTCGGTGGAGTACCCCCCTTTGAATTTCAACTCAATGGAGAAGCTTACACCAGAACTGAACGAAAATTTATAATTGAAAATTTAAATCCTTTAGAGACAGGTCCTACCTATGTTGCAATTTTCAATGATGCCAATGGATGTGTTCCCAAAAAACAACCAGACCCTATTTCATTTCCAAGTTTGACAAAAGTGGAGTTCAAAGCAGTAACAGAGAATATTGATTGCCCCAACAATAAATTTGGTAGTATATCAATCTCAACGGTCAATAATACACAAATTATTGAGCCTACATTGACTCAAATTCAATGGATAAGTGCTACAATGAACCAATATGATACATGGGAAAATAACAAAGGAAAGTTAGAAAACATTACTCAACCTGGTAATTATAAAGTTGTAATAACTGATAAAAACGGTTGTGAATTATTTACCGAAGAATTTAAAATTATCGGACTGGGAGAGCAGTTGTCATTAGATAAGTTAGATGTTACACAAATAGGTTGTGCTGGGGATTCTAATAAAATTGAACTCAGTCTCAGTGGTGGCAATCCCCCCTATCAAATCATATGGCAAAAGTTCATGGCTATCGAAACGATTGTTAATAATAATAGTTCCACGACCACTGTATCTACTTCCTCAACCCAAACAGTAACCCAACATAAATGGGTAAACATGAACGAGCATAATAATAAGGCATTGATAACAGACATTGAGTATGGTTCTTACAGAGCGATTGTTTCTGATCAATCCAATGTATTTGATGGCAATCAATGTGGTGGAACGATCACTACAAAAATCATTGTCATCGGAGAAGCTGATATTCAGCTTAAAAACTTCAAATCTAATGTTTCTAGTGAATGCGATCCTGCGGAAGAGGAAGTATCCATTCAATTTAATCTTTTCAACAACTTATACGATGAATACAATAACCCCGCTAAACTCACGATCAAGCTAAATAATGAAATCATGAGCAGTGAAAATGGAGACATTGAAGGCCCTGGACTGAATGGGTTGTATGTCATCAAAAACATTAAGCCTGGGAATCACAGTTTGAATATTTCCAACAATGTTGATACAAGTTGTGAGTTGATTTATCCTTTCGAGATTACAGAGAGAAAACCTATAGTTTATAGTGGACCTACTGAATTTAATCTGGAACAATGTGAGCAATTCACTACGATTAATGTTTCAGGGTCACAAGTAACAGGTGGAGTACCTTTTGATCTTAACGGACAATCTACCTATGATTTTGAGTGGAATTATACAGATAATAATGGAGAAACCAGAGAATATCTTGGACCCGAAATCATTCAAGCTTATCCTGGTACATATGAATTGAAAATTTTGGATAAAAATAATTGTAAATCAGAAAATCCAATTATCATAACCGTCAATTCTAATCACAATTCAAGTTCCCCCATTGAAGTAAGAGGTATATTGGTCAATCCTGCAAATCCCAACTCATCGGAATTGCTGAAAGTCATTCCTCCTCAATGTAGTGGTGAGGGTTCTAGTGGACAAATTGGGATCGGTGTCGATGGAGGAATTAAACCCTTCACCATTAAATGGTATTTTGAAAGCAGCAAAACCGGCGGATCAAGTCAGACCTCTAGTGTCTATGAAGAACTGAAATCCTATCAAAATGCAACGGTCATCAACAATTTAAAATCGGGAAGATATCGATTGGTGATTGAATCTATTGCAGATCCTTGTAGCGAAGAAAAAAATCAATTTAATTATTATTCGGAAGACATTATTGTTCCTGTCAATCAAGATTTCTTCATAGAGAACGGTCCTACTCCCAGATATGATAACCTCTGTAAAGGGGAGTCGGGAGAGCTTTTGATAAGTGTATTTGACAAAAATGATGGGGATTTAACTTTTTACTACAATGAGTCCATTATCAACTCCGAAAAAATTGAGTCCAATGGGGTGGCTGATCTTTATGTGTTGAGCGTTAATGAACCAGTGAGTAAAGCCATCTTAAAAATCACAAATTCAAATAATTGCACTATTGAAAAAGAGATTAATCTTTTGGAGTTGGGAGATCCAAATTTTGATTACACTTCACCATCCTATGAGGCCAATGGAAAGACCTCTGTTTTAGCAAGGGAAGAGGTTACTTTTAAAAATACATCTGAAGAACCCTACTTATCATCAACATGGTCTTTTGGAGATGGTACCGAACTTCTCAGATCAGACAGGCTTATTGATGTTTCTACTCATGTTAGGCACATCTATGCTATTTCTGGAACTTATTTTGTTACCCTAAGGGTCATGAATGCACTTGGTTGTGAAAAGGAAATCACAAAAAAAATTACCGTAGGGAAAGGCTACAATATTTTGGCACCTAATGTTTTTACCCCAAATAATGATAGGATAAATGATCGTTTCAGGGTTGTTTTTTCTGGATTTGAAAGCCTCAGTCTTACTATTTTCGACAATTATGGAAATCTTATTTATACCGAAAAAGTAAGTGAGTCTGATGTCAATAACCCCACAGGTATTCATTTACAGGGATGGGATGGTCAAGGAGGTAGTTCGGAAACTCCCTATTTTATTTACACCGTTCAAGGGGTGTTACTTTCTGACCATGAAACCTTAATCGAAAGAAGTGGAATTTTCAGCATGTTACGCTAATTTTTATGATGAAAAAAGCTACCCTGATCTTATTGTTTTCCATGCACTTTTTGTTTGCACAAGAAGATTATTTTGCCAGCCAATCAAGATTCATGCAAAAAATAAACTACAGTTATTTGGGGATTAATAACTTGAATAAAATTGGAGTTTTATACAATTCCCTTGCAATCAATCAGAATACCAATTCTGATAACAAATATTTATTTGGGGTAATTTCCTTTGATGAAAATAAATTTAGCCTTTCTTTCGATATCAATTCTTTGAAAGTAGGCTCTACAGATTTGACCTTTAATTTGTTTAGATTAAGTTATATCTATAAAATAAAAGTTTCCAATGACACTTACTTTCTGCCTGCTGTGAGTATTGGGATTGGAAATACACAAATCAACAAGGATGGATTTATTTTTGAGGATCAACTCAGTGCTACTACTGGATTCATTAACACTCAAACCATCGATCCTTTGGGAGATTTATTGGGTAATTCGAATTATTTCGATTTTGGTGCTTCATTTTTAATTCACAATCAAATCTACATTCTCGGTTTAACTTTAAAACATTTAAATCGTCCCAATACCAGTTTGAATAAAGAATATCAGTACAAAAAACCTATAAGTTTATCCTTCCAAGGCGGGCTAGAATTCGATATCAACCCTTATGATCGTAGTTTTTTACCTCGATATTCCTATTTATTTGCCTATGGAGATGTTACTTACATTGAGAAAAATATTTATTTAAATTTAGTCCAAGACATGAGATTGGGGAGTTTTTCGATTGGATTAACTCAAAAACTTTCCAATGTAGGTGGTTTCAATTTTAACAGTGTAGGAATAGGGGGTGGACTTCAGTATGAAAATTTTGAATTTGGTTTGGCTTACAATTTTCCCTTCAGAACGCCAGCAAAGGTGCATTCTCCCTCTATCTTTGAAATCTTTGTAACCTTTGATTTTAGTAAATACAGGAGAAACCAACGTGGTCTATTCAAACACCTTCAGACAGACAATTATTGAAATAGACAACAGAGTAAAGCGATGAGACCCATATTTAATGGGAACCAAAACATTATTATATCAGAAACAATAATTATTTTCCTTTATGACCCTGTCGGCAATACTATTTTTCAAACCAATAATATTGGGAAGATTAGCGTAACGACACAAGCGATGTACACTTTTAAGTAGATTGACTTGAGCATTGCCCTCTGAAATATTACCAATCGTTTCCTTCGATTTTCTGATTACGGTTTCTGTAGCATCAAAAACATAAAGCTTGGTCATGTCCGTTTGATGTCTCATGTCTAAACCTCTATTAATGTTTTTAATCGTTCTAAGGGTTGCTGATTCAGCAAAATAGATTTCAATCATCATGTCTGATAATCCCATCAGTGTTTGCTGTTGTTTATCTAGTTCTTGACCGTATTTCTGAAACGCAGTTCCAGCAATCATCAAGAAAACCTTTTTCAAATTTTTAATTTTTTGCAGTTCCTCAGAAAGGGGCAAACCTTGATCTATTTCATCTGCAATGCCTCCACTTGTCATCTCACTTGCTACCTGCATTACGGCATTCATCAAGTCCAATTCTCCTTTCATTGATTTTTTGACCAGCATACCTACAGACAGCATTCTGTTGATCTCATTGGTACCCTCATAGATTCTACCAATACGAGCATCCCTCCAAGCAGATTCCATTGGAGTATCGGCTGAAAACCCCATTCCTCCGTATATTTGTATACCGTCATCTGCACAATTTTGAATGTCCTCCGAGGTGCCTACTTTGATCATTGAGCATTCAATGGCGAATTCCTCAACACCTTTGAGCTCTGCTTTTTGATGATCCATACCTTCTTCATGCAAGCTGTTAATTTTTTGCTCTATGTCAAATCCAGCACGATAATTGGCAGATTCACCAACATAGCATGAGGTGGCCATTCGTGCTATTTTTTCTTTTATCGCTCCAAATTGAGCAATTGGGGTCTTAAATTGAACCCTTTCATTGGCATATTGTACGGCATTACTGATCACTCTTCTTTGTGCATCCAAACAGGCGGCTCCTAGTTTGATACGTCCCACATTGAGTGCATTCATAGCAATTTTAAAACCTTCCCCGCGCTCAGCCAACATATGATCAACAGGAACTTTAGTTTCGTTAAAAAATACTTGACGGGTAGAAGAAGCGTGGATTCCCAATTTTTTTTCCTCATCTCCAAGGGTAATACCATTAGAAGGATCGTTAATAACAATGAATCCTGTTATGTTTTTATCATCTTCGATTCTCGCAAAAACGATAAACATATTGGCAAAACCTGCATTTGAGATCCACATTTTCTGTCCCGAAATCAAGTAATGACTCCCGTCTTCAGAGAGTACTGCCTTCGTTTTTCCAGAATTGGCATCCGAACCGGCACCTGGTTCCGTTAGGCAGTAAGCGCCAAACCATTCTCCAGAAGCCAGTTTAGGAACGTATTTTTGCTTTTGTTCCTCGGTCCCATAAAGTACTATGGGCATGGTACCTATTCCAGTATGAGCTCCAAATGCTGTTGAAAAAGATCCTGTGGCTCCAGAAATATAATCACATACCAGCATTGTAGATACAAAACCCATACCCATTCCTCCGTAATTCTCAGGAACCGAAACTCCCAAAAAACCAAGTGATCCTGCTTTTTCCATGCATGATTTGGTGAAATCGTAGTCTTTTTTCTCAAAAAGTTCTTTGTTGGGCCATACTTCACGATCAATAAACTCTTGAACGCTCTCCTTCATCATGATTTGTTCTTCCGAGAAATCTTCTGGAGTAAAAATATCTTCCGGTTGTGTCTCTTTTATGATGAATTCACCGCCTTTTATCAATGTTTTTTTTTCAAGTTCCATAGTTTTTTGGGATTTGATTGATTAAAAAATGTTCAAACTTTTTACTTTCATTTGTTATGCATTCTGCCACTTCAAAAAAATGTTGAATTTGTTGTTCCGTCAACTTATTTTCAACCAGTTTATTGAAATTCAAAACCACCGTTCTGGAGTCGTCTCTTTTTTCTTTACCAAATGTGGTTAAACAAATTAAGACACCCCTTCCGTCAGCAGGATTGGCAACACGCTTAATGAGATTTTTTTCCTCCATGCTTTTCAACAAGCGTGACAAACTCGTGGACTCCATTCCCAACTTTGGGCCCAGAGAGGTAGAAGGAGTTCCTTCTGGCTCGATATTTAAAAGGACAAACCCAGTTGCCATTGTCATATCGAATTTTGATGCTTCCCTGTTGTACATTTTACTCACTGAGTTCCATGTTGAACGAAGGACAGCATCAATTGTTTTCTTTTTCATTAACTTATCTAGTTAGACAAATATAAAAAAACTATGCATGCATAGCAAAAAAATTTTAAAAAAAATTATCGATAAATATCTTCAATTAAATCTTGATATTTTTCTTCCACTATTTTACGTTTCACTTTCATAGTAGGAGTGAGGTGGCCTTCATCAACAGACCAAATGTCTGGAGTTAACCTAATTACTTTTACTTGTTCCCATTTTCCAAATTTCGGATCGTGTAATCTTATTTCTTTATTGATTTGTTCTAATAATTTTTCATTTTCACAGATTGATTTGGGATCATCTTTACAAGAATCACCTTGTTCATCGAGCCATAGTTTGGCTTGATCAAAACTTGGTTGGATCAGTGCAGCGGGCATATTTCTTCCTTCGCCAATTACCATTATTTGTTCAATCAAAAGAGATTGTTTTAATTGACTTTCAATGACCTGAGGAGCAATGTATTTACCTCCAGAGGTTTTGAACATTTGTTTTTTTCGATCGGTTATTTTGAGAAAACCTTCTCCGTCAATATTCCCAATATCTCCTGTTTTAAAATAATCTCCATCCATTACTTCATCCGTTAGTTTTGGGTCTTTAAAATACCCTTGCATTACATTGGGTCCCTTACATAGAATTTCACCATCCTCGGCGATCACCACTTCAACTCCATCAATTACTTTACCAACGGTTCCGATTTTCAAACCCCTATTTCTCAGATCATTAACTGATATTGCTGGTGAAGTTTCGGTCAGTCCATAAGCTTCTGCAATGGTCATTCCTGCAGCAGCAAAAACCCTTGCCAACCTAGATTGAAGGGGTGCGCTACCAGAGCATATGATTTCCAAATTTCCTCCCAATGCACTTTTCCATTTTGAAAGAACTAACTTTTTTGCGATCAGGTGTTTTATGGGATAGAAAATATTTGATTTATTGTATGGATCATATTCTAAACCAATATCGACGGCCCAAAAAAACAAGGATCTTTTTAAACCCGTCAATTCATTTCCCTTAGCATAAATTTTATCATAAACTTTTTCCAAAAGCCTGGGAACAGCCGTCATGAAATTGGGATGTATTTCATTTAGGTTTTCGCTAATTGTTTCCAGAGACTCTGCAAAATAGACTTCAATATTATTGTACAAATATCCGTAGATAAAAGTCCTCTCAAAAATATGACAGAGGGGAAGAAAACTAAGTGCTTTTTGATTTCTATCCTCAAATGGAAATTTTTTAGTTGCCGAAATCACATTAGATACTATGTTTCTGTGGCTTAACATCACCCCTTTTGGAAAGCCAGTAGTTCCTGAGGTATAGATAATCGTAGCCAGGTCCTCAGGCTTGACTTTGGTCTTGGTCTGAGTGAGTTTTTTTTCGTCCCAATTTTCTTTGCCCAAATCCAACAATTCCGACCAATTCCTGCAAGCTTGAATCATATCAAAAGCAAAAATGTCTTTTAGACCCTCAACTTGGGTTTTGACCGAATCAATTTTATCAAAAATCTCTTGATCCGAAACAAAACAATAGGTGCTTTCTGAGTGATTGAGAATGTACTTGTAATCTTTCGAACTGATGTTGGGATAAAGAGGAACTGTTATGGCCCCCAGTTGAAGAACAGCCATATCGATTATGGACCATTCCGATCTATTATTGGACGAAATCAGTGCTATTTTGTCATTGGGCTTAACTCCCATTTCAATCAAAGCTGCACTGACGTAGTTTACGGACTGCAAAAATTTTTCAGAGGATAGGGGTTTCCAATTTCCACCCCGTTTGTCATTGAGACATTTTTCAAGGGGGTGATTTTCCACCTGAAAACTTAAAATATCAAAAATCCTTGTAGGTTCCATTAATGTATTTGTCACTAAAATAGTGAAATTTAAATTACAAAGTCCGACTTTTATTTTGAGTCAAACCAACGCCTTGCATTTTCAAAGGCAATGATCCAAGGAGAATAAGTATCATTTCTACCCTCGGGATAGTGCGCCCAATTCCACGGGAAGGTCGATCGTTCTAGATGAGGCATCATTACCAAATGCCTACCATCTTCGCTACACAGCATGGCTGCATTGAAATGAGATCCATTGGGATTGGAAGGGTAATTTTCTTGATGATATTTTGCTGGGATTTGATATCTTGATTCCTCCATGGGTAAATGAAATTTTCCTTCGCCATGTGCCGCCCAAATCCCCAAAGTGCTACCTTCTAACCCCTCCATCATTACGGAGCTTGAGGAGCCTATGCTGACAGCAGTAAATTGACATTCAAATTTCCCAGAATCGTTATGTAGCATTTTGGGTAGTTCCTGATGTTCGGGTGTGATCAAACCCAATTCAATGAATAATTGACAGCCGTTGCATACTCCAAGCGATAGGGTATCTTTTCTTGCAAAAAAATCATCCAGACTCTTTTTTGCTTTTGGATTGTACAAGAAAGCTCCTGCCCATCCTTTGGCAGATCCCAATACATCAGAATTCGAAAAACCACCTACCGCTGCTATGAATTGAAATTCCTCAAGATTCTTTCTCCCCTCAATCAAATCGGTCATATGAATGTCATAAACTTCAAAGCCTGCCAGGTGCATCGCGTAGGCCATTTCTCTATCAGAATTACTTCCTTTCTCTCTGATTATTGCTGCCCTGACTTTAGTACCGTTGCTTGGACTCAATTCACCTTTAAAGGATGAGGGGAAATCAAACTTTAATGGACTTGATTTGTAATTTTGGAATCGTTCCTCAGCACAGTTGTTTTGATTGGAGTCCAATGCTGCTGATGTAGAAAACCATACGTCTCGGTATTGAGCAACATCCAAATCCAACTGATCTTGATGATTGATAATTTTCAACCTCCCCGATTTATTGACATTACCAATTATATGGCAGGAAATACCATAGGATTTGAAATGATTGGTGAGATCGATTTCACTTTGAAAAACCAGTCCCGAATTTTCAGCAAACAACACAGCCGTACTGTCTTTGTCCTCCAATGGTGTCAAGTCAATTTCCATACCCACATTTTGAGAAGGAAAACACATTTCCAGTAAGCTTGTTATCAGACCTCCTGAGGAAATGTCATGACCTGAGATAATTTTATCTTCCATGATCAAATCTTGAACCAGATTGAAGGCTTTTTCAAAAAGATCAACGGCTTCTATTCCTGGTGCTGCTGTTCCTACTTTATTCAATACTTGCGCTAAAGAGGATCCTCCTAGAATATGTTTTTGTGAGGATAAATTGATGTAAAATAGTTTTCCCTTATTGGGAATTGATACAGGGGTAACTACCTTTTTAATATCCTTGCAATGTCCAGCAGAAGAAATGATGACCGTTCCAGGCGCCAGCACATCACCTTCCTTGTATTTTTGTTTCATAGACAAGGAGTCTTTTCCCGTGGGAATGTTGATTCCCAATTCAATGGCAAAATCTGAACAGGCCTTTACAGCCTGATAGAGTCGAATGTTTTCTCCTGGATTGTTACAGGGCCACATCCAGTTGGCTGAAAGACTAATCGACTTTAACCCATCTTTCATAGGAGCCCAAACAATATTGGTTAGCGATTCCGCTATGGCGTTGACACTTCCTTTTGCAGGATCGATCAAACCAATTACAGGTGCATGACCAATGGCAGTGGCTACTCCATGGTTTCCAGAATAGTCCAAGGCCATGACTCCGCAATTACTCAAAGGAAGTTGGAGTTCCCCAACAGTCTGTTGCTGAGCTACCCTTCCCGTCACACATCGATCCACTTTATTCGTCAACCAGTCTTTACAACCCACCGCTTCCAACATCAACACATCTTTCAAATAATTTTCAAATTGTGTAAAATGGTAGGACACATTTTCGTAGTTCACTTTTTTATTTTCATCAAAAAGTGTGGTTTTTGGGGCATCTCCAAATAACGAATCAATGGCCAGATCAATAGGTTTTTCACCATTTTTGTCATCTACAAAAGAGAAATGTTTGTCTCCCGTCACTTTACCTACGACATAAAACGGTGCTCTTTCGCGCTCAGAGATTGTTTTCAGTAGCTCGGTGTCTTGTTCGGAGAGGATCAATCCCATTCGCTCCTGAGACTCGTTTCCAATAATTTCTTTTGCAGACAGGGTAGGGTCTCCTAGTGGAAGTTGATTGATGCGAATTTCACCTCCTGTGTCCTCTACCAGTTCGGATAGGCAATTTAGGTGTCCTCCGGCTCCATGGTCGTGAATGGAGATGATAGGGTTTTTGGCGCTTTCGACCAATGCTCTTATGGCGTTGGCTACTCTTTTTTGCATTTCCGGATTGGACCGCTGAACTGCATTAAGCTCTATTTCGTTGCTGAAGGCACCCGTATTGGCTGAGGAAACTGCGGCTCCTCCCATCCCTATGCGATAATTATCTCCTCCCAAAATGACAATGACATCTCCTTTGGAAGGAAGTTTTTTTTGTGCTTGATGCGCTACTCCATAACCTATCCCTCCTGCCATCATGATGACCTTATCAAACCCGAATCGCTGATCTTTTTCTCGGTGTTCAAAAGTCAGAACCGAACCAGAAATTAGAGGTTGGCCAAATTTATTTCCAAAATCGGAAGCACCATTCGATGCTTTGATTAACAAATCTAGTGGAGTTTGGTAGCGCCATTTCCTTTTTGGAAAACCCTCTTCCCATTTTCGGTTTTTGGTTACGCGAGAGTAGGGTGTCATGTAAACAGCAGTACCGGCCAAAGGAAGCGAGCCTTGCCCCCCCGCAAGCCGATCTCGGATTTCTCCACCAGATCCAGTAGCCGCACCATTGAATGGTTCGACTGTTGTAGGAAAATTGTGGGTCTCAGCCTTTAGTGAGATGATACTCTCAAAATTTTTGGTTTGGAAAGGACTGGGATAAGAACTGTCCGTGGGGGAAAATTGCTCAACAACAGGGCCCGAAACAAAGGCTACATTGTCTTTGTAGGCTGAAACGATACTGTTGGGGTGGGTTTTAGAAGTTTTTTTTATCATCTCGAATAAACTCTCCTGTTGCTCAACTCCATCAATGACAAAACGTCCATTGAAAATTTTATGGCGACAGTGTTCTGAGTTCACTTGAGAAAATCCAAAAACTTCAGAGTCTGTCAAAGGACGATTCAAACTCTTTGATAAGCTTTCCAAATATGCAACTTCGTCTTTGCTTAACGCCAGACCCTCCTGTTGATTGTATTTTTCGATATCGGTTATGTCCTGAATTGGTTCCGGTGCAATATCGACATCAAAAATGCTTTGATCCAAATGATTATAAACCTCGAAAAGCATGGGATCGAATTCTTCCTCAGGATTTTTTACCACAAAACGCTCAATTCTCGTGATCCCTTCGATGTCCATATTTTGAGTAATTTCAACAGCATTGGTACTCCAGGGAGTAATCATCGAAATTCGAGGACCTAAAAACACTCCCTCAATGGTTTGGCTTTCTATTAATTCTTGATTGCCAAATAGCCAAACCAGTTTTGCTTGGATGGTGGGGTCTAGTCTTGTTTTGGTTTGGACGGCATAGAGGCGCTGTGTAGCATTTCCGAAAAAGTAAATCATTAAGCGATTTTTAAAGCCTAAAATTAATTTTTTCCATTGATTTTTGCCTCAACAAAAGCAGATTGGAGTTAACAACTTTTCATCATTTTATTCACATTTTCCGAATTAGTCGAGCGCAGTAAAAACCATCGAATCCTGTTTGATGAGAATAGTAGGTATGCTCTTTTTCAAATTCAAAAGAGCCTCCCAAGTCACTTTCCAAAAATCGAGCTATTTGATGTTCGTTTTCCACAGGCATAATAGAACAAGTAGCATAAACCAGTGTACCTCCCTTTTTTACACAACCGGCATAGTTTTGGAGAATTTTTTCTTGTGTTTTTATGATTTCTTCCAATCGGTCGGAGTCGATATTCCACTTGGTATCTGGGTTTCTTTTAAGAACACCCAACCCACTACATGGAGCATCAATCAATACTCCATCGACCGTATTTTTTAGGGAATGGATCAAATCATCATCATTGACATCTGCTGTCTGTACCGATTCAATCCCGTTTCTAAGGCACCTTTTTCTCAACTCATCAAGTTTGGCAGGATGAATGTCCAATGCCAAAATTTTGGCTGTATCTTTCGTTAAGTTAGCCAAGTGCAAGCTTTTACCTCCTGCACCTGCACAAGCATCGAGGTAAAAATTTCCAGCTTGTGGGTCCAGCCATGGAGCTACTTTCTGTGAGTTGGCATCTTGGACTTCAAAAAACCCCTCTCGGTATTCTTTAATGTCTTGCAATGAGTATTTTTTTTCAAAAAGTAAGGCTTCATCGTAGCCTTTGATTGTACGCGTGATGATTTGATACTTTTTTTCTAAAATGTCTTTTAATTTTTCAACGGTGGTTCTAAGGGTATTGACTCTAACAATAAGATCCGCAGGGTTATTGAGAGAGCACATTTCTTTTTCCCATAGGGAGGGTCCCAAATCATTTGTGCCCAGCTGATCCAACCAATCGGGCAGGGAATAATTGTACTTTCTCTCTTGAATCAAGATAGGAGCTTCAGTCCTAATTTTTTTGACACTAAGATTTTTAAATTCCTCCCATTGAGGAACAGCAAAGTCGTTCATCGTTGCCCATACTCCGATCAGACTCCAAAGATTGAGGGGATTGTTTTCACCATTACTCAAGGCTTGGAAAAACCTTTTTTGTCTTATGATGTCATAGAATGCCTTGGCAATGGTACGTCGGTCCCTAGATCCCCAGCCCCTATTGCTTTTCAGAAGCCTTTTGATCACATCAGCAGCGGGGCGCTTCTCGATAAGTGTGGCTTCTAATCCCGTAAAAATCCCTGTAGCAATGTTCCGATGT
Source organism: Flavobacteriaceae bacterium (assembly GCA_038107695.1). GTDB lineage: Bacteria > Bacteroidota > Bacteroidia > Flavobacteriales > Flavobacteriaceae > UBA8316. The sequence goes on along the minus strand of JAYNHF010000029.1, from coordinate 3,742 downwards.
AATTTCATATTGGACACAAAACTAAGTCCATATTACCTATTTGGGGAAATCTATTTATCTTTTTTTATTTTATAAACCATCTCTCTGTTGAAACGATATTCTGCTTGGTGCATTTTTAGGATCATTTGAGCTGAAAACTTTTCTAATAAATGTTTGTCTCTTTCCATTCTCAGTTTGATTGCATGGCTTTCCAATTCGTTGATTTTTTTTATGATTTCAATTGCTTCCTCATCAGAAATATCGTCCACTGAGCTTGAATTATTCTTCCTGATATTTTTGATTTCCTTTCGGCAGGTTACAAAAATCTCTTTTTCGTATTGGTCATAGATTTCCCAGAAGATGCTTTCTTCCTCCTCCATAAGTCCGATTTTCTCGGCAATAAAGCTCATCTTGAGCGCTTTGAGTCTCTCAAAACTCATTTTGTTTTTTTGTCCATAGCCTACAACGGCAGTCAATATGAACATGAGTGTCAAAATTCTATTCATCATCAAACAAGTTTAAATTGGTTGGGGTTTCTCCGTAGAGTCTTAATTCCAGTACATCGTCAATGGTAATGGATTCGTAGTTTTCAAGAAAATTGTCAGTTTCAAAATAATAGTCTGAATAATCTGCAATTTCATAAGTGTTGTTGTAAGTGAGATAATCTTCAATGAAAAACTCCGCCAATTGATTTTCGGGCGGTGTAAAAATATTTTTATTGAAGTAGAATAATGCTACCACAGCAGCAGCAGCGGTAATTATTTTCCAAAGGTGTTTTTTTTTAGCTTGAGCTTTTTGAACTGGATAAACTATTTTATTCAATATTTCACTTTCCACCTTCATAAAATAACCATGAGGTGTTATGAGTCCATTTGTGGAATTTTTAGTTTTGATCTTTTGGGTTAATCTTTCATCAAAATGATCAAAATAATTATCCGGAACCTTAAAAGGCGATTTTTTATCGATCCTATTCATTGATTGCATTTTTAATTTTTTTTACCGCATGGTGATAAGATGCCTTCAGACCTCCGACTGAAGTTTCCAGTATTTCGGACATTTTCTCATATTTAATTTCTTCAAAATACCGCATATTAAACACCAATCGTTGTTTTTCAGGCAGCTTTGCAATGGCTTTATGTAACTTTAATTGCATTGCATCTCCATCAAAATAAATATCTGACTCTAGTTGAGCTACTTGTTTTTCAATCCACTCTTCATTGGAAACCCCCAATTGTCTTGACTTTTTATTCAACAGATTGATTGCCTCGTTGGTAGCTATCTTGTACATCCAGGTATAAATACTGCTGTTTCCCTTAAACCTGTGGATGTTTTCAAAAACTTTAATGAAGGTGTTTTGTAAAACATCGTCTGCATCTTCGTGATCGATTACGATCTTTCTTACATGCCAGTAGAGCTTCTCTTTGTAATCATTGAGCAATTTTTTGAAAGCAACCTCTTGAGTATCAGGGGATGTCAAAGCCTCGATAAATTGATTTTGCTGTTCCAAAGTCTTTTATTGCTTTGATGCCTGTTTTTGAAAATGGTTTAATCCAAATTTACAAAGATTGTAATTCAACCAGTTTTCTGTAGGCTGAATTACTAGAAATAAGTTCTTTGTGAGTTCCGGTTTCGACAATTCCCCCTTGATTCATCACAACAATCAAATCGGCTTTTTGAATCGTCGAAAGTCGGTGAGCAATCACCAAAGAGGTTCTGTTTTTCATTAGGTTTTCCAAGGCCACTTGTACTAGTTTTTCGGAAGCACTGTCCAATGCCGAGGTGGCTTCATCCAAAATTAAAATATCTGGATCTTTGAGAATGGCTCGTGCAATAGACAATCGTTGTTTTTGTCCTCCCGATAATTTATTTCCTCCCTCTCCAATTACAGTATCATAAGATTGATCTAATCTTTCTATGAATTCAGAGGCATTGGCTATTTCTGCCGCCTTTTTAATTTCTTTCAGACTGGCTTTTGGATTTCCCAAGGCGATGTTGTTTCTGACGCTTTCATTGAACAGTATCGAGTCCTGAGTAACCATTCCCGTAAGTTGATAGAGAGATTTTTTCTTTACTATATTTATGGATGTTCCATCTAAAGTCAAATTGCCATTGTCGATATCGTAGAACCGGTTGAGAAGGTTGGCGATGGTGGTTTTACCACTACCAGATGGTCCTACCAAAGCAACTGTTTGTCCTTTTTTGATTTTGAGAGAAAAATTTTCGATAAACTTTTTTTGGTCATAGGAAAAGGAAATATTGTCAAAAACTATTTCTCTTTTTAAACCATTGATTTCGATCGCTTCTGTAGCATCCTCCATGTCGTCCTTTGCCTCCAATATTTCCAATACTCTCAAGGCAGCTGCATTTCCTTTTTTGATATTGTAATACGCCTTGCTGATTCCTTTTGCGGGGGTCAAAATGTTGTATGCCAATCCCAAATAAGATAAAAAGATCGCTCCATTCAAACTTTGATCGATCAACACCATTTTTCCACCATACCACAACAATACGCTTATTACAACAATACCCAGAAACTCACTGACAGGAGATGCGAGGTTCTGTCGATTCAAAAGTTTATTGGAAAAATCAAAAAAACGCTGGGTGGAAAGGGTGAATTTTTTGATGAATGTGTTTTGGGCGTTAAAAGCTTTGATGATTTTAATTCCTCCCAAGGTTTCCTCCAATAGCGATAAGAATTCTCCCTGTTCTTTTTGAACGCGATCCGATTTTCGTTTGAGTGATTTGCCAATTTGGGAGATGACCGCCCCTGAGAGCGGAATGAAAATCAATACAAAAAAGGTGAGTTTTACACTAAAACTGAACATTACTATTAGTGAAAAAATGATGGTTAAAGGGTCTCTTACGATTAGTTCCAATATGGATAAAAATGAATGCTGAAGCTCCAATACGTCCGAGGATATTCGTGCCATTAAGTCTCCTTTTTTCTTCTCTGAAAAAAAATAGAGGGGGAGGGTAGTTGTTTTTTTATACAATTCATTTCTCAAGTCAACCAAAACACCATTCCTGAGAAAAGTGATGAAATACATGGCCAAGTAATTGAAAATATTTTTGAGAAAGAATAGACTGATGATTATGCCAATAACAAACATCAACGCCATGCCACTGTCCTGCTCCAAATATTGGGTAACTTTGTAATTGAAAAATCCCTCAAGATACACTTTGATTTGTCCAATCCCTTGATAGGTGGGGGGTGTTGTTGTTTTTTGTGTAGTTCCAAAAAGGATTTGCATCATGGGAATCATGGCCACATATGCCAAGGCGCTGAAAAGAGCATAGAGTATGTTGAAAAAAACATTCAAAAAGGCAAACTTTTTGTAGGGAAGACTAAATCGTAGTATTTTGAAAAAATAATTCATTTAGAGTCCTATTCCTTTGGTGATGGCTTCAATTTTTTGATCCAATTTAGGTTCGAGATTTTCCCATTTTTCATCTGTTTTTAGAGTTCCACAAACACTAAAGTAAAATTTAATTTTGGGTTCAGTTCCACTGGGTCTGATGGCAATCTTGGATTGATCCTTCAAAGTAAAAACGAGAACATCGGCTATGGGTAAATGGATTTTTTCTGTTCTGTTTTCTTTGGTGTAAGTTCTTTTGCTTTGAAGATAGTCCTCAGAATGAATTACAGAAATACCAGCAATCTGCTTTGGGGGGTGATTTCTATATTCCTCCATCATGGTTTTAATTTTTTCTGCTCCTTCTTTTCCTTTTTGAGTGAAGGAGATGAGTTTTTCCTTGTAAGCGC
>JAYNHF010000028.1:7309-32857 GCA_038107695.1 Flavobacteriaceae bacterium | reverse complement strand
CAGCGCAAGTACACGAAGAGGAGGATCACGGACATCATCACAAAGAAACGTTCATCACCAAGTATGTTTTTAGTCAAGATCATAAAATGATCTCCAAGCAATACTTGATCACTGGTTTATTCATGGGAATCATTGGAATTGCCATGTCTTTATTATTCCGTTTACAACTGGCTTGGCCAGAACAACCCATGGGTATCATGCAGGTTCTTTTGGGAAAATGGGCGCCCGATGGTGTAATGGATCCAAACGTATATTTAGCATTGGTAACCATCCACGGTACCATCATGGTGTTTTTTGTTTTGACGGCTGGATTGAGTGGTACTTTTAGTAATCTATTGATTCCATTGCAGATTGGAGCTCGAGATATGGCTTCTGGATTGTTGAACATGATTTCTTACTGGTTATTTTTTCTTTCCAGCGTAATCATGATCGCCTCCCTGTTTGTAGAAGCAGGCCCTGCAGCTGCAGGCTGGACCATCTATCCTCCCCTAAGTGCTCTTCCACAAGCACAACCTGGTTCTGGATTGGGAATGACTTTGTGGTTGGTTTCTATGGCCATTTTTATTGCTTCCTCACTTCTAGGATCACTAAATTATATTGTTACGGTATTAAACCTTCGAACCAAAGGGATGACCATGAGTCGTTTGCCTTTGACCATTTGGGCCTTTTTCATTACAGCGGTTATTGGAGTGGTTTCTTTCCCCGTACTGCTTTCAGCAGCATTGTTGTTGATCATGGACAGAAGCTTCGGAACCTCATTTTTCTTATCCGACATTTTTATTCAAGGAGAAGTGTTGCATTATCAAGGTGGATCTCCAGTGCTTTATGAACACCTGTTTTGGTTTTTGGGTCATCCAGAGGTTTATATTGTTCTACTACCAGCCTTGGGAATTACCTCCGAGATCATAGCTACCAATTCTAGAAAACCTATTTTTGGTTATCGCGCCATGGTCGCTTCCATTTTAGCGATTGCCTTTTTGTCCACCATTGTATGGGGACACCACATGTTTATTTCTGGAATGAATCCATTTTTGGGATCGGTATTTACTTTCACAACACTATTGATTGCCATTCCCTCCGCGGTCAAGGCATTCAACTATATTACCACCCTTTGGAAAGGAAACCTACAGTTGAACCCTGCGATGTTGTTCTCCATTGGTTTGGTATCCACTTTTATTTCCGGTGGTTTGACAGGGATCATTTTAGGAGACAGTACCTTAGATATCAATGTTCACGACACCTATTTCGTGGTAGCTCACTTCCACTTGGTGATGGGAATTTCTGCACTTTACGGACTCTTTGCTGGGGTGTACCATTGGTTCCCTAAAATGTTCAAACGCATGATGAATAAGAATTTAGGCTATGTCCACTTTTGGGTCACTGCTATATGTGCCTACGGTGTCTTTTTCCCCATGCACTTTATCGGAATGGCAGGTTTACCCAGAAGATACTACACCAATACTGCCTTTCCATATTTTGATGATTTAGCCAATATCAATGTAGTAATTACTGTTTTTGCACTGATTGCAGGTGCTGCTCAGTTGGTTTTTCTGTATAACTTTATTCACAGTATTTTTTATGGAAAACCTACAGAACAAAACCCTTGGCGTTCCAACACCTTGGAATGGACAGCACCCATTGAACACATTCACGGCAACTGGGAAGGAAAAATTCCTGAGGTACACCGTTGGGCTTATGATTATTCTAAACCAGGGCATGAGGAGGATTTTGTACCCCAAGACACCCCTCTTAAAAAAGGAGAAGAAGAACTCCAACACTAACAAAAACCAAACAGTAAAAGGCCACCTTCGGGTGGCTTTTTTTATAAATTAAATCCATATCACAGGATTAACAATACACTTGTATTTCTCTCCTAAACCTGAGATAGTATTCGGGGATAATTAGCATCTTTTAGTTGACAATTATCATATTTTATCCTTCAAAGGACATGTATTTTTGTTCAGAACGATTAACCTACTGTAATGAAAAACACCCCAAATGCTTTCATTATACTGCTTATGGCTCTTACTATGAGTTGTGGTGGTAGCGGTGAAAAGAAAAAAGAAAAATTCTCCTACAAAAGAAAGCCAGTTCAGGAGCAAAAATCCACCTCGAATGCTTCTAAAGTAAGCGATGTTCCTGCCTCTAAAAAAGTTGATCTGGTTAATAAAGGGATTGGGCCTGTAACTTCTTTAGTTTTACCCAAAGAAATTGACGCTACCCTTGTAACTCACGGAGCAGAGGTCTTTAAAAAAATGTGTACTGCTTGTCACAAACCTAATAAAAAATTTATTGGCCCTGCTCCCAAGGGTATTCTTGAAAAGCGAACACCGGAATGGATTATGAATATGATTCTGAATCCTACCGAAATGGTTCAGAAAGATCCTTTAGCCAAGGCATTATTGATTGAGTTTAACGGTTCTCCCATGGCAAATCAAAACTTAAGCCATGAGGATGCTCGAGCCGTATTGGAATATTTTAGAACATTAAATTAAAAACAATATGAAATCATTAAATCACTTTTTTTTGATCATTTCAACTTTCGGTTTGTTGGTAGCCTGTAAGAATACAAATTCATCGAGTTCAAAGATCGGTGGAGGGATAAAATCAGAGCATTTAACAGAAAAAAAAACTGGTCAAGCTTTTGTCAAAGATGATGAGGGTAAGCCTACGGTTTTGAGCATCGCTATAGGCTCGAAAGATCACACTACTTTGGTGACTGCTGTACAGGCTGCATCACTCGAAAATGCCTTGGTCAATGCAGGACCATTGATGGTATTTGCTCCAACCAATGATGCTTTTAAAGCACTCCCCGAGGGAACGGTAGAAAACTTGTTAAAGCCGGAAAATAAAGATGCTCTTGCCAATATTTTAAAATACCATGTTACTCCAGGAAATTACTCCAAAGACTTTCTCAAAAAGTTCAAAAAATTGGGACAGGCCAATAATGACTACGTTGATGTTAAAGTCGTTAATGGAGAACCCTTGATTGGAGGAGCAAAAATCATAGCAAGTGTTAAAGCAGGAAATGGAATCGTACATGTAATCGATAAAGTATTGATTCCAGCTGAAAAATAATCCTCAATACCTAACAAAAAATAATAATATCATGAAAAATAGAATTTACGCTTTTATACTTCCAGTATTGGTCTTTCTTATATCTACCAATTGTGATAGTTTATCAGGTAAGAAAAAATCAGGTGCGCTATCAGGAAATATGGCGGAGAGAGCCTATGTAGCACCTGGAGAATATGATGAGTTTTATGCTTTTATATCTGGAGGCTTTAGTGGTCAATTATCGGTTTATGGACTTCCCTCTGGAAGATTGTTTAAAGTGATTCCTGTTTTCTCTCAGGATGCTGAAAAAGCCTACGGTTATAACGAAGAAACAAAACCAATGTTGAATACGTCACATGGTTTTGTGCCTTGGGATGATGCACATCACCCAGACATTTCTCAAACCAATGGTGTTGTTGATGGTCGTTGGGTATTTATCAATGGAAATAACACCCCACGTATTGCCAAAGTTGATTTATCAACATTCGAAACCACAGAGATTATAGAGGTGCCCAACAGTGCGGGAAATCATAGTTCATCGTTTGTAACTGAAAATACAGAGTATGTTGTTGCTGGAACTCGTTTTTCTGTACCGATTCCTCAGCGTGATATGCCGATCAATCAATACAAAGGGAACTTTAAAGGTTCATTGACTTTTATTTCAGTAGCACCAGAGACTGGACATATGGACATTAAGTTTCAAATCATCATGCCAGGATTTGATTACGATTTGGCTCACCCTGGCCGAGGAGCCTCACATGGTTGGTTCTTCTTTTCAACTTATAACACGGAAGAAGCCAGTACATTGATGGAAGTAAATGCTTCTCAGAATGATAAAGACTTTATTGCGGCGATCAACTGGAAAAAAATCGAAGAATACGTCAATAATGGAGGTGGAAAAATGATGCCCGCTAAATATGCTCACAATGTGTATGATGAAGCCACACATTCTGCAACTTCTACTATGAAGAAAAAAGTATTGGTCGTTAATCCTCTGGAAGTTCCTGGAGCTGTTTACCTATTGCCAACACCAAAATCTCCGCATGGATGTGATGTAGATCCCTCAGGAGAGTATATTGTAGGAAACGGTAAGCTGTCAGCGAACCTCACCATTCACTCTTTTACTAAAATGCTAGATGCTATTGAGAAGAAAAAGTTCGCGGGGGATGCTTATGGAATTCCCATCTTGAATTTTGAAGATGTTTTGGCAGGTGTTGTCGAGCAGGCAGGCTTAGGTCCCTTACATACAGAATTTGATGGGAAAGGAAATGCCTATACTACTTTTTTCATTTCCTCTGAAGTGGTAAAATGGAAGTTGGAGACGTTGGAAGTTGTGGATCGTCAACCTTGTTACTATTCAGTAGGTCATTTGATGATACCTGGAGGTAATTCTCAAAAGCCATTTGGTAAATACGTCGTTGCTATGAATAAAATCACTAAAGACCGATATTTACCTACTGGACCAGAGGTGACCCAATCGGCCCAATTGTATGATATTTCAGGGGATAAAATGGAGTTAATTCTCGATTTCCCCACAGTAGGAGAACCTCATTATGCAGCGGGGATTGCTGCTGATATTGTAAAACCCCGATCAAAAAAATTATTCAAACTTGAGGACAATCAACATCCCTTTGCTGTAAAAACTGAAAGTGAAACAAAGGTAGTCCGAGAGGGTAAAATAGTTCATATATATATGACCACCATCAGAAGTCATTTTTCACCAGATAATATTGAGGGGATTCGGGTAGGAGATAAGGTGTATTTTCATGTCACCAACCTTGAACAGGACTACGATGTTCCTCACGGTATTAGTATGATTGGTGCCAATACCTCCGAATTATTGATCATGCCTGGACAAACAGAAACTTTTGTTTGGGAGCCCAAACAGGTCGGTGTATGGCCCTTTTATTGTACTGATTTCTGCTCTGCTTTGCATCAAGAAATGCAGGGATATGTTAGAGTTTCTGCTGCAAATGCAAAAACACCCCTAAAGTGGTCATTAGGAGAAGATGTTGAATAGCTCTACAAACAACAAAAGAAAGAACTTAAGGTTGGTTGAAAATAACCTTTTTGAAAAATGAAACGAATATCGATAAGTAAAGAACGTATCGTTATGTTGTTGGCGGCAATTCTCCCTCTTGGACTATTTCTTTTTCCCCTTTGGAGAATAACATTGGAAGCTCCCCAGTACCCAATTCCTTTGGCGATGAATATTCACATTAATGACTTTTCGGATGTTCATCCTCATGACATCAAAAACATCAACTTGATGAATCATTACGTAGGAATGAAATACATTCCTGAGTCCATTCCAGAATTCAAAATTTTTCCTTTAGGGATAATTCTATCTTCAATTTTAGCATTGATAATTGCACTTAAAGCACATCATAAGTGGTATTTGCGTTTTTTTATTCTCATGTTGATCATCAGTGCTGCAGGCCTGTACGATTTTTATTTGTGGGAGAATGACTACGGACATAATTTGGATCCTAAAGCCATCATGAAGTTCACAAACCCTGATGGTTCTGTAATGGGTTTTCAGCCTCCATTGTTTGGAAGTAAAGATATTTTGAATTTTACAGCTCATTCTTATCCCCGTTTGGGAGCCTATTTGCTGGGATTGGGAATTGCAGCCTCATTTTTCGCTTACAGGATCGCAAGAAAAAAATATAAAAATCAGATTCTCTCATAACTCACTTATCAAGTTGAACCTTTATAAAACCATTTGCATTTCATTGATACTACAACTCATTTTTTGTTGTAGTATTGAACCCAAACCCATTGATTATGGTGCAAGAGAATGCAACTATTGCAAGATGAGAATTGTGGATAAGATCCATGCTTCTGAAATCGTATCCAAAAAAGCAAAGGTCTACATGTTTGATGCAACAGAATGTATGATTAATTTTTTGAATTCCTATGAAGGAGAGGTTGGTCAATACTACACCAATCATTATTCTCAAGCTGAGGAATTGATTGATGCCACTCAAGCAACCTTTCTGATCAGTAAGAATTTGCCCAGTCCTATGGGTGCTTTTATCACAGCTTTTAAGGATAAAAGTTCAGCTACAACTGTCCGTAACGAAATAGGAGGTAAGCTCTATTCTTGGGAAGAATTGATCGTTCATTTGAATCCATAATTCACTTGGAGAAACAAATTATTTTTTGGTTTGCGGCTTTTTCTACCTTATTTTCCTCTGGGCAACCCTTAAACGTTTGCGATAGCTGTTCTTTCCGCACCTTGAAGAGTGCCATTTTCAGCTCAAAAGACCATGATACAATAATCGTAAAAGCGGGTTCATATAAAGAGTACGACATTATTATTGACAAACCCTTGACGATTATTGGAGAGAATCTTCCCACTATTGACGGAGAATTCAAAGGTTCTGTGATAACTATTTCGGCAGATAATGTTCATCTACAAGGATTGCGTGTCCTCAATGTAGGAACGAGTTATACAGAGGATTTTTCGGCGATTCGGGTCAGAAAAAGCAAATATTTTTTGGTTCGAGACATGATATTAGAAAATTTATTTTTTGGTATCTATCTTGAAAAATCCAGTGAAGGAAGCGTGATTAATAACAAGATTTTGGGTAGTGCTTTAGAAGAGCACAATTCTGGGAATGGAATACAATTGTGGTACAGTAATCATGTCGAGATAGTCAATAATTATGTAGGACATGTGCGAGATGGAATCTATTTAGAGTTTTCAGATGATTGCCTGATTAGAGACAACATAAGTAGTAATAACCTACGATATGGCTTGCATTTTATGTTCTCTAATGATGATATCTATGAGAATAATATTTTTTCTAACAATGGGGCTGGAGTAGCAGTAATGTTTTCCAAAAGAATTAAAATGTTTGGGAATCAATTCCAAGACAATTGGGGAACTGCTGCTTATGGCATGTTGTTGAAAGAAATAAACGACGCTGAGATAGTTGGAAATACCTTTCAAAAAAATACGGTGGCCATCAATGTGGAAGGCTCTAATCGGATTTTATACAAAAACAATAACTTCAATGAAAATGGTTGGGCAGTAAAAGTTCGAGGTGCGTGTTATGAAAACCATTTTGTTGAGAACAACTTCTTATATAATTCATTTGATGTAGTTTACAATACAAAACTGAATACCAATCAGTTTGATCGAAATTATTGGAGTAATTACAACGGATATGATTTAAACAAAGATGGTATTGGCGATGTTGCGTACCGTCCAGTAAAATTATTTTCGTATGTAGCAAATAGAACACCAGAAACCATTATTCTACTTCGTAGTTTATTCATGAGCCTAATTGATTTTTCTGAAAAAGTATCTCCTGTTTTTACTCCCGATAACTTATTGGATCAAAACCCCTCAATTCGAAAAATAGTATGGTAAATTTTCAAAATGTATTTAAATCATTTGGTCAAAACCAAGTTTTGAAAGGAATTGATTTAAACATAAGTGGAGGGGGAATCATTGCTGTATTGGGTCCAAATGGCTCAGGAAAAACAACACTCATTAAAATCCTTTTGGGAATGGTCATTCCCAATTCAGGATCCATTAAAGTTATTGGTGAGGATATTCGAAAAAGACCTCATTACAGAAATAAAATTAGTTACCTACCTCAATCAGCTAATTTTCCCCACAATTTAAAAGTCAAGGAATTGATAAAAATGATAAAAGATTTACGCCCAACCCAAGCCGATGATCAACAACTGATTAAACAATTTAAATTGGAGCCTTTTTTGGATAAGAAATTGGTTCATCTTTCCGGAGGTACTAAACAAAAAATAAATATAGTACTCACCTTTATGTTCGACAGCTCGATTTTGGTTCTCGATGAACCCACTACAGGTTTGGATCCCCTATCACTTATCCAATTGAAAGACATTATCAAAGCTGAAAAACAAAAAGGAAAAACAATTGTTATCACCTCTCATATTATGAGTTTTGTCGAGGAGATTGCTGATGAGGTCGTATTTTTATTGGAAGGTAAAATATATTTCAAGGGGTCTATTCCCAAACTAAAAAAAAGCACAAAACAGCCCAATTTAGAACATGCTATTGGGACAATACTCTCCAACCATCATGCTTAAAATCCTCAAATACAGTTTCTTTGATTTGATGCGTAGCCGATGGAGTTATGTGTACTTCTTTTTCTACCTGTTGTTGGGTTTAGTCCTTCTGTTTTTAAATCATGATTTGTCAAAAGCCATCATTACGCTGATGAATGTCATCATCGTTTTGGTTCCTCTGATCGGAACAATCTTTGGAATAATGTATTATTACAATTCTCAGGAATTTACCGAATTATTACTTGCCCAACCTATTGACAGAAAGTACATTTTCTTGGGACAATATTTGGGCGTTGCATTTTCCTTGAGCTTGAGCTTGATTTTAGGCTTGGGAATTCCTTTCCTGATTTATGGATTATTCAAAAGCGATGTCATCGTTGATTTTTTGTCTTTATTAATCATTGGAAGCTTTTTGACATTTATTTTTACCGCCATAGCTTTTACTATTGCTCTGGCCAATGGTGATAAAATCCGGGGATTTGGTTTTGCGATCTTAGTATGGTTATTTTTTGCGATCATTTATGATGGAATATTTTTGCTGATTCTTCTTTTGTTAGAGGAGTACCCTTTGGAGAAAGTTTCCCTGATAGGAATCATCCTTAATCCAATCGATTTATCGCGAATACTCATTCTTTTGAAGTTGGATATTTCTGCTTTATTAGGCTATACAGGAGCGATATTTAAGAAATTTTTTGGAACGAGCTTCGGTCAGTGGTTGTCTTTTACACTCCTCTTGTTTTGGATTGTTTTCCCAGTTTTGAGAATCCTAGTCTTGTCCAGGCGAAAAGATTTTTGATCCTCTATTTAGAGCTTTTTTTCAGATTTTAAATGCTTTATCTCAAGTAATTGATCACTTGGCGACCAATTAGGAATTCCCAAACCGATAGCTCAGTGTAAAATCAAACACCCTTGGGGAAATGAAAGTGAGTTCTGTCATTTTCATTGACTGTAGCGCTGTGTTTATGAATATTCTAGTAACTATTTGAACATAACTTCTTTCGTTTTGACACTGACAATTGTCATGTTTTTGTAAATTTATATTAACCAAACTACCAGAATTATGACCTATTGTAACTTTTGCCAAACCCCCGATGTATTTTGTATGAGAAAACAGATGAATAATGAAGAGTCTGTTGTTGATTTGAAGTTTAATGAGGGGGATTTGATTTTTGATGAGCATCAACAACTTCAGGGGATTTATTGTATCAAAAAGGGAGTTTGTAAGATATCAAAGATGAGTGCCAATGGGAAAGAACAGATCATTCATTTTTTGAAAGAAGGAACCTTATTGGGAATTAGATGCCTCCTTAATGGAGAGACAACCAACCTAAAAACGAGGGCCTTAACCCCTGTTGAGGTTTGTTATGTCAGTAAAAAGAATTTTTTTGATACACTATTGAAAAATCGAACTTTTTTAAATCAACTTTTGGAGACTTTTGCGCAACACCTTAAAAATACTGATGATAGAATCGTTATCATGGGACAAAATAAAATGATGGAGCGTTTGGCTCATTTCTTGATCCATCTTCACAAAACCTTTGGGGAAGATCAACAGGGCAATTTGAAATTATACCTCAAGAGAGAGGATATGGCCAGTTACATTGGCGTTACCATAGAATCGACCATCAGAATGTTAAAATCTTTTGAGCACAAGGGGTTGATTTTACTCAAAGGGAAATCATTAAAATTAATCAACATTCCTAGGTTAAATAACATCTCTAAGGGATTTAATTGCTAAGCATTAATCATTTATCTTTGTTACAGATGAATGAGTTTTTAGACCCATCTGGAGATCAGTTTTCTCCAGAGGAAAAAGATATTGATAGAGCGCTGCGTCCCGATAGCTTTGATGACTTTGCTGGACAGGAAAGCATTTTGGAAAATCTTAAAGTATTTGTGGCCGCAGCCAATCAACGTGAAGAAGCACTAGATCACACCCTTTTTCACGGTCCCCCTGGTTTGGGAAAAACAACATTGGCGTATATCTTGGCCAGCGAACTAGAAGCTGGGATTAAAATGACTTCTGGTCCCGTGCTGGACAAACCTGGCGATTTGGCTGGATTACTGACCAACCTTCAACCCAGAGATATTTTGTTCATCGACGAAATTCACCGATTGAGTCCCATTGTAGAGGAATACCTCTATTCTGCAATGGAAGATTATAAGATTGATATCATGATCGAAACGGGTCCCAATGCCCGTACCGTTCAGATTACTCTCAATCCCTTTACTTTGGTAGGAGCCACCACTCGCTCGGGACTGTTGACGGCTCCCATGCGCGCTCGTTTTGGAATCAACAGCCGATTGGAATATTACAAAACAGAACTTTTGTCCACCATCTTGGAGCGCAGTGCCAACATTCTTAATGTTCCCATTACCCCTAAAGCCGCCATCGAAATAGCAAGTAGAAGTAGAGGTACCCCAAGGATTGCCAATGGCTTACTCAGAAGGGTTAGAGACTTTGCACAAATAAAAGGAGATGGCAATATCGATATTGAGATCACCCAATACGCACTCAATGCACTTAATGTTGATGCCCATGGATTGGACGAAATGGACAATAAAATCCTGACCACACTCATTGATAAATTCAAAGGAGGACCGGTTGGAATTACCACTCTTGCCACCGCTGTTTCTGAAAATGGAGAAACCATAGAAGAGGTGTATGAACCTTTTTTAATCCAAGAAGGATTTTTGGTCAGGACCCCTAGGGGCAGGGAGGTAACAGAATTGGCCTATAAACATCTTGGAAGAATCAAGGACAACCAAGGAGGATTGTTTTAAACCATTTTATCATTTGAAGTGGGGCATAATCTTTCACTTCCATTCATAAATCTATTTTTGTGAATCCCCGCTAGATTTATCACATAAGACACTTTGCAATTTATAGTGAATAAAAAATCGATTTTATTTTACATAATAATAGTTATATGTAAATTTTATTGAAGTAATTTTTGTTAAGACTTATGTTAAATTTAAAAAAAATGATATGTTTGTCGCTACCTAAAATCTTTAACATATTAAACTCAACTAAACCCAAATTAATAAATAAACTTAACCTAAAATGAAAAGAATTTTTTTTAATAGAGTTCTGGTAATTCTAGCCTTTGTGCTGACGACTGGAATTTATGCTCAGACAGTTACTGGACTTGTAACCAGTGATGATGGCCCTCTCCCAGGTGCCACAGTACATTTAAAAGACACAAATAAATTTACTACTACTGATTTTGACGGTAATTTTTCCATAGAGGCGAATCAAGGCGAAATACTTGAAATCTCTTTTATAGGATACGTTACTCAGGCTATAACTATTGACAATAATGAGCTTATAGTTAGTCTAACCGAGGGGAATAAACTCGAGGAGGTTATTGTAACGACGGGATATGGCACACAGTCTAAAAGAGATATTACTGGCGCAGTCTCAACTATTGAAGCAGATGATTTGACTGCCGTTCCTGCTACTACATTTTCACAACAAATGCAGGGTAGAGCATCTGGTATTTCAGTAGTAAGTGATGCAACCCCTGGAGGAGAGGCAACAGTTCGTATTCGTGGTTTTGGTACAATAGGGAACAATAACCCCCTCTACATTATAGACGGTGTTCCCTCACAAAACCAAGGTAATTTAAATCCAGGTGATATTGAATCTTTTCAGATTTTAAAAGATGCTTCAGCTGCTTCAATCTATGGATCACGTGCTGCAAACGGTGTTATTATAATAACCACCAAGAAAGGCAAGGTGGGTGAACCCCGAATTAGTTACAGTACTTTTTATGGTTGGCAAAATACAGCTGCAGATGTTGACGCACTAGACGCAAAAGGCTTAGGTAAATATTTGTACTTGGCAGATTACTATGCTGGAAAAACACCATCCCACGGTCAATACTCTTTCGGTGGCACACCGGAAAACCCAGAGATTGGAATTCCTAATTATGTTTTCCCAAGTGGAGCTTCAACTGTAGATGAAAACTTATATTCTTTGACACCTGATAATATTTATGCCATTACTCGCTCGGCAGATACCAATTGGTGGAATGAGGTAACACGATCCAATGCCCCAATTGTTAGTCATCAATTTAACGCAAGTGCTGCAACCAAGAAATCACAGTATGCTTTTACAGTAAATTTCTTCAGTCAAGATGCTGTAATTAATTATGTTGGTTATCAGCGTGCTTCAATTCGACTAAACTCCTCAACTAAGACTTTGGGCGATCGATTGACAATTGGAGAAAACTTCGCTGTTTCATTAGACAATAGAAAGGGAGGATATTCAAATGATGGCGAACAGAATGCAGTATCTGGATCCTATAAGCATCACCCATTATTACCTGTCCGAGATATTAAAGGAAACTTTGCTGGTTCCAGGGGCCTTAATTTAGGGAACAACTATAATCCATATGCTTCATTATACAGGGATCAAGATGATAGAATAAGGAGAAGTAGGATTTTTGGAAATGTTTTTACTGAATTGGTAATTGCTAATGATTTTAAGCTAAAATCAAGTTTTGGAGTAAATATTGAAAATATTCGAGGTTTAGACATAGGAAGACCTCAACCTGAATATGTAGAAGGAAATTTTATCAATAGTTCGCAAAGTTTTCATACATGGGAGTATCAATGGACATGGACCAATACGCTTTCATGGGAGAGGATATTTAATGATACTCATAATGTAAAAGCTTACATGGGTGTAGAGGCAATAGAAGGGTTTGGAGAATTCTTTGGTGCTGCGAGACAACGTTTTCCATTTCAAACTACTCCAATCATCAGTTATTTAGACCTTGGTAATCAAAGCACAGCAAGTAACTATGGAAACATTTACCAGGACTTTTCACTTTGGTCTCAATTTGCTCAGGCAAACTACAATTATAACGATAAATATCTTGCACAGGTAACTGTACGTAATGATGCATCCTCACGATTTAAATCAGCTACAAATAGTGCACTTTTCCCAGCTTTTAGTTTAGGTTGGCGATTGTCTGAAGAAGATTTCATGTCAGATGTTACTTGGATTGATGATCTAAAATTACGATATGGTTGGGGTAAAACGGGAAACCAAGAAATAGGTGATTATAATGCATATACACAGTTCCGATCAACTTCTTATAATTCAGGATACCCTATTGACGGTAGCGCTTCATCATCAACATTGGGTTATGACCCTGCTCAATTTGGAAACCCTAATGCTAAATGGGAGGCAACAGTTTCTAACAATCTTGGTTTTGACGCACTTCTATTTGATGATGCTCTTTTTATTGAATTAGATCTGTGGAATAGAACAACTACTGATTTGTTGCTCACAGTACCTGTAGTATATTCAGCTGGAGATGCGGGTGCTCCTGCTGTGAATGTTGGAGAGATGTATAATGAAGGAATTGATTTTGCGTTTGACTGGATTCATGATTTTAATGATGATCTTAGGCTTAGTGTTGGAGGGAATATTTCTGCATATCGAAATGAGGTAAAAAAACTAGATGAGTTTGATACCCCAGTTTTAGGTTCGAATAGAAGGGTTCCTTCTTTGACAAGAACTTCAGTTGGCGACCCAATATCCTCATTATATGGATTTAAAGTCTTGGGAATTTTTCAATCTCAATCTGAAGCAGATGCTTGGGTACCCTATGGAACTACCGGATACAATGCGCCAGGGAAATTTAAATACGCTGATGTTAATGACGATGGGAAAATTGATGATGATGACAGAACCATCATCGGAAATCCACATCCTGATTTTGTCTATGGAATAAATCTTAATCTAAAATATAAAAACTTAAACCTAAATATATTTGGGAATGGTGTAAAAGGAAATGACGTTTATAACTATGTTCGTTATTTTGCAGATTTCAATACTTTTCAAGGAAATCGTTCAGTGAGAGCGCTGCATAATGCATGGCAACCGAGTAATCCCTCTGCTCCAAAGGATCAGTGGGTTGCTGCCAATCCAAACGCTACTTCACCTATTATGGATGCAAATGATCAAATTAGCAGTAGAACTTCTAGTTATTTAATTGAGGACGCTTCTTATTTCAGATTGAGAAATATTCAATTAACCTATACTTTCGGGGATGTACTTAAAGATATCCTAGGTATCTCTGGAGGTCAAATTTATCTTCAAGGACAAAATCTATTTACGTTTACCAAATATTCGGGTTTGAATCCAGAAATACAAACAGGTAATGATATTCAAATTGGATATGACGGGGGTTTCATGCCTGTATCCAAAGTCATTACAGTAGGATTGAATCTATCATTATTTTAATTAAATCTTATCAAAATGAACAAATTAAAACAAGTAATAACTGCATCAATTATAGTTGGTTTGGCTGTTTTTGGGTGTAGTGATGAATTTTTGACAAAAGAGCCACAAGCCTCACTTTCTGGCCCTGCATTAAATAATGCAGAAGGAGTAGAGGGAAAATTGATTTCAGCCTATCGAACCTTGTCAGGATATGGAATGGATGGCGGAGGAACTTGGTATTATTCAACTTGGGCGTGGGTTTTTGGTTCCATTTCCTCTGATGACGCACTCAAGGGAACAGATGCAGGCGATCAGCCAGAACATTCATTTATTGAAACATATGATTTCAACACTTTTAATACACATAATCGTGATAAGTGGCGTTCGGGATACTGGGGTATTGCAAGAGCTAATGATGTGATATTAAGTGCTGAAATGGCAGATGACCTATCCGCTAGTAGAAAAGCTGAAATTATAGCAGAGGCAAAATTTATTAGAGGATGGCAACATTTTGAGTTACAGAAAATGTATCGTTTTCCAAAATATGTTGGAGAAGAAAATTTTAGCCTAGATGATTTAGAAGCCTCTAAGGTTCCTAATTCAGGAAAAATTTGGGCTCAAATCGAGAAAGATTTTTCTGATGCTGCGGCTGTCCTTCCCTCAACCCAAAGTGAGGTGGGTAGAGCCACAAGTTGGGCTGCGAAAGCATATCTTGCTAAAGCTAAGGTTTTTCAATCTGACTGGACAGGAGCCGAACCAATTCTAGATGATATTATAAATAACGGTCCTTTCGATCTTGTTCCAAAGTTTGAAGACAACTATTTGGTGGCAACAAGAAACAATAAAGAATCCGTCTTTGAAATTCAATATGCCGTAAACAGCGCTGACACTAACGCATCTAATGCTGAGATTGGATTGGCTCACCCATACATTGCTCCATGGGGATGTTGTGGTTTCCTTCAGGCACCACAAGATTTGGTAGATTTCTTTCAAACAGATGAAAATGGATTACCCTTGCTTGATGGATCATGGAAAACAAATCATATTACAAACCCAACTGGAGATAATATTGGTGAGCCCATAGGGAATCCATCAGTTGATCCTAGATTAGATCACACAGTTGGTAGACCAGGAATTCTTTATAAAGGATTTCACATAATGCAAGTGGATTATATCCGAGATTTGACTTACGCAGGACCCTATTTCTCAAAAAAACATGTAGCTGAGCCAGAGGGATTTGGTATTGGTGGTTGGGGAAACCTATCTGCCAATAACTTTAGAATACTTCGATTGGGTCACGTTATTCTGTGGGCTGCTGAGGCAAAAGTGGAATTAGGAAAATTAGATGAAGCTAGAATACTCATTAACCGATTGAGAGCAAGAGCTTCCAATCCTGATGGTTTCGTACCAGAGGCTATTCAAGGAGAAACACGCGCAGAATTTACCACAACTTCCAATCCTGCTGCTAATTACAATGTTGGAGAATATACTCAGCCATGGACAGATCAGGCTACCGCAAGAAGAGCTGTACGTTATGAAACAAGGCTTGAAACTGCTATGGAAGGGAATAGATTCTTTGATCTACAACGATGGGGTGTCCAGGATGAAATTCTCAATGATTATATATCAAGAGAATCTGAGTTTAGAGTTTACCTTCAAGGAAAACAATTTACGGCTCCCAAAAATGAGTTTTATCCTATTCCAACTTATGCTATTGAAAGGTCATTTTCAGAGGGTGAAGCTACATTAACTCAGGATCCAAATTACTAAACCAAATCTTAATCAAATAAACATAAACCACATAAGGAGACTTGTGTGGTTTTTTTAAAAATCATGTTAATTAAGAATATTCGTCCAAAAATATTTTCTCTATTATTCCTAATTTTAATTTGTTGCAAACCGCCAGATCAAAAGCTTTTTAAAAGACTTTCAAGTGAATTAACAAACATTGATTTTAATAATAAAATTATTGAGACTGATGTTTTTAATATTCTTACAAATGAATACATATTTAATGGGGGAGGAGTTGCAGCAGCAGATTTTAATAATGATGGGCTTTCAGATTTATTTTTCTCTGGAAATCAAGTTGAGAATCGCTTATACCTTAACAGAGGGGAATTAATTTTTGAAGATATATCAGAAACTTCAAAAATCTCAGCTCCTGAAAAATGGTCTACTGGTCTAGCTGTTGCTGATGTAAATTCAGATGGCTGGTTAGATATTTATGTTTGTACAGCAATGTACAAAAACAGAAGAGAAAACTTACTCTACATAAATCAAGGACCAAACAAAGATGGAGAGCCTTTTTTTGAAGAGCAAGCGAATGATTACAAGGTGGACAGTAATTCTAATAGTATGGCAGCGACATTTTTCGATTATAATAAAGATGGATTGCTTGATTTGTATGTAGTTAATAATGAACAAAATGATATTTACCCCAACAAGTACAGAACAAAAATCAAGGATGGCTCAGCTCCAAGTACAGATCAATTGTTCCGAAATAATGGAGATGGTACCTTTACAGATGTTTCTAGGGAAGCAGGCATTGAAATCGAGGGTTTTGGGTTAAGTGTAACCATATCTGACTTTAATAAAGATAATTGGCCGGATATTTATATAACCAATGATTACTTAACCAACGATATTCTTTACATTAATCAGAAAGATGGTACATTTTTAAATAAAATCTCAGAATTTTTACCATATCAGAGTAAATTTTCAATGGGTTCTGACACTGCCGATTTCAATAATGATGGTTTTACGGATCTTATTACACTGGATATGTTAGGAGAAACACATCAAAGAAAAAAGACCACTATATCAGGTTATTCATACACACAAGATGACCTGAACAAACGATGGAATTATGAAGCTCAGTATATTAGAAATATGTTGTTCATGGGGACTAATGAATCAAGGCCTTTTAAAGAAATAGGGTGCTTATCTGGAATCCACCAGACAGATTGGAGTTGGTCACCACTTTTTGCAGATCTCGACAATGATGGCTTTAAAGATATACTGGTAACAAATGGATTTCCAAGAGATATTACTGATATGGATTTTGCCAATTATCGACTGGAAGTTGAAACTTATGTCAGTAAAGAAAAATTGTTGGATTCTATCCCAATAGTTAAGATTGAAAACTATTCATTTAAAAATAAAGGAGACCTTACTTTTGAAAATGTAAATGAAAGTTGGGGATTAAACGTAAAATCTTTTTCAAACGGAGCCATTTATTCAGATTTAGATTCTGATGGGGACTTGGATTATGTAATTAACAATATTAATGATGAGGCTTTTATTTTTGAAAATAAATCAAATCATGAAAAGACAAACTATATTCAATTTAAACTAATAGGAGACAAGAAAAATCCATTGGCGATTGGGAGTAAGGTTGTCATTAGATTTGCCGATAATTCATTTCAAATTCACGAGGTATATTTGTCTAAAGGTTATATGTCTAGTATTGATCCATTAATTCATTTTGGACTAGGAAATCATAACAAAATTGATAAAGTGGAGGTTTTATGGCATGATGGAAACTTCTCATTACTCGATAATTTGGCTTCAAATCAGAGGTATGAGATTCATCATAAAAAGTCAAAACAAATATCTTCTGAGGAACTTGATTTTCCATTTGTAAATAAAAATGTAAAAAAAAAATTTCACGAAGTGTCATCAAAATATGGTATCAATTTTATTCATAGAGAAAAGCAGGTAAATGATTTTGCATATAAGCCTTTACTGATGAATAAAATATCAGATAATGGACCTGTCATTGTTGTAGGTGATATTAACGGTGATTGTCGAGAGGATTTTATTGTTAGTAATTCAAAAGGAAATTCGCCAGTTATATTTTTTCAAACAGAAGACTCAAAATTTGAGAACACCAATTTATTCGAGGATGAAAAAATGTTGGATTATAAAGTTGAAAGCATGGCTCTTTTTGATCTTGATAATGATGGAGATTTAGACCTCTATTTGGTTTCTGGAGGAGGTTATTTTAACAGAGAAAAAATCAAATTGGAGGATAGGCTATATATTAATAATGGATTAGGGGTTTTTATACAACAAGAATTAAAAGATCCAATATTTGCTAATGGCTCAATAGTGGTAACAAATGATTATGATAATGATGGTTATACTGACCTATTTGTTGGAGCGAAAAATATTCCAGGACAGTATCCTTTAGCTGATAAAAGCTTTTTACTAAAAAATAATAATGGGATTCTTGAAAGACAGGTTTTGAATGAACTAAAGTTGGTTTCTGATGCTGACTGGGTGGATATTGATAATGATGACATGGATGAGTTGGTAGTCGTTGGTGAATTTTCTTCCATTCAAATTTTAAAAAATAACAATGAAAAATTTGAAAGGATTGGGGATGAAGTTTTAAAAAAAACCAAAGGGTTATGGAGTTGTATTGAAACTTTGGATTATGATTTTGATGGGGATTTTGATTTAGTAGTTGGGAATGTAGGGATTAATAATATGTATAATATTAGTGTTAGAACTCCTTTAGAAATAATTGTTCAAGATATCGATGATAACGGAGTAGTAGATCCAATAGTTTTTACATACCAGAAAAATGAAAAAAATAAGTTAAAACAATATCCTTATCATTTCTGGAGTAACTTGATACAACAAAGTCCATACTTCAGACAAAAATTTTCAAATTATAGTCAGTTTTCTAATGCAAAAAAAGAAGATTATTTAAAAGATAATAATTTTAAAGGAGCAGAGAGACTAATTGTTAATGAGGATAAATCCATTTTAATTGAAAATTTAGGAGGAGGAAGATTTGAATATAGGCCTTTACCCCTTATGTTTCAATTAGGGCCTGTTAACTCAATGTTGATCGATAAAGTTAATTCTTCTGATTATAGAATTTTCTTTGTTGGAAACGATTTTGGCGGTAATCCCTTTGAGGGAAATAATAATGCTTTCAATGGACTTGTTACAGAAATTAATGATATTGAAGAGCAGCAATATTCTGGATTTCAAGTTGATGGTTTCGGTAACGATGTAAAAAAAATTAATATGAAGAATGGTGATAAATTGATATTAGTAACTCAAAACAATGATAAACTTTTGGTGTTTGAAGAGAAATAGTATGAAAATATTTGATTGTAAAATCAATTTTAGATCCCTCATATAATATGTAAAAGAATAAAAAATTAAAGGGTATCATAAATCAAACCGCTAACTTTAATTAAATGATAAAAATAGATCAGGCTTTATTTTTTTTTATACTCCCCTATTTATTGCTAAAATGCGAGAAACAATTCGATTCAGAAATACTAAATGATGCCGAACTTTTCCACAGTGCAGTCGAAAACCTTACTGATGTTTCTGTCTATGATATTTTTTCACCACCAGTAGCTGCAAGGGTTTATGTTTATCCCATCGTCGCGGCTTATGAAATCATGGTGTTAAAATATCCAAAAGAATACCGTTCATTGAAGGGTCAAATAAAAGGTCTTGGAGCCATTCCAAAAACATCCACAGAAAACATTGATCATCACTTGGCTGCACTATTTGCTTTTAATACTGTGGGGAAGGCTTTAATTTTTTCAGAAGACAAAATGGATGTTTTTCAAGAAAATCTCAAATTAAAATTATCGGAACATCACTTACCTCGAAGGGTGGAAAAAGCTTCTCAAAAATATGGGAATCAAGTGGCTGAATATATTTTGGATTGGGCTTCCAAAGATATGTACAACCAAACTCGAACTTTCCCCAAATACACCATACGAGAGGAGTCCCAATTTTGGAAACCCACTCCTCCCGATTATATGGACGGCATTGAACCTCATTGGGATAAAATCAGAACCTTGGTTTTGGATTCTGCTGCACAATTCCGACCCAACCCACCTTTACCATTTGATCTTTCCAAAGGATCTCCTTTCCAAAAACAACTCGAAGAGGTCTATCAAATCGGAAAACAATTGACCAAAGAACAAAAGGCCATCGCACAATTTTGGGATTGCAATCCCTACGTATCCCATCACAAGGGGCATGTCATGTTTGCTACCAAAAAGATAACTCCCGGAGGGCACTGGATGGGCATTACCACCATTGCTTGTCGACAAGCGCGTTACAATTTTCATCAGGCCATCAATGCCTATGCCAATGTTGCCATTACACTATTCGATGCTTTTATAAGCTGTTGGGACGAGAAATGGGAAACCTTGGTAGTCCGACCCGAAACCCTGATCAATGAATACTACGACAAAGATTGGATGCCCTTATTGCAAACCCCACCTTTTCCAGAATACACCAGCGGACATTCCGTCATTTCCAGAGCTGCGGCCATCAGTCTCACCAATATTTTTGGGGACAATTTTCAATTCAACGATACAATAGAATTAAAGTATAACTTGCCAGAAAGAAAATTCAATTCCTTTTTAGAGGCCTCTGAAGAAGCTGCAATATCTAGGCTTTATGGAGGTATTCACTACACCATGGCCATTGAGGAAGGGGTTGCTCAAGGACAAAAAGTAGGAGAATACATTGCAGAAAAGGTTCAAACCAAAATTTCAGTACCTCAGAAGCAATAATTTGCCATTCTACACCGAGGGCGTTTGTTTTTCTGTTAAATTGCCATAGTCCTAAATCTTTTATTTGAGATTTAAGAATATGTTGTCTTTACAAAGCAGAACTGCCTTCGTCAAAACCGCCGCCAAAGATTTGGGGTTTCTTTCCTGTGGTATCTCCAAAGCCGAATTTTTGGAAGAGGAAGCACCCCGTTTAGAGCAATGGCTCAAAGACGGAAAACACGGCAAAATGGGCTATATGGAAAACCATTTCGACAAACGTCTTGACCCTCGTTTGTTGGTACCTGGAGCCAAAAGCGTCGTTTCTCTTTTACTCAACTACTACACCGAAGCTCAACAAGTTCAGGATGCTCCTAAAATCTCAAAATACGCCTATGGTACCGACTATCACTTTGTGATCAAGGACAAACTCAAACAACTCTTTCTTTCGCTCAAAGAGGAAATTGGAGAGATCAATGGCAGGGTTTTTGTCGATTCTGCTCCAGTGATGGACAAAGCTTGGGCAACAAAGAGCGGTTTGGGTTGGATGGGAAAAAATACCAACTTGATTACCCAAAAAGTAGGCTCTTTCTTTTTTATCGCAGAATTGATCACCGATTTGGAATTCGAATACGACACTCCAGTCACCGATCATTGTGGAAGCTGTACCGCTTGTATTGACGCCTGTCCCACAGAAGCTTTGACCCCTTACAATATCGATGCGAGTAAGTGCATCTCCTACCTTACCATAGAGTTGAAAGGCCAAATCCCAAATGCATTTCAAAACAAAATGGAGGACTGGGCCTTTGGTTGTGATGTCTGTCAAGACGTTTGCCCTTGGAACCGATTTTCAATGTCCCACAACGAACCCCTGTTCGATCCCAATCCCGAACTCCTTAATTTTAACAAAAAAGACTGGGAAGAACTTACCGAAGCTACTTTTGAAGTTCTTTTCAAAAACAGTGCAGTCAAAAGAACTCGTTATGAGGGATTCAAAAGAAACCTTTCCTTTTTGAAACGATAATTGAAATACTTTTGACAGACACAAAGGTGTTTTTAAAAAAAATTACTTTCCACTCCTCTTTTTAGAATACTTGTTAGATCCCACATCTGGGGGAAGCTCTGTTTTTTTCTTTTGACTCGGCTGATCGATTTTTAAAGTACCACAACTTATGACCATTAAGCTCAGTACAATGGCAATTAAAACACGTGATATTTTTAGGAACATACGGTTTGATTTTAGGATTTAATTTTTTTAAAAGAATTTTTTATTCAAAAAATAAGATATAAAATTTTATGATAAAAAACACCTGTTATGATACTGTTTATGTACCTTTAATTAACCAAATCTTAGAAATATGAAATTAACTTACCATGCCAAACAGTGCTTTGCATTGTTTTTGTTTGTTACAACGGCGGTAGTTGCCCAAGATCGCTCGATACAGGGAACCGTCACCGATGATGCAGGAATCCCACTACCTGGGGCGACTGTCGTTATTCTAGAAACCAACCAAGGAACGACCACCGACTTCGATGGGAACTATTCCATTAACGCATCCGATGGACAAACTTTATCCATCAGTTTTGTGGGATATTCGACCCAAGAAATAACAGTGTCAGAAAATTCCGACTTCAACACTGCACTTCAACAGGATTTACTCGAAGAGGTAGTCGTTACAGCCTTGGGGATTAAAAGAGCGGAAAAAACGCTCTCTTATGCTAGCCAAACAGTCAAGTCAGAGGAATTGACCCAAGCAAGGGATATGAGTTTTGCAAACAGTTTAACAGGTCGAGCTGCTGGTGTTGAAATCAGAAAAAGTAGCTCTGGAGCTGGAGGATCTACTCGCATTGTGCTGAGGGGTAACAAATCACTAAGTGGAAATAGTGAGCCACTTATTGTAATCGACGGTGTACCCATGGTAAATAACAAAGGAGGACAACCTGGAATGTGGGGTGGTATTGATCAGGGAGACGGACTTTCACAGATCAACCCTGATGATATCGAAAGTGTCAACATTTTAAAAGGTGCCAACGCATCTATTCTTTATGGTAGTCAAGGAGCCAATGGTGTTGTATTGATTACCACCAAATCTGGTGAAGAAGGGGAAGCTAAAGTAACCATTAACTCTGGTGTTACTTTCGAAAATGTTATCAATCTTCCAGAATTACAGTATGACTATGGTGCTATCGAAGAGGCTAAAGAGAGTTGGTCTTCTACCAAGGGGAACTATGATAGTGGTTTTGTGGAAGACTTTTTCCAAGTAGGCGCCAATTATATCAATTCTGTATCAGTTGCTGGTGGAGGTAAAAAGACCACGGCCTATTTTTCCTACTACAACTCAACCTCTACTGGGATTGTTCCAAATTTTAAGTATCAGAAGAATAATGTAACATTTAAACAGTCCACTAAATTTTTGGATGATAAAATGACCATTTCCTCAAATATGATTCTAACTGACGAACAAACTGATAATAGGGGGCCATCTGGTTATTACCTCAATCCTTTGACAGGCTTGTATATGTTTCCTAGACAGAAGGACTTTGATTCTTTCAAAAATGAATATCAGTCTTTTGATGATGCAACCAATATGTATCGTCAAAACTGGTTTGTTAATGACCATCATCAATCCAATCCCTATTGGATATTGAATAAGCAACCAAAAGAGGACAGAGTCAGAAGGGCAATCACAAGCTTAAAATTAGATTATCAGATTTCTGACAAAATCAACTTTCAAGCGAGAGCCAGTTATGATTTTTCAAATAAGTCCTACGAACAAAGACATGCTGCTACCTCTAACCCAACTAATACTGGTGCCAATGGTAGATGGGATTATAGAAGATTTAATGATGAGTTGTTTTATGCTGATGGAATCTTTACTTATAATGGCCAATTTACGGATGATATTAGTTTGACAGCCATTGCGGGTGCCAGTATTCAGAAAACAACTTTTGGAGAGGGAGTTAATGTTACTACTGGAGATAATGGCATTCTTTTCTATGCCAATGAATTTAGCTTTCAAAATCTTCCCACCAATATTCAAGTACAATCGACATTGAGCAGTAGGGTAGAGAAGCAAGCATTGTTTGGAAACCTTGTATTTGGATACAAAGATTTTCTTTTCATAGATGTTTCAGGAAGGAACGACTGGGCTTCCACTTTAGCGGGTACAGGAAATGAGTCTTATTTCTACCCTTCCTATGGTTTGTCTGCTATAATCTCACAAATGATTAATTTGCCAGAGTTCGTCAGTTTTGCCAAAGTAAGAGCATCTTCTGCGACAGTAGGTAACGAAGTTCCTTTTAATCGAGTCAACCCAGCCAATACTATTACAGCAGCCGGAGGTGTTAACAGAAATACTCAGAAACCTTTTACGGATTTAGAACCTGAATTGATTCAAACCACTGAATTTGGACTGGATTTAAGATTGATGAATAACAAAATCGGTTTGGATGTTGCTTATTATAATATCAAGAGTACAGACCAGTTTCTTGAGTTGGATGCACCCTCTGGTTCAGGATACACCACATACTTTGTGAACGCAGGTGAGATTGTCAACAAAGGAATTGAAATTAGTTTGCGTGGAAACCTCATAGAGAAAGATAATCTTTCATGGACTTCTACTATTAACTTTACCAAAAACAACAATGAAATTGTTGAACTGCACGATGACTTAGACAAGTTGGAAACTGGTGCAAGTGAGGGTTTTCGGTCTCGTATTGTAGAAGGAGGATCTGTAGGAGATTTTTATACTTTCAAATACAGGAGAGATGCTCAGGGAAGAATCATGATGGAAAATGGAAAGCCCCTCAGAACAGCAGACTATGAATATGCTGGAAATGCAGAACCTGATTTTAGTATTGGATGGGTTAACAACTTCACTTTTGGAGATAAGTTTTCTGCTGGATTTATCATCAATGGTAAATTTGGAGGAGAGGTATTCTCTCAGACCGAATCCATGTTGGACGGAGCTGGAGTTTCTCTAAGAACTGGCCAAGCAAGAGACAATGGGGGTGTTGATATTAATGGAGTTGATGAGAATGGTACCGCTGTTTCAAAAGCAGATGCTCAGCTATGGTACAGAGCAATTGGAGACAGAAATGGTATTGGCGAAGCATATGTTTATGACAGAACCAATATCAGACTTACACAATTGTCCTTGTCTTACAATATAGATACTGCATCATTGGGAATTCCTGTGGATAGTGCTTCTTTATCGTTGATAGGAAACAATCTATTATATAGTGCTGAAGCGCCATTCGATCCAGAATTGGCCATGAGCACCAACAGAAATGCTCAGGGGTTAGATAATTTTAATCTTCCCTCGACCAGAACCATTGGTATGAACCTCAGACTAACCTTTTAAATTAAAAAAAAATGAATAAAAATATTTTTTACATATTAATAATGGGATTGGTCACCCTGTACTCTTGTACAGATGATTTTTTGGAATTGAATACCAATCCGACAGAAATAACTGTTGAATCCTTAAAGCAAGAGTATAAACATATTGGTGCGTTTTTTCCATCCATGTTAAAAGCGATAAGTGGTAATCAGGTGATGCACAATTTGAATAATGATTCGTGGGTTAGACATTATGCCACTCCTACTCCTTTTGTGGGAGGCGTGAACAATACTACTTATTACCCCAGATGGAT